>NZ_CP061771.1:1277078-1596347 GCF_011751885.2 Salinibacterium sp. ZJ450
CGCCCAGGAATCGCCTGGCCAGAGCCCATCGAGCTGACACACGTCTTGCAGATCAAGGGGGCCGCTGCCGCGGGCTCGGGTGCCCACCTCTCTGGCAGAGGAGAGGCGGCGCCCAGTGTCGGTTTCGATGCGCGTGATGAGCGCCGGCGACGGGTACAAGTACCTGCTCCGCACCGTCGCAGCGGCGGACGGCGATCGGCCGCTCTCCTTGCCTTTGACGCGCTACTACGCCGAGGCTGGAACGCCGCCCGGTCGCTGGCTCGGCGGCGGGCTGTCGTCCCTCGGCCATGGGGAGATCACGAAGGGGGCGCAGGTATCGGAAGCTCAGCTCCAGTTGCTTCTGGGGCTGGGGCTCGACCCGGTGACCGGCGAACCGCTCGGGCGTGCGTACCCGTCATACGCGAGCGTCGCTGATCGGATCGCCGAGCGTCTCGCGGCGCTCGCTCCGGGCCTCGGCATCGTTCAGCGCGCCGAAGCGACCGTGGCGATCGAAGCCGAGGAAGCGGAGCGTGGGCTGCGTCGGGCGGTCGCCGGGTATGATTTCACGTTCTCGCTGCCTAAGTCGGCATCCGTGCTCTGGGCGGTCGCAGATGCCGATACCCAGGCCATCATCGCCGACGCGCATCACGCGGCCGTTGCAGAGGTGGTTGCGTTCATAGAGCGCGAGCTCGCAGCCACCCGCTCGGGCGCAACCTCCCGCGACGGAGCGGTTGCGCAGGTCGATGTCACCGGTCTCATCGCCGTCGGGTTCGACCACTTCGACTCGCGCGCCGGTGATCCGCAGTTGCACACGCACGTCGTCGTGAGCAACAAAGTGCAGACCGCTTTCGATGGCCGGTGGCGCTCGCTTGACGGTCGACCCTTGCACGCAGCGACCGTCGCTCTCTCGGAGCTGCACAACTCGGTCTTCGCCGACCATCTGACGCGTACACTCGGCGTCACCTGGGAGCGGCGGGAGCGCGATGGCGACCGCAACCCGGTCTGGTCGATCGCGACGGTGCCGGAGGCACTTGTCGCCGAGTTCTCGTCGCGCTCCCAGCACATCGACATCGAGAAAGATCGGCTGATCGCCGACTATGTTGCCACGCACGGGCACGCGCCCTCGAAAACAACGATCATCCGGCTGCGTCAGCAGGCGACCCTGACGACCCGGCCCGACAAGGAGATGCGACCGCTCACCGCGCTGACGCACGACTGGCGTACCCGCGCCAGCCATCTTCTCCGGCGCGATGCGACCGTGTGGGCGCGCGAGGCGGTACGCGTCGAGGCCCCCGCGTTGCTGCGGGCGGATGACGTGCCGCTCGACGTGATCGCGGGGGTCGGTAAGGTCGTAGTCACGGTTGTCGGCGAGAAGCGCACGACGTGGGGACGCTGGAACCTCTACGCCGAGGCCGCTCGCCAGACGATGGGCTGGCGTTTCGCAGCAACCGAAGATCGCGAGGCGATCGTCGGAATGATCGCGGATGCCGCCGAGCGGGCGTCGCTGCGCCTCACGCCTCCCGAGCCTGCAACAAGTCCCGCGGTGTTCCAGCGCAGCGACGGCACAAGCGTCTTCCGGCCACGGAACTCCGCACGCTACACTGCCACCGCGCTGCTCGAAGCCGAAGACCGGTTGCTCGCGTTCTCGCGCGACACGTGTGGCCCCGTGATCAGCTCCGCGGCTCTTGCACGCGCCGCACACACGCGCGGCAACCGTGCCGGTGCCCTCGGCGCGGACCAGCGCGCGGCGCTCGAATCCATCGCAGCCTCCGGCCGCGCGCTTGACTTGCTCGTCGGCCCGGCCGGTGCGGGCAAGACGACGGCGATGAACGAGCTGCGCCGCGCGTGGGAGTCGCAGCATGGGGAAGGCTCGGTCGTGGGTCTTGCACCCTCCGCCACCGCCGCGCAGGCGCTCGCCGAAGATCTCGGCATATCGACCGAGAACACAGCGAAGTGGTGGCAGAACTTCCGCGACCACGGCATCGCCTTCACCACCGGCCAGCTTGTCATCGTCGACGAGGCGTCGCTCGCCGGAACGCTTTCGCTCGACCGGCTCACTCAGATCGCCGCCCGCGCGGGCGCGAAGGTTCTGCTGGTCGGAGACTGGGCGCAACTGCAATCCGTCGACGCGGGCGGGGCATTCGCCATGCTCGTCTCCAGTCGCGAGGATGTGCCCGAGCTGGCCGACGTGCACCGTTTCGTCCACGACTGGGAGAAGTCCGCGTCGCTCGAACTTCGGCATGGGCGGCCAACCGCCATTCACGCCTACGAAGCTCACAGCCGCGTCGTAGGCGGCGAGGCCGAGCAGATGGCGGATGCAGCGTACGCCGGCTGGCGACAAGATCGTTCCGCCGGACTCGCCTCCATCCTCATCGCCGAAACCGGCGGCGCGGTGACCGCGCTCAACCAGCGGGCTCGCGCCGACCTCGTGCTCGTCGGCGACGTCGATGCGGGCGCCGAAGTTGCCCTGCACGATGGAACCGCGGCATCCGTCGGGGACATGGTGTTGACGCGGCGGAACGAACGCACCCTGCGGGCAGGACGCGAGTGGGTGCGCAACGGCGACCGCTGGCTCGTCTCGGCGGTGAAGGCGGACGGCGCGATGATGGTTCGCCGCGTCGGGCGGCGCTGGGGCGGCGCGATCGTGCTCCCCGCCGAGTACGTCGCCGAAAACGTCGAACTCGGGTACGCGGTCACTGCCTACCGCGCACAGGGCATCACCACGGACACCGCGCACGCGCTCATCGAGCCGGGTACGACGCGCGAGAACCTCTACGTCTCCATGACGCGTGGACGCCAGGGGAACAAAGCCTACGTCTCGGTTAGTCGACCTGATGAGGATCACAGCACGCGGCATCCCGCTGACCAGGCCGAGGCAAACGCGCGCTCCGTGCTGTACGGGGTGCTCCAGCACGTCGGAGCGGAGCTGTCGGCCCACCAGACCATTGCCACGGAGCAGGATTCCTGGGGATCGGTCGCGCAGCTCGCCGCTGAGTACGAGACGATAGCGGGCGCCGCGCAGCAAGAGCGGTGGGCGGCGCTTCTGCTCGCATCCGGGCTGGCTGCCGACGAGGCTGCCGCGGCGATCGCTTCGACGGCGTTCAGTGCGCTCGGCGCGGAGCTGCGGCGAGCCGAGGCCGACGGCTACGACGTCGACCGGTTGCTGCCGCGACTCGCGGCGGCGCGCGGTGTCAGCGCTGCGGACGACATCGCCGCAGTGCTCCACGAAAGAGTGGCGCGCGCGATTTCCGATGCGCGCGGTGCAGGGCGAGTCCGCAAGCCGCTGCGGCCGATCGCCGGGCTGATAACGCCTGCCGTCGGCCCGATGGCCGGTGACATGCATATCGCCTTGTGCGAGCGCCGCGACCTCATTGAGCAGCGGGCCGATGCGCTCGTCGATGAGGCGGTGCGCGGGGGAGCGCCGTGGCTCTCCGAACTCGGCGGCGCGCCGAACGATCCGCAGCACGCGCAAGAATGGCGACGTGAGGTTCGCATCGTCGCCGCTTACCGCGACCGGCATGGAATCGCGGATGAGTCGGCGTTGGGAAACGCGGTCACCACGGCACAGCGGGGTGACATGATCTGCGTTCGGGCAGCACTGGAGCGTGCACGCAGAGTCGCTACGGACACAGCCGCGGGGGAGTGGCAGGCGTGCACGGTCGCAGGGGCGCCGCCACCGAGCCTGTAGCGCCGCTCTTCCGAGCGTCGCGGGAGAGGCGTACCCTGAATGTCGAGGTAGCGGTCACAAATCTTTTGGTCGTACGCGACAGCCTCCGGGCGCTCATCCACGGGCTATCTCCTCGGCGGAGTGACACGCGTTCACGAGAGTGCGGATCATGTTCCGACTGCTCTGGGTATTTAGCGTCCGCGTTAGCATCTTTTTCTGGCGCAACATGCCGACGAACATCCTGCTCAATGCGCTTCGCATGCGCCGCGGCCTCAAGTGGGGCGTGCCCGGCATACTCCTTGCAGTCCCATATCTTGTCGCGGCGTGGCTCTGCTCGGCCTGGGTTGCCGGTGGCGGCCCCGGCTGGGTCCATCTGCTTGTTCTGCTCTTCGTCTGGAACGCCCTGAAGTTCATCGCGAACGGGCCGATCACCCTCGTGCTGCTCCTGCGGGCGCGGCAGGTCGAGCACCAGGCGCGGAAGGCATACGAGCGGGACCTCGTGGGCTACCAGCCGAATCGTCAGATGGGGCCATTGACACGCTCAATCAGCGGCTGACGCGGGTCACTCCGGTGGAGGCTGCCGCGGCGTGTCGGCGGTTGCCCATAGCCTTTTGTGCATGATGACATCGGCATGGCTGGCTCTCGCATGACCTCGGCCGAAAAGATCCGTGGCTTCATCGGTTGGCGAACCCGGCGGCGCGCTCTGCTTGAGCGCCAGAAGGAACACCCCGCGCTTCCTGGACGAGGTCGTCTATTGATGTGCCCTCATATCTAAAACTTCGGAAGATGCGAGTGCACTGCTCGATAACCTCTGTTTCGACGAATGTTCTGTTTCTACCCATGCCGTCAGCGTACGGATAGGTGAACGATCAGTCAGGAACAGTCAGTCAACAAAATAGGACGCGTTCAAAAGGGCATGCGACGTCCGCCAATACGCCGAACGAAGCCACTGGGTCACCACATCCCAGCCGCCGATGTCGACTGCCGCCAGTCGCGCAAGAAACCTGGGATTGCCTGGCTTGGTGCTTCGACTCGTCGTCGAGGGTGTGCGGCGCCGAGCAGGCATCTGACACAGCTCGGGCACGTACTCTACCGAGCGAATGGCGGGTCGCTATCGCCCGGGCGTCGCATCGCGCGCATGAGCGACGACCTTGAGGACGTGTTGCAGAGTCCGAACTGCGCCACGCGCCTCCAGTCGCTCGACATCGAGGGCACAGACGGGTGTCCCTATTCGTAGTGCCCTCGATGCCGTGTGGCAGCCCTGCCGAGGGGGGCGGAGACTACTGGTTGGCGACCAACTTCCCGAGGACACGCAGCCGGTACTCTTCGCGCCGCGCACTACCGATCTGTACACCCTCGGAATGGGGGTCGCTCGCCCAGTGTCCCGTCCCTGTGCTCGAAGCTTGGCGCTCTCCGCCCTCGGGCGCCCCGCGTCGTCCCCGCCACCCGAAGGTGGGGATGACGCCACCCCTACCTCTGGACGAGCCTGTTCCACCAGCGTCGAATCATTGAGGCGGGCGGCGGGGTTTCCACGAGTGCGGGTTTCTCCCGGTGCCCGGCGATCAAGCTAACTGTCGTGCATCGGCGACAGTCGAGCAGGAACTCGTGGACGGCAAGGCCAGTACCGAAGTAGGGATTCCGAACTGCCATAACCGATGCTCCGCAACTTGGGCAGGAGAGATTCACGAGTAGTCCTCTCCCGGTCAGCGTGATTCGAGTGTGCTTCGCCTCCGGGGTACAACCCGAATGCGCCCTGGAGGCGAAGCGAGCACGATCCACTCATATCTCTACCGGGTGACAGGGATGACGTGCCAAACGCCTACAGGGGCAGGCGCTCTGACGAGCATAAGGGGGTACAAATCAGTTTTGCTCCTCTCGAAGCGACTGTGGCTCAGTCGTTAGAATCGACGCAACGCAGTGGCCGGGCTGCTCCAAGCACCACAGGAGCACTCATGGCCATGCAGCACAGCCGGCAGGACGCCATCGACGCGCGCGCTCGTGCATCGAAGAGCCCGACACCGATATGGCATCCGATTCTCGCCGCCGCCGAGATCCGACCCGGCCTCTGGCACATGGTCGACCGGTACAACCAGCCCTACGCGGTCGTTCTCTTCCTCGAACTCGATGGAGAACACGGATACCGCGGAAATGCTCGGTCATTCCGGAACACAAATCACCAAGAAGCACTACATCGAGCGGTCGAGTGCGCCCAACCCCGCAACAGCCGCAATTCTCGACCTGCTGGCGCCACCGGTAATGGCTCGATGATTCAACGGGACGCTCAGCGCGACGCGCTCGAGGAAGCTGTGACTCGATCGAGCTCCGGAGATTTGCTGCACCGAAGCTACCTGTCACCTCGAAGGGTCGCTGAGGGGCATTTCGTTTCCACGTCGGGCGTACTACCGCGTTGGTCAGTACTCGACGAGAACTCCGTCCTCGTCGCTGAAGAGTCTTGCGCCTGGCCGGAATGTCACGCCACCAAAAGCCAAGACGATATCGGTCTCGCCCTCGCCGGCCTTCGCGCTCTTGCGCGGGTTGGTGCCCAAAGCTTTAACGCCGATCGAAATGTTCGAGATCGCGACACGGTCGCGGATCGCGCCATTGATCACCACACCGGCCCATCCGTTGTCCGCCGCGATCTGAGCGATCATGTCACCTATCAGTGCCCGCTCGAGCGACCCGTCACCGTCAACGACAAGCACGCCTCCGTTGCCGGGCGTCGACAAGACGGACTTGAGAACCGCATTGTCTTCGAAGCACTTCACCGTCCGGATCAGTCCCTCGAATTTCGATCGAGCGCCAAAAAGTTGAAATTGAATCGGCAGTGACTGGATGTCATCGCCCAGTTCGTCGTACAGGTCCGCAGTCGTCGTTGTCATGTTTGACATCATCCAGCGATTCTAAATGTGAGCGGGCGTAACGACAGGGTCGCAAATCCTCTTCTTCTGCGCACCAGAAGAATCACACAACTTCTGCCCTGAAATCGCCTGAAGACCGGGTGTTCTTCGTTCAGAGTGGCATTACACAACACTCCCGGCACCACGCTGCACAGAACCACTCATAACAAAGGAAGAGACATGACCGCCTACCAAGACGACATCGACGCGATCGAAGCGCTGAAGCAGGAAACCGGCAGCAGCTGGGATGCGATCAACCCCGAGTCGGTCGCCCGCATGCGCGCCCAGAACCGCTTCCGCACCGGCCTCCAGATCGCCCAGTACACCGCGGACATCATGCGCAAAGACATGGCGGAGTACGACGCCGATTCCTCCGTTTACACCCAGTCGCTTGGCGTCTGGCACGGCTTCATCGGCCAGCAGAAGCTCATCTCGATCAAGAAGCACCTGAAGACCACCAACAAGCGCTACCTGTACCTCTCCGGCTGGATGGTTGCCGCGCTGCGGTCGGAGTTCGGACCGCTCCCCGACCAGTCCATGCACGAGAAGACGGCCGTTCCGGCCCTCATCGAGGAGCTCTACACATTCCTCCGACAGGCCGACGCCCGTGAACTCGACCTGCTCTTCACACAGCTGGATGCCGCGCGTGCGGCAGGCGACGAGACCTCGGTCGAGCTCATCCAGGCGCAAATCGACAACTACGAGACCCACATCGTGCCGATCATCGCCGACATCGACGCCGGTTTCGGCAACCCGGAGGCCACGTACCTGCTGGCCAAGAAGATGATCGAGGCGGGCGCCTGCGCGCTCCAGATCGAGAACCAGGTCTCGGACGAGAAGCAGTGTGGCCACCAGGACGGCAAGGTCACCGTTCCCCACGAGGACTTCATCGCCAAGATCAACGCGGTGCGCTACGCGTTCCTCGAGCTCGGCATCGACAACGGCGTGATCGTCTCGCGCACCGACTCGCTCGGCGCCGGCCTCACGCAGAAGCTCGCCGTGAGCCGCACGCCCGGCGACCTCGGTGACCAGTACAACTCGTTCCTCGACGTCGAAGAGATCCCCGAGTCCGGGCTAAGCGACGGCGACGTCGTCATCAAGCGCGACGGCAAGCTCGTGCGCCCGAAGCGCCTCCCCAGCAACCTCTTCCAGTTCCGAGAGGGAACCGGTGCGGAGCGTTGCGTGCTCGACAGCATCACGTCGCTGCAGAACGGTGCCGACCTGCTCTGGATCGAGACGGAGAAGCCGCACATCGGCCAGATCGCCGGCATGATGAACGAGGTTCGCAAGGTCATCCCGAACGCCAAGCTGGTCTACAACAACAGCCCGTCGTTCAACTGGACCGCCAGCTTCCGCCAGCAGGCCTACGACGCCTTCGTCGAAGAGGGTAAGGACGTCTCGGCATACGACCACAGCAAGCTTATGAGCGTCGAGTACGACGACACCAAGCTGGCGCAAGTTGCCGACGAGAACATCCGCACGTTCCAGAGCGACAGCTCGGCACAGGCCGGTATCTTCCACCACCTGATCACGCTGCCCACCTACCACACGGCCGCACAGTCGACGGATGACCTGGCCAAGGGCTACTTCGCCGACCAGGGCATGCTCGCCTACGTCAAGGGCGTGCAGCGCCGCGAGATCCGCGAGGGAATCGCCACGGTGAAGCACCAGAACATGGCCGGATCCGACATCGGTGACAACCACAAGGAGTACTTCGCCGGCGACTCGGCCCTCAAAGCCGGCGGCGAGAACAACACGATGAACCAGTTCTAGGACTCGTTCTCCTGCACCAAACGATGCCGGTCTCCCCCAGGGGAGGCCGGCATCGCTGTGTAAGTGCCAGCTAACCGCCGCGTTGATCACGGAGTTTGCTCTCGTTTTGAGGCAGAGCTTGCCGGACATGCGCTCGAGGCCGGCAGGTCGTCGGCTATGCACCGACGATGCTTAGCCCGCCATCGACTTCGAGCGTCGCGCCGTTGACGTAGGAAGCAGCGGGCGACCCCAACCAAGCGATCGCCTCCGCGATCTCGGATGGCTGTGCTGGTCGCCGTTGCGGGACGGTCGCCGTCAGCCCGAGCCATGCTTCGTCGCTCGAAGTGATGCCCTGCTGCCGGGCGAGCTCCGCGACGTCCCGCTCGACCATTGGCGTGGCGACGGTGCCAGGGTTGACCGTGTTCGCACGGACGCTCTCTCCATGCTCATACGCAATCGTCCGCATGAGCATGGCCAGGCCGGCCTTGGACGCGCAGTAGGCGCTCGATTCAGGCCAAACCTGCAGCGCAGAGATTGATGCGACCGCGACGATTGCGCCACGGCTCTCGATCAGCGACGGAAGAGCTGCGCGACTGAGATAGAAGGCTCCCGAGAGGTTGACAGCAAGGGTTTCCTCCCAGAGCTCGTCGGTCGTCTCGAGGAACGGGACGGACTGCAGGACTCCGTGGTTCAGTACGAGGAGATCCAGCCGTCCGAAGGCTTCGAGGACGGTGTCGATGGTCGCGCGAGCCTCGTCGGCGCGCGAGGCGTCCGCGACGATCGCCCGACCGCCGATCGACTCGGCGACCTCCTCGATGGCCGCGGCTCGCCGACCAGTCACGACGACCTCGTACCCGTCCACCGCGAGCTTGCGCGCAGTGGCGGCCCCGATGCCCGTGCCGCCACCGGTGACGATAGCGACCCGCTGCTCCTGACTCTGCCCAACTCGTGACACGGTGTCCTCCACTACGGCCCTGTGAACGTGGAGAATTCCCCACGTCTTGAATTCAGCGGTTCTCTGAGGCAGCCGAAATTCCCCTGCAGGAGCCGAGTCGAATCCGGATCCCGGCACTCCAAGGTGCGATAAGCAATACGGGTACCGTCAACGACGGTTAGAGCGGTCGTGACGGGATGTTGCAGTGCCCAATCGATCTTGCCCATCCTTCTCAGCGGGGAATGCAACCTGTCCCGGTCACCGCCGAACTCCATAGTGGCTGCACGGCTCCGGGGTCCGCCATCGTGGATAAACCAAAATGTACCCGGCCAGATTAGGAAGCCAACTCATCCGCCGTGATGGGAGCCCCGTACCTTCTATTAGCCATCAAGCGCAACTTGCGCCGGGCATGGCGGCACGGCAAGACTGCGTCCCACGCTCGGAAACCCCGAAGTCCATCATGGTAACGGTGTCGGAACCCCCGTCGCCGGTAACAAACGAACTGAGCGCGTATCGGGGTGTCATCCCTCTGGCTGCTCAGGTTTGTCCCGGCGCGTTGATATTTAGGCTGGCTCGTGAGCCTCGAGGAAGGAATAAACCTCGACCTCGTTCACGCCCGGGAATGTGCCGGTCGGGAGCGCGGCGAGCAAGCTGGTCGGCGTCCTGGCCGCCGGCCAGGAGTGGCCGGCCCACTTCTCCGAAAGTGCGCTTGGAGCGCTTTTGCAGCAGCCGTCGTCCGGGCAGCTCGAGAGGGACCGATTCGTCGTCTCACGGCCACGGAACCACTTCACGTGCTCGAACGGCACCCCGACCGTCACCGAGTAGTCACCCTCCTTGGCCTTCTCGATCCGGGACGTGCACCAGTACGTGCCGTTGGGGTTGTCGGTGTACTGGTACCAGGGGCTGAACCGGTCTTCCGCCGCGAACACGGTGAACGCCGTCCACTTGCGGCAGACGGTCGTCCCCTCGACCGCGCCGAGGGCATCCGTCGGGTGCTTTACGCCGTCGTTGGAGTAGGCCTTCACGATCGTGCCGGACTCGTGCACCTTCGAGAAGTGCACGGGGATGCCGAAACGCGCGGTGGCGAGGTTGGTGAATCGGTGCGCAGCCGTCTCGTACGAGACAGCGAAGGCGTCGCGGAGGTCCTCCATCGAGATGCGACGGAAGTTCTTGGCTTCGGTGAGGAACCGGACGGCGTCGGCCTCAGGCAGCAGAATCGCCGCCGTGAGGTAGTTGGTTTCGACGCGCTGGCGCAGGAAATCGGCGTAGTTGGAGGGTTCCTGGTGGCCGAGCACGTGGCTGGCGAACGCTTGCACCACGGGCGAGCGCGAGTCACGGGATGCCGACTGCTGGGTCGGCAGGTATATCCGGCCGTTCCTCGAGTCGGTCACCGACCGGGTCGAGTGGGGCAGATCGCCGACGTAATGGAGGGTGAAGCCGAGGTGGTTCGCCATGTCGCCGACGAGCTGTTGCGACACCGGCCCGCCCGAGTGGCCGACGGCGGCAAGGAGCTTGGTGGCCTCCGCCTCTAGTTCGGGGAAGTAGTTGTCCCGTGCCCGCATCGTCGCGCGGAGTTGAGCGTTGGCGCGCCGAGCCTCCTCCGGCGTTGCCGCCCGTTCACGGTGCAGCCGCTCGACCTCCGAATGCAGTGCAAGAATCGCCCGAAGCGTCTCATCGCTGTGCGCCTTCGACACCCTCAGTGGGGGGATGCCGAGGGCTGAGAATACCGGTCCGCGCTGCGCCCGCTCCACGGCGATCTCCAGGGCAGCGCGTTCAGACGGCGCTTCGTCGCTGAGGAGGTCCTCGGTTGTTGTGCCGAGCGCTGCGGCGATTTGCCGGAGCATCGACAGCCGAGGTTCCCGTTTGCCGTTCTCGATCATGGAAACCTGGGACGCGGCGCGGTCTATCGCGGCGCCTAATTGGTCGAGCGTCATTCCTCGGGCTACCCGCAATTGACGGATGCGCCAACCGAGCGTGAGTGCGTCGACCTCACCCTCATCGAACTCAGAGATCGCGAGGCGGGAATGAGCTGCGGTGCTGGTCATGGTGCAATCGTGGCATTCCCCTCTCCTTCCAGTAAGCAGAAGAATCGGTCATCTTCCTTGATCTTTTCCCATCAGAAGCACTTGCGACTCCCACAGACTCGCTTTAGGACCCGACCGCACCCCCAAAGGCGGCCTACTCGACCAACGAAATTATTCAAAGGACTTAGATTATGAACACGCTGCTCGCCGAGCACAGCACGGCACCGACCACGTTGCCCGTCCCCACCCGGCTGCCCGCCGGCCCTCGCATCGAGGTTGTCGGTCGGCTGCATGAGCGTTTCGACGAGATCCTCACCCCGGCGGCGCTCGAGTTCCTCGCCGATCTGCACCAGCGGTTCGCCGGCCGCCGTCACGACCGGCTCGCCGACCGGATGCGCCGCCGCTTCGAGATCGGCAACGGCCGCGACCCGAAGTTCCGCGACGACACCGCGTCGATCCGGGCGGATGCTTCCTGGCGGGTGGCCGGGGCCGGGCCCGGTCTCGAAGACCGCCGGGTCGAGATCACCGGACCGACCGACCGCAAGATGACGATCAACGCCCTCAACTCGGGGGCGAAGGTGTGGCTCGCCGACCAGGAAGACGCCACCAGCCCGACCTGGGCGAACGTGATCGGAGGCCAGGTCTCGTTGTTCGACGCGATCCGTCGCCAGATTGACTTCACCAGCCCCGAGGGCAAGGAATACAAACTCACCAAGGGTGAGACGCCGACGATCGTGATGAGGCCGCGCGGCTGGCACCTCGTCGAGAAACACCTCAGATTCGTCGATCCCGCCGGCGTCGCCATGGCGGCATCCGGCAGTCTCGTCGATTTCGGACTGTACTTCTTCCACAACACACAGGCGCTGATCGACTCCGGCCGCGGACCGTACTTCTATATCGCCAAGCTCGAATCCAGCGAAGAAGCCCGGCTCTGGGATGACGTGTTCTCGTTCTCCGAGCGGCGCGCCGGCATCCCCATCGGAACCATTCGCGCCACGGTTCTTATCGAAACGCTGCCGGCAGCGTTTCAGATGGAAGAGATCCTCTACGAACTGCGTGACCACTGCGCCGGGCTGAACGCCGGCCGCTGGGACTACATCTTCTCGATCATCAAAAACTACCGCGGCCGCGGCGCGCGCTTCATTCTGCCCGACCGCAGTGAGGTCACCATGACGGTGCCGTTCATGCGGGCGTACACCGAGCTGCTCGTGAAGACCTGCCACAAGCGGGGCGCACACGCGATCGGCGGGATGAGCGCGTTCATCCCGAACCGCCGTGACCCGGCTGTCACCGCTCGCGCGATCGAGAAGGTGTCCGCCGACAAGAAGCGCGAGGCCGGCGACGGCTTCGACGGCACCTGGGTGGCCCACCCCGACCTCATCGACACGGCCCGCGCGGAATTCGATGCGGTGCTCGGCGACCGGCCGAACCAGATCGACCGCCAGCGCGACGACGTCGAGGTGACCGCCGCACAGCTGCTCGACGTGCACATCGGCCGCGCCGTGACGGATGCCGGGCTCCGCGACAACGTCTCGATCGGCGTCCGCTATCTCGAATCCTGGCTCCGCGGCATCGGTGCCGCGGCCATCGACAACCTGATGGAGGATGCCGCGACGGCAGAGATCAGCCGCTCGCAGATCTGGCAGTGGATCCACCAGGACGTCCGCACCGACGACGGCGCCCCGATCACCCGCGACCGGGTCGAGCGAATCCTCACCGACCTGCTCGCCACCGTCGAGCGTTTCGACGACGACCGGTTCGATGACGCCGCGGATGTCTTCCGTGACGTGGCGCTGAGGGACGAGTTCCCGACGTTCCTCACGGTGGGCGCGTACTCAAGGTTCCTCGTCGACCTGGCGTAGCCATCCGCCGCACACCAGGCTCTGCCGACTGGGAAGCTATTTCCGGTCGGCGACGCCACCTGCCGCGCTCCCCAACGAGCGCGGCAGACAGTCGTGCTCGAAAGCCCCGCCGTGCCATCAACACGATCACCTCCCGAGGCGCCTCGAATTAGCGTCGTCCACGGGAGCGGACCGGGGCGACCGGCGGATGGCCCTTGTACCGCGAGCCGTCGTGTCACTCACAGCTGTGGCGCTGGAGCCGCTAATCCTTCGCGAGTCCCTTACGGCCGCACACAGGGTCGACACGTTACGCACTGAGCAATTAGACGATCGTGTAAAAGCGACAATGAGGAGCAGGTTCTCTTGGCGTCGCTCAACTTACGCCCTGTGCCACTGTTAGCCATGGCGAATTTCCATGTGCGAGACTTCCACCCCGAAGACATCGACGCAGTTCTGCGGCTCTGGGAAGAGACCCGCGCCAATGGGGAGCCGGTCTATGGCCTGTCGGAGGTTATTGCGTCCTGCCAGGAAGATCACGCGGTCGTGGCTGTTCACGACGAAAGGGTGATCGGCGCGGCCGTCGGCCGGGCTGCGCACGCGCAGGGCTGGATCGTCTTCGTCGCCACGCAACGCGACTGGCAAGACCGAGGGGTCGGCAAGACCATGCTTGCGGCGCTCGAGCGCAGGATGGCAAGCCTCGGACTCCAGAAGCTGTCCGTGCTGCTCCCTGACTCCGCTATGCGAGTCAACGCCTTCAGCGACCAGGGCTTCGTGGCCAAGAAGAACCTTCGCTATTTTGAGCGGCAACTGCCGGTCCAGCGGAAGGAACTTGATACGCTTTCTGAGCTCGGCGGCCGGCTCCTGCCGCGCGGTCTCTGGGACGAAATCGGCGGGATGCAGGCCGAAAAGGAGTTGCTCGAGCGCCGACTCGTAATGCCACTAGCCAACGCCGATCTCGCTTCGCAGTATGGCGTAGTACCACCGAGCGCCGTGGTTCTCTTCGGTCCTCCCGGCACAGGAAAGACCACGTTCGCCAAGGCGATCGCGTCACGACTGGAGTGGTCGTTCGTTGAGGTCTTCCCGTCTCGCCTCGCGGCAGACGCAGCCGGGCTCGCCGGCGCGTTGCGACAGACGTTCCTGAAGATTGATGAACTCGAGCACGCGGTCGTGTTCATCGACGAAGTCGAGGAAATCGCGGTGCAGCGAGGCGGAGAACCCCCGTCGGCCATGCAGGGCGTAACGAACGAACTGCTGAAAATCATTCCGGCCTTTCGAGACCAGCCAAATCGCTTGTTGGTTTGTGCGACGAATTTCATCCGCACCCTCGACACCGCCTTCCTTCGACACGGCCGCTTCGACTACGTCATGCCGATCGGTCTGCCGGATGCGCAGGCCCGAGCCTCGATCTGGTAGCGCTATTTGCCCGAGTCGACGCGCGACCGTATCAACCTCGCATCGCTCGTCGAACGTTCCGACGGATTCTCGCCGGCCGATATTGAATATGCTGCTCGCAAGGCCTCCCAATCCGCTTTGGAGGAAGCCCTGTTCTCCGGGGAACCACACGACGAATCGAGCGGACCCCAGCTGTCGGACTACCTCGACGCGATAGCCGAAACGCGCGCGACAGTCTCGCCTGAGGTGGCTGTGCAGTTCCTTGAAGACATCGACTCGATTGCCCGGCTCTGATTCAGGGGTACTGTTCAAACATGGAAGTGCACAAGGCTAAGGCCTTTCTGGCCGTGGCGGAGGATCTGCACTTCGGCCGCGCGGCCGCGCGACTCCACATGGCGCAGCCTCCACTAAGCAGACTGATACGTGCCTTAGAGGATGAACTGGGGGCTGTGCTCTTCGAGCGGAATCCCCGGAATGTCACACTGACAGCCGTCGGCGAATCGCTGGTCGAGCCTGCCCGGGACCTCGTTATGCGGTCGGAGCGCATGATCGAGCTGGTCCGCCGGGTCCAACAAGGCGAGACAGGCAGAGTCCGTCTCGGCTTTGCAGGGGCGTCCGTCAATGCGGTTGTTAGCGCCCTTGCACGTCGCGTCCGCACCGATCGCCCGGGCCTGACCCTTGAGTTATATGGCTCCCAACTTTCACACCCTGGACTGGAAGGATTGAGAGCCGGCGCATTGGATGCGGTCGTCGGTCGCTGGGACTCACTACCCCGCGATGTGGAGTCCCGGGTGGTGGCTTCGGAGGAACTCTGGGTTGCCCTTCCGGACAATCATGCTCTGGCGCAGAAAGAGGCCGTGTCTATGGAAGACATCGCAAATGAGCCTTGGATTGTCTTGCCAGGTGGAAGCGGTGCCACGCTCTCGAACCGTCTCCACCTATTGGGCATGCGCGGCAGGTTTGTTCCGCGAATCGTTCAGACTGCCGTTGACTCAGCCACTCAACTCCTCCTTGTGGACGCCGGGGTAGGAATTGCCTTGACCTTCTCTGGTGTGCGCGAGAATGTGCCGGTGCATGCCGTCGTTTTTCGACCCATCACCCCGGGCCTAGGATCGGTCGACGTGCGCCTCGCCTGGCGGAGGGCAGATGATAATCCTGCATTGTCGGCTGTGGTCGAAATCTCGGAGGCAGTGTATCCCGGCTCCGCTTCCTCCGAAGAGGACTAAGAAACCACGTGCGCCACGCCCGCTTGACGCGACAGCCTCAAGGCGTGTCGTAGCTGTACCACCCGCGTCCGGATTTCTTGCCGAGATCCCCGACGTCGACAAGCGCGGCCAGCGAAACGGCGGGCGGGTCGACTGGATCTTCCGTTAGAGCAGCGATCGCCTCGTGCATGAATGTGATCACGTCGAGGCCCACAAGATCCATCAATTCGAACGGGCCCATGGGGTGGCCGAGCGCGAGGCGGGCGGTGGCGTCGATATCCTCCAGACTCGCAACGCCTTGTTCGTGGAGGGCGATGGCTTCGTCCTGGAGTGCCATCATCAAGCGATTGGCGATGAATCCCGGTACCTCCGTCGAAAGCTGGACCGGATGCTTGCCGATTCGTTCCACCATGCCCAAAACAGCCGTCATCGTCTGCATGGAGGTGACGGGATTCGGTACCACCTCGACGCATTTCATCATGAGCGCCGGGTTGAAAAAGTGAACGTTGCAGACGCGATCCGCTCGACCCGACGCTTCGGCGATCTGTGACGATGGAATCGTCGAGGAGTTGGTAGCGAAGATTGTGTGGGCCGGTGCTGCTTCATCCAACTCAGCGAAGATGCGCCGTTTCACGTCCAATTGTTCCGTTGCTGCCTCCAGCACGAAATCCGCAGAGCTCGCCGCCTCATTCATGTCGCCCGTCCACCTGAGCCGGCTGAGGGCCCCCTCAGCTTCCTCGACCGTGAGAGCTGCTTTCTCTACGAGGCGGGCGATCCTTCGACCGGCTTCTTCTTCAGATCTCGCAAGTGCTTCGACACTCACATCGCACACGGCGACATCGAACCCGCCAAGTGCGAATACCGCACCTATCTGTGTTCCCATCGTTCCCGCTCCTACTACGACAACCCGGTCGGCGGCAGCGCGCATTGACATTTTTGACTCCTCGGAAGCTTTGTGCTCCAAGTGTGGTCTCGCTCTCGTTATTCCGGTTGCAGAAGTTCGAACAATACTGATTCGGTATTGTCGAGCGTCAGTTTCGGTACTTCAGATCATCGTCAATCGGTGTCAGTGTGACACGTGCAGGGACGGACCGTAATAGATGCCCATGCCGTAACCCACTGCCGAAACCAACGAGCGAGCTGAGGAGTACATCTTGAAAATCATCGTTTTGGTCAAGGAAGTGCCCGACACCTACGGAGACCGCAAACTGAATCTGGAGACGGGCCTGGCCGACCGGGCCGCCAGCGAATCGGTGCTAGATGAGATTAGCGAACGTGCTCTCGAGGTCGCACTCAGCCATGCCGATAAGAATCCCGAGACGGAGATCGTTGCGCTGTCGGTCGGTCCCGACACCGTGCCCACCACGCTCCGCAAGGCGTTGGCGATGGGGGCGACAAGGGCGGTTCATGTGCTCGACGATGGGCTGTTGGGTGCTGACGCCGGCCTGACGGCCCAGGTGATCGCCGCGGCAGCGCATCTCACGGGATTCGACCTGGTGATCGCTGGCAACCTGTCAACCGACGGTGTCGGCGGAATTGTTCCCGCTATGGTCGCAGAGCTCCTGAATCTGCCTGGCGCGACGGGGCTCAACACGATCGACATCGGCGCCGAGGTCACCGGTCGTCGAACAGTGGAATACGGCACTGAGGATGTGACTGTTTCGCTGCCGGGCATCATCTCGATCACCGAAGCGTTGCCTGACGCACGCCTTCCCAACTTCAAGGGGATTATGGCAGCCAAGAAGAAGCCGATAGAGGCATACAGCTTGGCGGACCTGGGGATCAATCCTGATGACGAGTCACGGGCGCGCTCAATCGTTCTCGCTGTGGGGGAGCGGCCAGCGAGGGCGGCTGGCGTGAAGATCATCGACGAGGGAGACGCGGCCGAGAAGTTGGCCGACTTCCTCGCGCAGAACCGACTGGTGTAAGGAGCGCGACAATGACTGATTTTGCTGCTGATTCGATTCTCGTTTTCCTCGAGACGTCCCCCGAGGGCGCTGTGGCAAAAAGCGCCGCAGGCTTACTGGGTGCTGCCGCTGGAGTCGGCACGCCGGTGGCCCTCGTTATCACCGCCCCCGGGCAGGGTGAGGCCGCTGCTTCGGAGGCTGCCGCACTGGGTGCCGCCCATGTGCTGATTGCCGAGCCGGCCGACCTTGCCACAGCGCTGACAGTGCCAGCCGTGGACGCCCTCACCGCGGCGGTGACCACGGTCGCACCGGCGGCGATCCTGGTATCGAACTCCATCACGGGTCGAGACGTAGCCGCTCGCTTTGCAGTACGCACCGGGTCGGCGCTCGCCTATGACGCGGTCGGAGTTTCCCGGGACGAAGAGGGCATTGTGGCACACCACTCTGTCTACGGCGGTGCATACAACGTCGACTCCGCGGCGACCACAGGTGCGCTGGTGATCACTGTGCGCCAGGGGTCCATCGAGGCACGCGCCCAGGCGCAGCAGGCCACGTCCGAGCGGCTCGAGGTCGATCCGAGCGGAGCCCCAGCGGCGACGATCACCGGCCGTGACGAGGTCAGGGAGATGTCGTCCCGACCTGAGTTACGGGGAGCCGCCAAGGTGGTCTCCGGCGGACGTGGACTCGGCTCGGTGGAAAAATTCCGGATCGTCGAACAGCTCGCAGATACGCTGGGCGCCGCTGTCGGAGCCTCGCGCGCCGCGGTCGACGCGGGATACGTGCCGCATAAGCTCCAGGTCGGTCAGACAGGTGTGTCCGTGTCGCCACAACTTTATGTCGCGATCGGAATCTCTGGCGCAATCCAGCACCGCGCCGGCATGCAGACCGCGAAAACCATCGTGGCGATCAACAAGGATCCCGACGCGCCGATCTTCGATGTAGCCGACTTCGGGATTGTGGGTGACCTCTTCGCGGTGGTGCCGCAACTGATCGGCGCGATCGAAGCACGTAAGAAGTAGTAGCAAGAGCAACAGAGGAGTATCCGTGGCTGCGATGCGACGTGGCTTGCCCCGATTCCCAGGAGAGGATGCTTGGCCCCCGGTGCGGGAAGAACGAACAACGAATGCCACGGTCTCCGTTGCAGCAGAATCCGTGGATCGCCTGGCTCAAGTCGGGGAGGACACCACGCTGGCGGTATCTCCAAGGGCCACGGTCAGCTCCGGGGCTGTGACTACACCGCCGTCGGCAACGACACCGGGCCGTCGAGGCCTGCCTCGCCGACCCGGTGAGTCACCAGCATCCGGTGCGTCAAGTGTTCAATCGGCGACTCGCGGTGGCACGCGTCCGTCAGGCCAGGCCGATGGTGCCGGCTCCGCTGGAACCCTACCGGCTGACGTCGCTCGCGCAGAAGCGGTGGAGCCCAAAGCCGGACGCCGGGGACTGCCACGTCCGACCGCAGTCCAGACGTCAGCCGCAGTCGACCATGCGCGCGAGCCAGCAGCATCCGTCGCCCCCATCGCTGCTGTCGAATCCGACCACCAGCCGATCCAGCAAACTGCGGCACGTGACACGTCGGCGCAGCCCGGTCCTGTCTCGAGTAGAGAGCTGAAAAAGTATGGACGGTTCACGCTTCTGCAGTGGACAGCCGGCGGTCTTGGTTTTCTCCTTGCATTCGTGTCGGTCGTTTTGCTCGCTGTCTGGTTGCGCGGCCTTGCTTTCATGCAGGACTTTCTCGTAGCGTTCCCCGGCGAGACGCACCTCCCGGAGGGCGCGCCGGTCGGGATCCCGGCGTGGCTGGGCTGGCAACACTTCTTCAACGTGTTCCTGATGGTGCTGATCATTCGCAGTGGACTTCAGGTCCGCACCGAGAAACGCCCGACGGTGTTCTGGACCCCGAAAAGGCCCAAGGGCGGGGGAAAAGTCAGCCTCAACGTCTGGTTCCACCAGGCTCTGGACATTCTCTGGCTCACCAATGGGCTCATCTTCGTCGTATTGCTGTTCGCCACTGGGCAATGGATGCGGGTTGTTCCCACCGGCTGGGAGGTCATTCCCAACGCCCTGTCCGCAGCACTGCAGTACGTGTCACTCGACTGGCCGACCGAGAACGGGTGGGTGAACTACAACAGCCTCCAAGTGCTCGCCTATTTCACGACGATCTTCATTGCGGCGCCGCTTGCGGCGATCACCGGGGTCAGGATGTCTGGCATATGGCCGAAGAACGCCAAGACGCTCAACCGGCTATACCCGATCGAGTGGGCCCGCGCGGTCCACTTTCCCGTCATGTTGTACTTTGTCACGTTCATCATCGTGCACGTGGCGCTCGTGTTCGCGACCGGTGCACTGCGAAATCTCAACCACATGTATGCCGTACAAGGCTCCGTCGATCCAAACGCGTTTGCGGCGAATTGGTCGGGCTTCTTGATCTTCTTCGCCTCTTTGGTAGTCATCTTGATCGGCTGGACTGCGGCCCGCCCTCTCGTCCTGGCCCCCATTGCGAAGCTTTTCGGCAAGGTCGGGCGTTAAGCGCCGAATTGATCTATCCGGTTGGAGCGCCTCGGCGCTGAACCGATCGCCGCGGTCCATCCGTGGATGTACAGATACCACACAGGTGCTGCACGTTTCGGACGAATTCCAACTGAGCGACATCGGCTCGTCAACCATGATGAGTTCAAGCCTCGGACAGCCAGGAACCACGTCGCGAGTGCAGGCGTTCGTCACCCCGTGGGTGTCACCTGATGGAGGAATTGATGTCCAAGCGTACCGAAATGCTCGAACCAGTCGATAGATCCCGTCGAGGCGGAACCAAGCTCCGGGGCCATTTAGGCGTCCTGAGCCTCGTGTTCATCGTTATGGCCGGTATGACGCCGCTAACCGGTGTCGCCGGGTATATGCCGTTGGTGATCGCGTACGGGAACGGTCTCGGGGCACCGTTCATGTTGCTGCTTACGGGCTTGGTGATCCTGATCTTCTCGGTCGGCTATGTAGGTATCATCCGACGCGTGGCTCGGCCGGGCGCCTTCTATGCCTACATCACAGCCGGACTGGGCAAGCGCGTCGGGCTGGGCGGCGCCTTCGTCACTGTCACTACTTACCTCTTTGCGATGATGGGCCTATACGTATTTGGAGGGATGTCTGCCTCGACCCTCGTGTCCGAACTGGGCGGCCCAGCAATCGCATGGTGGATTTTCGCCGCCGTGCTCCTCGCCGCATCAGCTATTACCGTCTACCTGAACATCACGATCAGCCTGCGGTTCGTTGCCGTGATCGTTGTCATCGAATTCCTTATCGTTTTGATATTCGATTTCGTTGTCGCGTTCCAAGGTGGTCCTGAGGGAATAACGACCGTTCCCTTCACTGTCGAAGCACTTACCAGTGGATCTCTCGCGTTGGGGTTCCTGTTCTCGGTCACGATGTTCATGGGTTTTGAGGGCGCGGCTCTGTACTACGAAGAGGCGAGAGATCCGCAACGCTCGATTTCGCGCGCCACGTACATCATCGCGGGCGTGCTTGCCGTCTTCCTGGGGTTCACCTGCTGGATGATGATCGTCAGTATTGGGGAATCCGATGCGCTTGCTGTGATTTCGGCGGACCCGGCCGGATCCTTCATCGCTGCTTTAGCAGTCCACCTTGGAAGCACCTTCGCGAGTTTCGCCTCCGTGCTTGTCCTCACCGCCGCCTTCGCGTGCGCCGTTTCCATCGCCAACATGCTTTCCCGGTATGTGTATTCGCTCAGCGTCGATCGGGTAGCGCCCGCATATTTCGGTGTCGCGAGCGCACGCCACGGGTCACCCGCCCGGGCGTCGGTCCTCGTCAATTCCGTTTACGTGGTCGGGCTTGCGGCCGCTGTGGTCGCCAATATTGACCCCAACATTGTCTTGGCGCTGTCGGCCGGGTTCGGCACCTTCGGCTTACTCATTATCTTTTCATTGGCGTCGGTTGCGATCTTTGTCTATTTCATACGCAACCGTGAGCCGCGTCGCGGTCGTCAGGTTGCCATACTCGCATCCGCTGCTGTATCCGCAGTGTTCTTCGGCATCATGGTCCTCTACGTTGCCAACAACCTCGATGTGATTGTTGGAGATATGCCAGCAGTGATTATCGGTCTGCAGGTGATTCTGTACGCTGCTTTTGTCGGGGGAATAGTGTTCGCAAGTTACCTGGCAGTCAAGCGGCCAGATGTTTTCCAGCACATCGGACGGATGGGCTTTGTGACCGCCGACGGATCAGATGTTTCACCTGATGAGTCGCTAGAGGACAAACCGAAGGAAGATGTGCAGCTATGAACGTGAAATCGCGTGTTGGCAATGAAATCGCGCTTATCACAGGCGGTGCCTCGGGCATCGGCCAGGCATGCGCTTCGGTGCTCGGACGCCGTGGCGCCAAGGTTTGCTTGTTGGACATCCACGAAGACGGGCTGGCTGCAACCGCAGCCGTCCTTTCCGATCAGGGAATCGATGTCCTGACGGTTACGGCGGACGTGACCGACCAGGCCGCGGTGGAGGGGGCCGTCGCAAAGCTTGTCAACCTATGGGGGGGCTTGGACACGGTCGTCACCTCCGCCGGAATCGAGCACGTTGGTATCGTCGAGGACACCCCGCTGACGGATTTCCGGCGGGTCCTCGATATTGCGCTGGTCGGCACCTTCATCGCGGCGAAAGTAAGCCTTCCCCACTTGCGGGTATCCCGGGGGAGTTTCACTGCCGTCGGTTCTACCACCTCCCTCACAGGCGCAAATGGGTGGTCCGCCTACAGCGCGGCGAAGCACGGAGTGGTCGGCCTGGTGAAGTCAATGGCGTTGGACCACGCGCGCGATGGCATCCGCATCAATGCTGTGCTACCGGGCTTCATCCAAACACCGATGTCCGCGCGCCTTCTCGAGGGTTTGTCAGAGCAAGAGCTCGCCGCCACCGACGCCGCTATTCCTATCGGGCGTCGTGCGGAACCTGTGGAAGTCGCGCACGCTGTCGCTTACCTCTCCTCTCCCGAGGCAAGCTACGTAACTGGTTCCCTATTCGCCGTCGACGGCGGAATGCTAGCCGGCGCGTACGAACCGACGGACTGAAGCGGCGACGAGAGGCTTACCTGCAACGTAGCGATTACCGTCGGGCGTCTCCAGGTAGGCCTTACGCCGCGGGGTCTTAGTATCGCCAATGCGCGCTGGTAAGGCTGCAAGAAGCTGACTAGTTGTACTAAGTCAGCACGTTGGTTGGCACTCCCGCTGGTTGGAGTCCCTCCGATGCGATGTAGCCGAGCCCTCGTACCGCGCCGCGCTGCGCAACCGTGCGCGCCAACCGTCTCCGTCCGGGATTCGGCCCAGCTTCTTCGCATCGACATGGATCAACTCGCCGAGATGTTCCCGTTCATCGGCTCGGTATAGATCGCGAGGCGCGGATTAGCTGGCCAGTCAACAGATCACATCACGCCAGGCGAGCGATCGGGTGCCGAACCAGGATGCGGGAAGAGTTCGCGTCGGCACCGTGGTAACCTCCGGATGCGCAGTGGCCCCGCCCTCAGCTCGTTCCGAGCGGTGAGCACCCGACTTTCCCGCTCCGTGCTTGTCCGTAAGGCGAAATTCTTGGTTGGGACCATCGAGCCAGCAAACTCGGAGAGCCTCGGCTCGATACCGACGCGGGCGAATGCGTTGGTAGCCCCAATGGGGAGTAGGTTTCGGTCATTGAGGCCGATAGGACCGAGGCAAAGCGCGGCACCCACCGGTTGCCGTGCCGGGAACAGACAAACACTGCTCACGGCCTGTGACACAGCCGTGAGCACTACACCTAGTCCCTACTGACCCTCTTCACGCGTGAGTAGGTGGTAGATGACTGAAATGTCTTTGAGCCCGAATCCAGCGCGCTGAGCTTCTTTCGAGTACCTGCCGGTAGCTTCAAGCATGTGCGCGTCCAGCCCTACTTTCCGGTAAGCGCCGAGCATCGGGTTGACTCCGTCGGCATAAATGTCGACAGTCGCCTGATCGCCGTCGAAGTCGCCTCTCGCGAATCGATCACTGAGCGCCTGGTTCTGCTTCTCGAATTGAGCCGTTCGAAGCGAGGCGGAGAGCCTGAAGTCTTCGAGGGACAAGCCGTAGGCAGTGACTAACGCCGCGGCTTCCATGTAAGCGCAGCGTTCCGCAAAGTCAACAGTCCACACCGCCGCGCAGAGCACGGATGCAGCCGTCACCTCGTTGCTCAGGAAGCGACAGTCGCCGGCGATGTTTCGCAGCAGTTTCTCGTTTGCCAGGAAGGCTGCGTTGTCGCCGGAGGACAACATTTCTGCGTCTTCGTCACCGGCCTGCGCGGGGAAGAAGTTGATCTTCGCGTCGATGAATGAGGCGTTGCCTTTCGCGGCGGACTCCGCAACGCGCGCCACATCGTCGGGCCCCCCGGTAACGCTGTTGACTACCGTCTTGCCAGCGAGCGCGCTACGGACAGCGGGCTCATCCATCAGTTCTGTCACCATCTGGCAGTCCAGGAGGCACCAGAACGAGACCGGACTGGCAGAAATAGCCTCCGCCAGGTCGCGGGTTGCTGTAGCACCATCCCCGGCGACGCTTTCGGACTTGCTGTGGGTGCGATTCCAAACGGTCACCTCATAACCCGAGCGGATCAAGCTGCGAGCGATCGCACTCCCCATTAGACCAAGGCCTATCACAGACACGCGCTTTGACTCGGTCATAGCTGTTTCCTGCGGCAGGTGTTTTGATTCGGTCATTTCTGTTTCCTTACGGGTTCGGGTGAGAGAAACTCCACGGCTTTCGGTGGCAATGTGTATCGGGTGCTCAAGGTCGACAGGCCCACCGTCAGCCACACGCTGTCGCTCGGCAAGGGTGCGACCGATCGGTCAACCAATCGAGAGGTCGACCCACGCTGAATCCCTGAGCGACTCGTAAATCTCGTCCACCAGGGCCACCTGATCGGGGTCGTTCAGATAACTGTTGAGGTCGTCATAACTTTCCACGTCGATCGTCATGCCGTAGTCGAACTTGCCAATCGTGGCGTTCTCCTGAACACCAATATGCTTTCCGATGGACCAGTCGATCAGTCGGGGAATCTGCCGATTGAGGTGCGACATTTGCTCCAGCACACGCTCAGCATCGTGGCCGTCTTTGACGCTCCAGAGGAATAGTTGACGGATAGCCATGTTGATTTCCCTTTCTCAACCTTCACCCGAACGGTGGTCAATCGGGTCATTATGCAACGCCACTTTCCCACCAAGGCGGTGCGATGCGCCACCGGCGCCTTCACTGAGAACCCACGAAGACACGCTGGATGTTTCGTGCATGCTACAAAGACGAGCGGGCCAGCTTCAACGTGACGCGGTTTGGGACGACGACTAATGAGCCCACGCGCCTTAGGTCTCTTCCCAAACCAACCCAGGGAGGAGCGCGGGTACGTTGAAAACTAAATTCGAGGATGAAAAAGGTGGCGGACGAGGTCGTTCCCGGGCCATCACAACGAAGTTGACCGGCAGCCACTTGTGCTTCCATGTGGAGGGGTGCGGTATGGAAAAAGAGTCGGCTCAGCGGGCGGGAGCCGCGTTAACGGTCTGCTTGTCTTTTGATTTTGATGGTCCTAGCGGCTGGCTCGCGGACGACTCTCGTAGTATTGCGGACGTTTCCCGCGGAGAGTTCGCCGCGGTGGCTGTGCCGCGCATATTGGACCTCCTCGACAAGCACGGCGTATCTGCGACCTTTTTCGTACCGGGTCATACTGCACTCGCCTACCCCCGCCATGTGGAGGACATCCTCGGCCGAGGGCACGAGGTCGGCCATCACGGCTGGGTCCACGAAACACCCGGGACGTTCGACCTTGACCGGCAGCGCGAATTCTTCGCTCGAGGCATTGATGCCTTAGAGAGAGTGGCCGGGATTCGACCAGTCGGCTATCGCGCGCCCGGTATTGGCTATACCCCTGAGACGATTCAAGTTCTCGCCGAGAACGGCATCGCGTACGACTCCGGTCTCAGCGCCTCGGATTTTCAGCCGTATTACTTACGTCAAGGGGACCTCCTGTCGGCGACCGAGCCGTATTTGTTCGGAACGACAACAGGGATCGTGGAGCTGCCGTTCGCATGGGCTCTCGATGACTGGGTGCACTTCGAGTACTACGCCGGGCAAGCCATGACTCTCAATGCGCCATCGGCCGTGCGCGAGGTCTGGCAGGCAGAGTTCGACTACGCGTGGGAGAAGGAGCCGGGAGGGGTCTTTATCCTTTGCATGCACCCCGAGGTGATAGGGCGAGGTTCGCGCATCATGATGCTTGATTCTCTCATTGAGCACATGGCATCGCGTCCCGGGGTGCGCTTCGAGAAGATGGCCGACTTCGCCACGCGTTGGAGGAGCGCAAATACGGTCGACGCGTGGCTTGCGTCGTCATCGCCTTTGGTGCCTCGACCGTTCCCGCTGCAGGACAGCCCGCGCAGCGAAGCAACGGCCGGGAAAAACGCTATCCGATGAAGTTTGGCTACGGACTGATCACACCTGTCAGCGCTATCCCGGCGATTCACGCTCCGATGAGGACGTGTACGAAGAGGGCGGACGCTTGCACAAGAGACGGACGAACTGGGCTTCGATTCGCTCTGGGTGGCCGAACATCATTTCTGGGACGACAGCTGGATGCCGGCCCCTTTGCCGGTTCTCGGTGCGATGGTTGCAAGGACGAAAAAGATCCAGCTCGGCACCGGGATCATGCAAGCTCCGTTGCATTCACCGGTTCTCCTCGCCGAGGAAGCTGCGACCGTCGACCTCATCTCCCACGGGCGTCTACTCCTCGGTCTTGGAATCGGGTGGCGCCCCGAAGCCGGCCCGCCCAGGAGGACCTCCGATTTGGTTGGGCTGGTTCGTCGAGGCCGCCGCGCGTCGTGCAGGGCGAATCGCTGATGGATGGCTTGCTCACGGCACGCCGCTCCACCACTTTGCGCAAGAGGTCGGCTGGATCCGAGACGAGTTCGTCGACAACCGGCCGTTTGAGTACGCCATGCCGACGCTCGCTCGTACAAATTCGACCCTCGCCGTTATTGCGCACTTCCGGGGCACCCATCTCGGGGAGTTTCTTGGAGTTCCTTCCGACAGGCCGCGCGGTCGACGTACCGTTCGTTAATCTCCTTCGTTTTGAGGACGGGATGATGGTCGAGTACTGGGGAGTATTTCCATCGAGCGAAGTCGTTCGACAACTTGTTGACGGGGAAGGCGTCGGGAAGTCCGACGCCACACGATGAGGGGATTTACAGATGGCAATTCGACACCTGTTCCTTTGGAACGTTAAAGCTGAGCATGACCCCGAGTGGGTGCTCGACAAGATGTCGGAACTGACCTTGCTGGTTCCCCGACTTATCGCGTGGTCGATAGGGAAGGACATGGGCGATACGGATGAAGCGAAGTCTGGCTCTTTTGATTATGCAATGACTATCGACGTAGAGAGTCTCGACGACCTCAACGACTACCTGAATCACCCGGAGCAGTTAACGCTGATCGACGAGGTCCACCACGCGGTCGCGGAATCGACGTGGATTGATTTCCACATTAACTGAACGCTGGATCCCTGGATGCGCCACACAAAACGTGTAGGCCCACCCGTGTACTAACAATGGAGGCATTTTCAATGGACGCATCATCGCACCTGATTGTCGGCGTCGCGCAATTCGAGCCGGTATCGGACGCGCGGGATAACATGCAGCAGATTCGCGATCTGACTGGTCGTGCAAGTCGTTCGGGGGTGGACCTGCTCGTTTTCCCCGAGCTATCCATGACGGGATGGGGATCCAGTGCGCAGGAAAACGCGACGCGCGCGCAGTCGCTCGATGGGCCGCTGGGGTCCGAACTCGTGAACATCGCTGACGACTTCGGAGTGACGGTCGTCGCCGGCATGTATGAGAAAAGCGACAACGCGGTCGAGAAGCCGTACAACACCTTGGTCGCTGCATCGCCCGGCGCTGGTGTCGTCGCTACCCACCGCAAGACTCACCTGTATGACGCTTGGGGGTACCTTGAGTCGGACGAGGCTCAAGCGGGCGATGGAGCGGTGGCTACCCTGATGGTCAAAGATGTTCGCGTCGGTCTGGTCAATTGCTATGAGATTCGGTTCCCCGAGCGCTCTTATCGGGTCGCAAGTGAAGGATGCGAGGTTTTGGCGCTCAGTGCTGCATGGCCAAGTGGCCCGCATAAGGAGGAGCACTGGGAGATCAACATTCGGGCTCGAGCAATTGAAAATCAGGTGTGGGTCGCCGGGGCGAGTTCGACGGGTACGGACGTCATTGGGCGGAGCTTGCTCGTCGACCCGCTCGGGGTGGTGCGGGCTCAGTTGGATGAGTCATCGGCGCAATGGGCCAGCGCGGAGATCATCGGTGCGCGAACTGAGCGCGCTCGCCGCACGTTACCTGTGCGGGCACAGCGGTGCCTGACTTATTACGGCGGGTAGGCGCCGCGGTCTGCGGACGAAATGCGTCCGAGAACCTCATACATATTCCAAAGTCGCGTTCGGCTCCGGGGCGTCAGCGGGCGTTACGTTTGCGAGACGCCCAGACGCCGGTCATCTGGATACCAAAGGAGTAAAACGTGAGACTCGAAGGTCGTACAGCGCTGGTCACTGGCGGGAGCCGTGGAATCGGGAAAGCGATCGCGTCACGGCTGGCGAAGGAGGGCGCACGCGTCACGATTGTCGGACGGAACTCTGCGCGGCTGGAGACCGCAACAGCCCAATTCCGAGCGGAGACGCTCCAGGTCCGGAGCATCACCGGAGACATGACGGTGATCGAGGATATTGAGCGCGTCATCGATGGCATCGTGGCCGAAAACGGGCGGATTGACATCCTCGTAAATAACGCGGCCATCGCCGACAGCGCACCCTTTCTTGACATGACCAGGCAGCAATGGGACAGGATCATCCACAGCAACCTCACCGGTCCCTTCCTCGTTGCCCAGACGGCCGCTCGAAAGATGGTTGACACCGGCGGCGGAGTGGTTGTGAACATCTCATCGGTTAGTGCACACGGTGCCGATCGAATGACAAACTACTCCGCCGCGAAGTCTGGACTGCACAGCATCACGCGCGACATTGCCACCGAACTTGCTCCTTTCGGCGTGCGCGCGGTAACCGTGACCCCTGGATGGGTAGCGACAGAACTGGTCGTCGAGCATCTCGATGCTGACTTGCTGCACAAGCTGCGAACCGACTTTAAACGGGTGCCGATGAAGCGCCTACTTCAAGCGCAGGAGATCGCCGGCGCGGTTGCGTTCGTCGTCTCAGACGATGCAAGCGGCATGACAGGCAACGAAGTCGTCGTCGACGGGGGAGCGCTCGGAAGCGTCTATATCAATACATCACTTTGAGAAGGATGCCTGCCGTGCGGCGGCTGAAACAACCAACCGATGCAACAGAAGGAGACACCATGGCTGAGGTGCCAAAGTCCGTCGAAGAGTTTCTCACCGACGGGGTCAGGGCTCGAATCGCCGACCTTGCCGACCGAATCGTGCCGGCTGACGGACAAAAGCCGTCGGCTTCCGAGGTGGGTGTACACACAACATACATCGATCGAGCGCTTCGCGTGCGACCAGACAGGATCGGTATGCTCACCACGGTGCTCGCCCATATGGAACGCGCAGAGTCCGCCGACGTTCTGGAGAACGTAGAAGCGGAGGTGCTCGAACCCGTGGTTGAGCTCATCATCGCCTGCTACTTCATGTCGCGCGTCGCGCGCCGGAGCATCGGCTATCGCGGGCAGGTCGCCGTGCCCATTGCTGAGGGCGAATCGGAGTACTACCTCGAGGAAGGCGACATCCTCGCGCCGGTCCTGGCTCGCGGGCCGATCTGGCGCGACACGCCAGACGCGCGTCGCTTGACCGGACAGCTCGCCGATGCCGGCAGCTTGGGGTAATTCCTAGTCTCCGTGAGCCAGTTCGCAAAGCTGACTATGGCCGGTGCCCAACCCCGCAGTAAGACTGATTGTCACGCCAGGCGAGACCGCTTCGACGGACGTCACAGATTTGATAGAGACCAAAATTCGTTACCTGCCCACAGGAGGGCTCATGCCGAAGATCACTAAGTTCCGCGCTGACGAGGTCGTGCCGGAACAATACGACGTCGAAGCCGACAGCATTCTCGAGGGGAATCCTCAGCAGGCCAGCACTGTGACGTGGCGGAGTGAGGACGGGACCGTTGTTGCAGGAATCTTCCGCTCGACAATCGGAAAGTTCTCGTTCCAGCAGCTGGGACACGAGTCGACGTTGGTCCGGAAAGGGCACGTCATAGTCACCGCCGACGACGGATCATCGGTTGATTGTCGGCCGGGCGACGTGATGAATATTGCCCAGGACGCGGTGTGCGTCTTCGATGTTCGCGAGGACCTGGAAGACTACTTCGTAATCGTCAACTCCGCCGGTGTTGACCTGTGAGCGGCGAGGTCGCTGACGTACTCATCGTCGGTGCGGGCGCCTCGGGTGCCATTGTGGCGAGAACCATGGCGCAGGCGGGATTCTCTGTCGTGTGCCTTGAGCAGGGCAGGTGGATCGGTGCAGAGGAGTATGCGAGCGACAAGCTCGAGCGTGAGCTGCTGTCTGGCACAACGTGGAACTATAACCCTAACCATCGTCAGCGCCCGGAAGACTATCCGGTCGAAGTCAGTGATACGCCCATTCATCCGGTCATGTTCAACGCGGTTGGCGGAAGCACCGTTCACTACGCTGCGGAATGGACACGGTTACTGCCGTCGGACTTCCGACTCCGCACGCTTGACGGAGTCGCCGACGACTGGCCGATCAGCTATTGGGATCTGGCCCCGTATTACGACAAGGTCGAGGACCTCAACGGCGTTTCCGCGCACCCGGGTGACCCGGCTTATCCTTCGATGACGCCGGCGCCGAATCCGGCGCTACCGATCGGAGAGATGGGCCGACGAGCCGCCATGGCCTTCAACGAACTTGGTTGGCACTGGTGGCCGGGATATAACGCAATCGCGTCGAGGCCGTATCGGCATCAGGGCGCTTGCAAACGCCGTGCGACCTGCATGACAGGCTGCCCCGAAGGCGCGAAGTCATCCGTCGACATCACAATCTGGCCGGACGCCCTGGCTGCTGGAGCCGAGCTCATCACGGGAGCGCGGGTACGTCGAGTGACAACCGACGCATCGGGTCTTGCGACAGGCGCGGAGTGGATCGATCGCGATGGGACCGTGCACCACCAGCGCGCCCACGTCGTCGTGCTCGCTGCCAATGGAGTCGGAACTTCACGACTCATGCTCCTTTCCGATAGCGCTGCACACCCCAATGGGCTCGCCAACTCCAGCGACCTCGTCGGACGGCGACTGCAAATGCACCCGTTGACTGTCGTGTATGGGGAATACGATGAGGACCTTCAGACGACTCTGGGCCCATACGGCGAGCCCGTAACGTCGTCACAATTCGCTGAGCGCGACGTTTCCCGAGGCTTCTGGGGAGGCGCCCGTCTGACGGTGATGCCCATCGACGGTCCCGTCGAGACATGGGGAAGATCGGATGACCGTCCGCTGAGCCAAAGGTACGGCGCGCACTTTCACAATATTGCGAATGCGACCGGGAAAGCGTTCGAGATCGCAGCGTCGATGGATGATCTCCCCAATGTTGATAATCGAGTCACCATCGATCCCTTCCTGACCGACAACGACGGTATTCCCGCACCAAAGGTCACCTGGCAGCCGGCGCCGGACACGGAGAAAGCGCTTGACTACTTTGCATCGCGGGCAGAAGACCTGCATCGTGCCGCGGGTGCACGAAAGATACGTCGCGTCGAAGCGGGGGCAGACGTCGGTTGGCACCTTCTCGGAACTGCGCGCATGGGCACAGACGCGACTTCGTCTGTCGTGGACCCTTTCGGCCGCGCGCACGACGTCAAGAACCTCTTCGTCGTCGACGGTTCTGTCTTCGTGACGTCGGGACAGACGAACCCCACCGCAACGATCATGGCGTTCGCACAGCGCGCGGCAGAGCACATGGTGGCGACCGCACGAAACCAGCGAGTAGCCGCATGAGCACAGCGCGTGGCGAACAGGAGAGCCTCCGTGGCTTTCAGAGCGGCTCAGAGGATCAATAATGCACAAAGAGAGGGAGGCAATGGCGCCGAATAACGAGCAAGCCCGAGTCGGCATCGACATCGGAGGTACGTTCACTGACGCGTTCATCGCTGTCGACGGCCGCTTGCAGATCGCAAAAGTCCTTACACGGACGGAAGACCGGGCGGCTGGCTTTCTAGAAGCGTTGCACACCGTCAGCGATCGGGCGGGAACGACCGCATCATCGATCGAATTTCTCAGCCACGGGACGACCACGGCGACCAACGCTTTGGTCGAAAACACCTTGGCGCGAGTTGGGTTTGTCACGAATGCCGGATTCACTGACATGCTTGAGATTGGCACACAGCAGCGCGACCACACATATGGATTGCGGCTACCCAACTCGCTAGCGGTTGTTCCCCGCGATCGGTGTTTCGGGGTCAGTGCTCGAATCGACGCTCAGGGTGCGGAGCTTGCTCCGCTCGACTTGGACGAGGTACGCGAGGTCGCATCGCGGCTGCGGGATTCTGCCGTGGAGGCAATCGCAATTTGTATGCTCTTTTCGTTTGTCGACAGCAGTCACGAGCGCGAGATTGCTCGCATCCTAGAAGAAGAAATTCCTGGCGTTCCCATTTCAATCTCATCAGAAATCGCCCCTGAAATACGCGAGTATGTACGCGCAAGCACCACAGTGCTCAACGCGGCGCTGCTCCCACTCGTTGGGGGCTACATCGACGACATCGCGACGGGGCTGCAGTCAGCCGACGTCGAAACGCCGCTATATCTCATGCAGTCCAACGGTGGCTTAACAACCGGTGAGATAGCCGCAGAAAGGCCCCTGTCGCTCGCTGAATCCGGCCCGGCGGCCGGAGTCATGGGACTGGCCCGCATCGGGATGATTTGTGGCGAAAGGGATTTGCTCACCTTCGACATGGGCGGGACGACGATCGATGTATCACTTGTGACCGATGGCATTCCGGCGTTTCGGTATGAGGGCGAGGCCGCTGGACAACCCATCAATCTGCCGCAGGTCGACCTGCTGTCCATCGGAGCGGGGGGCGGATCTATCGCATCGGTTGACTCTCAAGGTCAGCTCAGCGTTGGCCCGGAGAGTGCCGGCTCACGTCCGGGACCGGCAGCATATGGGCTTGGCGGCGTTCAGGCCACTGTCACCGACGCTCATGTTGTGTTGGGCAACCTTTCACCAGATCGGAAGCTTGGGGGCAGCGTTCAGCTCGACCGCGAAAGGGCGAGGGAGGCTATTCGCAAGAACGTCGCCGACCCCCTGGGAATTTCGGTGGAGGAGGCTGCGAGCGGGATTCTCCGGGTCGTGAACGCGAACATGAGTCGGGCGGCGCGGCTCGTGAGCGTGGCCCGTGGTCTTGACCCGCGCCAGTTCACACTGGCAGCCTTTGGCGGGGCGGGCAGTCTGCATGCCTGCGCCGTTGCCGACGAATTACATATGACCAAGGTGCTCATTCCTCGGTACCCGGGAGTTGCGAGCGCGATCGGCCTTCTGGTAAGCGCGGTACGACACGATGTCCGCCAAGGGTGGCCCCGGCGCCTTGATGAGGTTTCACTCGATGAGCTGACCGGTGTGCTTGACTCGCTCGAGGCCACGGCCAACGGACTACTGCTTCGCGCCGGGCATGCCGATACGGAGGTGACCTTCGAAGCAGACATGCGGTACGAAGGCCAGGGGTACAGCCTCACTGTCCCGCTACAGCGAGACGATATAAGCAGCGAAACACTCGAGCGGCTGGCAGAGGCACTGGCTGGCGCCCACCGGGCGGCGTACGGCTATGTGCCGGCTCATCCAGAGATGGAAATCGTGAGTCTGCGTGCAACCGGCCGCGCCGACGCGCATCCCATCGCGTCGCTAGGCGGATCGATGTCGTCCGGGGACGATCATAAGTCAGACCTCGCTCGAGTGTTCCTTGGCGGCAGCTGGCGTGATGTACCGGTGATGCACCGAGAAGCCGTGAACGGACAGATCAGTGGCCCAGCCATCTTCCAGCAGGAGGACACGACAATCCTGCTTGAAGACGGGTGGAAGGCAACCCCCATCGAAGATGGCAACCTTTTGTTGGAGCGCACACGTAAGGCGGTCGACGCATGAACACGAAAATCGATGCATTCACACAGGAGATCCTGAACAACGCTTTCAAATCGATCGCGGACGAGATGGCCATCATTGAGTACAGATCCTCGTTCTCACCGGTGATCCGCGAGGAACATGATTTCAACACTGCATTGCTCGACAGCAAAGGCGACCTGGTATCCGCGTCGGAACAAAATCCCTCCATGCTGGGCGTCATGCAGTCGTCGTTGCGTATCTTGATTGCGGAGAACGGTCCGCTGAAGCCGGGCGACGCCATGATCGCGAATCACCCGTACCTCGGCGGTTCTCACACTCCCGATATTCAGATCTTCGCGCCGGCGTATCTTGGTGAAACGCTCGTTGGATATACAGGAGCGATCGCGCATCACATTGACATCGGTGGCCGTTTCGTCGGTACTGAGCACCCCGAGACGACGGAAATCTACCAGGAAGGCCTTATCTTCCCGGGAATCCTTCTCGTCGACGCCGGGAAGCGCAATGAATCGTTGTTCCGGTTCATCAAGGCGAACGTACGGGACCCACGCGCGATGCTGGGCGACCTCGACGCTCAACTTGCCGCATGTCAGATGGGAGCGGTACAGCTCGCAGAGTTGTCGCAGCGGTTCGGCGCAGATACCGTTCGCGATGCAATGCAGAATCTCCTGGACACCACAGCGGCGCGCGCCAGGATCATCTTCGAGTCCTGGGAGAGTGACGGCGCCGCCGCTGCGGAAGGGTACTTGGACAATGGCGGTCCGCACAGTCCAGAACCGCGGCGCATTACAGTTGCGACGCATGCACACGATGGAACGCTGGTCATGGACCTCACCGGTACGGACCCGCAGATGGATGTCGGCCTGAATGTACCGTACGCGAGCACCCTGGCGGCGCTCCACTACGCTGTACGTGAGTTCACTGACCTGCCGATGAACGAAGGTCTCACACGCCACATCGAGGTTCGCGCGCCCGAAGGCTCGCTCCTCAACCCGATCTTCCCTGCCCCGACCGTGGCCCGATTCATGGCACAGCAGCGACTCGCCAGCGTGGCGGTCGAAGCGCTTGGCAATCTACGTAGGGAGCTGGCAGTGTCCGCCAGCTCGGTTTGCTCGGCCGCCTTCTACCTACAGACCACGGATCCAAGAACTGGGCGCTCCATCATCTTCACGGATTACTTCGGGGGCGGCGGCGGAGCGCGACCGGATGCCCCGGGCGACCACGCAGTCGACAGCTACACGGGAAACTGTGCAATGGTACCCATCGAGATTTGTGAATCGGAGTTCCCCTGGGTCATCGAACGAAGCGAATTGGCCGAGGGCTCCGGCGGAGAGGGAAAGTATTCGGGCGGTATGGGGTTACGCCGAGACTTCCGATTGCTCGCTGAACGAGCCGACGGGATCTGCTACATCGATCAGACCGCGGAGATCGGTCGCGCAAGTGGACGCGAAGGCGGGGGCAGGGGAGCGGCGGCCTCGTTCAAGATCTTCCGCGCCAACGGTGGAGGTGTTGATGTGCTCACGGGAAAGTTGTCCGTGAGGCTTTACAAAGGCGACGTACTGTCAGTGACCACCGCAGGCGGCGGCGGCTACGGTTCGCCTGAGCGCGAAACCGTAACTGAACCATCCCCACAGCGTGAAGATGTCATGGTATGAGGCATACTCCCGTCGTCTCTGTAGCGCACGGAAGCGTGCCGTTGCCATCTCCCGGGAAGCAGGTTCGGCGTGGTTTATTTTGATCAGGAGTTCCCAGGTGAGAGGGTGAAAGCTCGCTGCCGCGGACGATGATGAAGTTCACTTCGTTTGCCGGACTGCAGGGGAGAAGGAGGCGATTATGCAGAACACTCGCAGGCCCACACTGATCTTGGGCGTGAGTGCTCTTTCTGCGACTAGCGTCTTGCCGGCGCAGCAGGGGAACTCACACCAAAGAAACAGCCCCGGCTTTCCTTGCTTCCCGGGGATGGCGGGATGAACCTGGCAGATCTCGCGCTCTCGCAGTCTGCCAACGCGGGTGACGCTATCGCGATTCAAATGCAGGGGGAGTCGATGAGCTATCACGACCTGGCGAGCGAGAGCGATCGAGTCGCAGCGGGACTGCGAGCAATGGGCGTCACAGCTGGCGATCGTGTCATGTTATTCGCGGAAAACCGCATCGAGTACCTCGTTCTATATCTCGCATCGGCGCGCCTCGGCGCTATCTTCACTCCTGTTCATCCATCGTTTCAGGGGGCGGAACTCGAGTATGTGCTCAGGAACGCCGCTCCCGCGGTAGTGGTGGCAGAGAAACGATTATGGAAACGCCTGGAGCGCTACGGGGCGCCATGGCTTCCGGGCGCCCGGATCGTTTTGGGAGGCGACCGGAAGGACATGCTTCCGTATAGTGGTTTGGGCTGGGGGGAAGCGGCCGCGGGCGTCCTCGCCGTGGCGGAAGATACCCCCGTGCTCGTCTGCTACACATCCGGCACCACCGACCGCCCTCATCCGGTAACAAGATCTCACGGGCACGAAATCTGGAATGCGCGAGCCTACTGGAGCGTCTTGGATTTCCGTCCAGGTGATCGCGCGCTAATCGCATTACCGCTGTCCTGGGTGTGGGGACTGTCCACTCTGTCGCAGGCGTTGCTCTCTGGTGGGGCGTCGGTTGTGCTGCATCGTGAGTTCGCGGCCCGTAGGGTGCTGGAGGAGATCGAATCAACAGGCATCACCCTATTTGCGGGCACCATGTCGATGTATGGGGCTCTCCTCGGAGCGGTCGATGAGAGCGCCTATGATCTCAGTTCTCTCCGCCATCTTTACCGGGGGGGCGAGCCCATCAATGCGGAGGTTGTCGGCGCTGTCGAAAGACGTCTCGGGCACCGTTTGATTGAAGCATACGCAACGACTGAAGTGGCGCCGGTACTCGCAGTCGATCCGGTACGTGACCCTGACGCTCCGGCTGGATCCGCCGGCCGTCTCGTGGACGGGGCGCGGCTCCGGATCGTGAATGAGAATGGCGAAGATGTTGAAGTCGGTGAGGTGGGCGAGGGCTGGGTCGGGGGCGCGGGTGTCATGCTCGGATACTGGGGTGAGCCTGAACTCACAGCGGAACGGCTGGTGGACGGTTGGTTCCACACTGGGGATCTGCTATACGAGGACGATCATGGGTACTACTACGTGGTTGGCCGCTCTGTCGACGTGATCATCCGCGACGGCGCCAAGATCGCCCCCGCCGAGGTGGAGTCGGCGCTGGCAGGTTTACCTGGCGTCCGTGAATCAGCGGTCGTCGGCATCCCGGACGACGAGTTCGGCCAAAGTATCGTGGCGTTCGTGCGTCTCGAGCCCGACTGCATCGTCAGTGTTGATGATGTCTACGCACACCTGGCCGATCGAATCGCGCGGTTCAAGTTGCCCAGCGAGATTCATTTTGTTGACCAGCTGCCTGTGCGGAGGAATCAAAAGCGCGACAGGGCGTCAATCCGATACCAGGCGATGATACTCAGCGAGCACGCACCGCCATCCGCGCTCGGCGCTATGCGCAGCGGACGCCCACGCCTCAGAGTGGTCGAGTAGCTAACCTGCCTCGAGGCTTAGCCCGGTCAGGGAAGGTGACGCCGTCCATTCCTCCGCCGTCTGTCCGTACGTCGACCCTGCTGCAGGCAAAACGTCGGACATCATAGTGAGCACGCAATATAGCGACGCCGTCACGGATGGTTCGCGCAGCGAACGCCCCAAGGCCTGCTCGAGTCGCTCCAGCCGGTAACGCAATGTATTGGGGTGTAAGAAAATGGAATCTGCCGCGACTTTCACGTCCCTATTGGCTGCGAAGTAAGCGCGCAGTGCTTCGAGTTGTATGGGATTATCCGCCAAAACGGACGCGAGCGGCGCCGCCGCCGTCTGGAACCGTTCGAAGGGTACTTCCGCGAGGAGTTGTGTCACCATGTCGAGACCATCGAAACACAAGACCGGCCTATCGGCCTGGATGGTGGCATGTTGCGCGGCTACCTGTGCGTCCCGGTGGGAGGTTTGGACATCCCTCACCGAAAGGAGAGGGCGGCCGACTCCGACCGTGAGTGCTGGCCACTTGTGCGATACCTCAAACACGAGGTCGTCCAAGGCGGCGTTAGTCTCAAGTATCAGTACAATCTCCGACCGACGCTGGGACAAGAGGTAGCTCACGCCGGGGACTTCGAGCTGAGTGTAGAGCCAGCTTACGACGGCATCGGGTGATGGCACGACTCGGCCATTTAGACCGCCCGGGCGTTGTCTCAGTACGACGGTGCGGAACTCCGATGCGAAATTGATCCCGAGTTCGGCGAACTTGGCGTCGAGCATACGCAGTTCTGTTTCGTCGCTCGTTCCCTCCAAAGCGGAGTCAAGTATGGCCTTGCGCACGGCTCTGTTTTGGCCCTGGTCGGTCACGTTCAAGCGAAGAATGGCGTCGATCAGAGGAGCCGTCACTTGTACCGCCGCGCGTGCCAGTTCCCGCGCGACCGTTCCGCCGCGCGACGCAACTACCAGCCAGCGCGCCGAACTTCCGCGCTTCGTTGAAACGGGTGCAGCGATGACCTGCCAACCCGCCGCGTCGAATTGAGCCAGCGGAAGACTTTCGAAATCGTCGAGTTGTGCTGCGATGTCGGACACAGGGATCGCGCCGCTTGCCAAATCGACTCGTCCGTCGACGGACAGGACCGCAACTGTGGAGTGCACGACCCGCCCGAGCCGCTGCACCAAAGACTCAAGCGGGTCTGGGTCCGCGAAAGCGCGGATGAGATTCTGCTGGATTGACGTCAGCCGTCGGAAGCTCGTCGACTCAATGCTGAGCGTTGAGTGGAAGACCGCGCGCGTCACTTCCCGGAACTGTGTCTGCTCCGGCACGAGCACTATGGGAAAGTTCTGACGCGATGCCTCATCGAGGAGCGCAGGGGGGACACTCTTGAAGGCGAGCCCCGTTCCGAATCCAAGGCAACTCGCACCAAGGTCACGCAGCTCAGTAATGAGCGCTCGCTGGGCCGGAGGCTTATTGCGCAACCGCACACCCATGGTGAGCATCATCCAGCCGCGATCGAGCCACTTCGCTGGATGCTCTAGCTCGATCGTGTGGGCGCCGGTGACGCTCGTCGCCAGCACATCGTGACTTCCCGTCAGCAGTTCGAGTCCTAGATGTGGCTCGTTGAGCAGATCGCCCAGCGTGTAGTCCCCACTGTTCACGGTAGACCCCTATCCTGCCTGGACTTCCAGGCGCAAACCCTCGACATTGAGAATCATGCGTCGGCTGTGGCTGGAAACGCAGGATCGGCAGCGATGTTGAATCGCGGGTCCATCAGCGAGACCAACCACCGATGGTCGCATGTGCTTACGCTACCGGAACACTACTTGCCGCGCGAACTGCTCGCAACGTGGCGCGTCGACCTCAACGTGTTCGATGTGTTCGAGCGATTGTGACGTCTTGTTCTGAGGCCGCTAGGCCAACCGGTTCAACCGATTTCCCCGGGGGCCTGTTCTGTCTGGGACCGAGTCGGCGGCTGAGCGGTGTGCAGCGGACCTTAGTGCAGCTCTCACGCGCGGGGTCACTTGCAGCCGTTCGGCGGCGCGGGCCTGCGCCCAGCAGTCGTCGAACACGAGCTTGACCAGTTTCAGGCGGGCCAGCCGGGTTCAGCGCGTCACGCGCGTGGGTAACGTATGACACGAGGACCTCCGTGGCTCGATTAGGTGTGGTTACCCATATCGATATCGGAGGTCCTCACCTCATCCGGTCACGCCACGCTGCGCACAACCTCCGTGGGAAGAACATCTAGGTCCCTCACTGCTTCCTCGAGCACGTCGAGCGCGTCGTTGAGCAACTCGTCCCCGATCACGAGAGGAGGCAGCAGCCTGATCACGTTTCCGAAGGTCCCTGCCACGAGAATGAGCACTCCGCGTTCGATCGCGTATGCGGCGATTTTCTTCACCGCATCGGGGTCTGGTTCTGTTGTCCCGGGGACCACGAACTCTGCAGCGATCATCGCCCCGCGGCCGCGCACTTCACCAATACGCGATCCTTCTTTGGCTAGCGCCTCGAGGCGCGGCTTCACGATCGATTCGATCTCTCGTGCCCTGGCGGGTAGATCCTCTTCCACGATTACGTCCAAGGCGGCAACCGCTGCTGCGGCGGCCAGGGGGTTACCGGAGTAGGTGCCTCCGAGTCCTCCAGCGGGAACGGCGTTCATTATCTCCGCTCGACCGGTAACTGCGGACAGCGGCAGTCCGCCAGCGAGTGCCTTCGCGGTGGCGATCAAATCGGGCACGACGCCTTCGTGATTAACTGCGAACATATCGCCCGTCCGCCCGAGACCGGTCTGAATCTCGTCGGCCACGAAAACGATTCCGTTCTCTCGAGCGAACTTCGCGACCTTGGTGAGGTAGCCCTCCGGTGGAACGATGAAGCCGCCCTCACCTTGGATGGGTTCGACGATGATGGCCGCGACGTTATGCGCTCCAATCTGTGTCCGCACCTGCTCAGCCAACTGGTCAAAGGCTTCCTGGGCGATGTCTTCACCGCGCCCTGTCCATCGGTATGGGTACGGGGACGGCACACGGTAGATCTCCGGAGCGAATGGACCGAATCCCTCTTTATAGGGGACGTTCTTCGATGTCATGGTCATGGTCAGTAGTGTGCGTCCGTGGTAAGCGTGGCCGAGGACGACGATGGCGTCGCGGCCCGTGTAAACACGGCTGATCTTGACGACGTTCTCGATGGCTTCCGCGCCGGTGCTGAACAATGCCGTGCGCTTCGGGAAGTCGCCAGGTGTGAGCGCGTTCAAGCGTTCGGCTACACCCAGGGCTGCCTCGTACTGTGTGACAAGGAATCCTGTGTGAGTGAAGCGGTCGACCTGTTCCTTGACGGCTTCGACGACGCGGGGGTGGGACGCGCCCACACTCGTCACCGCAATTCCGGCGGCGAGATCAATCAAGTGGTTTCCGTCGACATCGACGAGGATACCTCCGCCGGCGCGATCAATGTAGAGGGGGACGGTGACGCTGAAGCTCGATGAGAACGAGGTTTCGCGCCTGCCATGCAACTCCAGCGATGCAGGGCCTGGAATCGCTGTCTTCACGATTCGCTGTTGCGTGGGCTGGCTCATTGAGCGATCTCCTTTTGGCTGTGTTCAAACAGCAGACGACCGGATCAGTCGCGTCGGTGCTGTGCGGCGTGTGTCGCTTTCTTTCGGAGCCTAGCCACGTCCCGACGCAGCTTGGTGCGTGCACTTTCCGATGTCCGCGCGCCGATGTTGTGTGATCCACGATGGTGACGCCGTAAGGGTGACGACACAATAAGTGCAGAAGGGTGCAGGTGTGCCGAGCAAGTTGTGATTGCTGAGGTGAGTTCAGCACGCAGTCTGCTTCGAAACAAATGTCCCCTCGTACTGCAAGCGACGTCGCCCACCTCCGGTGCTGGCGCCGACAAGAGAGAGGTTATCTACATGATGGCGATTCCCGGTGGCGTAGCCATCGCCGGCGCATACGAGCATCCCACTCGATTCGCGCCAGACAAGAGCGAGTGGCAGATCAACGCGGAATCCGCGAAAGGCGCGCTCGATGATGCCGGCCTCACTCCAGCCGACGTCGATGCCTTCTTCACGGCCTCGACGGCGTCCGAAGGAGGATATCTCGCAGGCTGCGCATCCGTGATGATGGCCGATTACCTCGGTATCAAGCCGAACTTCATCGATGAAACCGACGTCGGTGGCGCTTCGTTCGGCTATTACGTCAACCGGGCGGTGCTCGCGATCCAGTCGGGTATGGCGAAGTGCGCTCTCATCTCTTATGGAGCGAATACCAGGTCTCGGAAGATCAACGTCGGAACGGTCGGGTACAACCAGTTGAGCATCCAGGAGCTGCTCCCGACGCCCGACTCCTTCGAGCAGATCTACGGGACAACCGTAATCTCGTTCATGGGTATGGTGGCTAATCGCTACATGCGCGATTACGGACTGACCTCAGAACAACTTGCGTCGGTGGCCGTCACGATGCGCGAGCACGCCGCCCTGAATCCAGATGCGATGTACAGGGACCCGATCACGATCGACGACGTGCTCAACTCGCCGATGATCGCGTCACCCCTGCGTCGCAACGACTGCTGCGTGATCTCGGACGGCGGCGCAGCGCTCGTATTGGTGCACCCCGACCTCATCCCCGACACGAAAAAGAAGCCGGTCAGGATTCTTGGTTTCGGCGAAAGCTACATGGGTCACGGCGGAGGCCACACCGACTGGGCGGCGGAGAGCCGCGAGATGGTGAAGCGCGCCTGTGATCAGGCCTACGGGATGGCTGGGTTGGGGCCTAAAGACGTCGACACCGCGATGATCTATGACGCCTTCACCTTGAACGTTCCGATCGACCTCGAAGGTGCGGGATTCTGCAAGGTCGGCGAGGGCGGTGCGTTCGCAGCGGACGGCAATCTCCGTCTCGATGGAGGGTCGCTTCCAACGAATCCTGATGGTGGCGGATTGTCATCGAACCATCCGGGTCGCCGGGGGATCTTCCTGTTCGTCGAAGCAGTTCGTCAGCTGCGCGAAGAGGCCACCGGACGGCAAGTCGAGGGTGCCAAGGTGGCACTGTGTACCGCAACCGGAGCTGCTTTTCTCGCCCGCCGAGGTTCGGCCGCTCACCTGTTAGGAGTTTGATCGTGGTTACCGATACTTTGACCTGGACGGGCCTCGTGCCCGTCCGTTCGCCCGAGACGGCGCCCTTCTGGGATGCCGCCAATGATGGTGTCTTCCTGCTTCAGCGCTGCCCCGATTGCGGTATGACGCAGTATCACTATCGTGCACTCTGTGCGAACTGCATGTCTGACAATGTGGAAGACTTCGCGTCTAGCGGCGATGGCACTGTGTGGACCTACTCAGTGGTCTACCGGAATAACTCCCCAAACTACGCGGACAAGACTCCGTACGTGGTCGCTCTCATCGAGCTCGAAGGCGGCGTGAAAGTCGTCTCCAATGTGGTCGGCGGCGACCCCGAGGCGGTCACGTTCGGCACTAAAGTCGAGGTGATTTTTTCGCGGACTGACGACGGCCAGGCAATACCGTTGTTCCGGGTGTCCGCGCCGTGATCATCGACACGCACACCCACCTTCTCGACATCGGTCACTGGCCAGAGGAATGGTGGGATTGGGTCGCTCAGGATTGGGCCGGGCGAGCCCCCGGGCGGCGGCCGGAGCAGATTCGCGACCGTATCGAATCCGGGCTCATCGACCCGGATGCCCACCGGATGATCACCCGCATGAATCGGGCCGGGGTCGATGCAAGCGTTTTACTCCCAATCGACTGGGGGCCAGGCTTCACGACTGGGCGTCCGATATCGCACGCCGTGGATCAGACCTTGCGGCTCGCCCGACAGTTTCCGGGTCGGCTCATCCCTTTCGGCGGCATCGATCCTCGCCGTCAGGACGCGACCGGCACCGTTAGAGATTGGTTCGAGCGAGGCATTCGCGGCTTGAAGCTCTACCCGGGGTGTGGATGGCACCCCTCCTCAGACGAAGCAATGGAGATCTACGCGCTGGCGGTGGAATACGACGCGCCCGTCCTGTTCCACACGGGGGATCCTTTGCCGCTGATGAACACGGCCTTGTCTGACCCGATCCTGTTGCTGGATGTCGTTCGGGCGTTCCCTGCACTGCGGGTGTGGCTCGGCCACGCCGGCGCGCCGACTAGTTGGGCTGAAGCTCTCGAGGTGGCGGGCGCCGGTCCGCGCGTGCGCCTAGAGATGTCGGTATGGCTCTGGGACGACTCTGATCCGGCTGCGGAGTTGGATTTCGCACGGAAGATCTTGGAGGCGGCTGACGCTGTGGGTTGGAGCCGTCTCATGTTCGGGACGGATCATGTGTCGGGGAGTAAGGTGCGAGGTGAATCATTCCTCGACACAGTGGTTGGCAAATACCAGCGGCTGCCCGACCACGCACGCACTCTGGGTGGGTCCATTAGTGCGGAGCAGCTGTCCTCCCTCCTGGGCGGGGTCGCGGCAGAAGATCTCGGCTTGCAATAGATGAGTATGCGGCCTCATTGCTTGGTGTGAACGCGATTCGAACCGGTCAATCCGCAGTAGTTTTTTCGGTGCCGAACGCACTCGACCCACGGATTACGGCGTGTAGTCCGGCGATGTCCTCGTTCCCGAATCCTGCGGCTATTCGCTGGTCCATCTGGGCCCTGATGTGTCGCAGTGTGGTCACGTCGATGCCGTATTTCTCTGCGTGGGCGATCTGTCGGTCGAGGCCCGCGGACCAGAGGGTCAGCGTCATCTGGCCGCTGATGTATGTGCCGGAATCGATGAGGGCTGCCGTGCCTTCGAGCGTTTGAGCGGCCACACCGATGGCCGTGCGGCTTGCCTCGAAGTACTCCAGCATCCCCATGCCCTCGTGTTCAGCCAGGGCGGCACCGATGAGGAACCCCTCCACAGCATGGTCGATCATGGGCTCAAGGATGTGTCCCATCGCTTTCGCTCGTCCTAGGTCTTGTCCCACGTTCGTCCAAATCCATTGCGTGCGACTGAAAACCAGACTGGCAGCCAGAGCTACATCCTCGCTGGCACCTGCGACGTAGACAACTGCCGACGATTCGAGATCGCTGGGGTATGAGAGCAGAAGGACGTCGACGACACGTGCGCGGTAGTTGGCGAGGCGATCACCGAGTGCGCGCGCCTCGTCCGGCGTTCCGCCCATCCATTGAAGGATGAGGCGGCCGGACAGATTGGCGCCACCGATCTCGTCCAGAAGATGGCGGGCGGCGTCGTAGTCGGAGACCGCCATTATGATCGTCTCGGACGAAGAGGCCGCGTCAACCGCCGATTCCGCGAAACGGATTTTTAGTGGCGCGAGGCCATCGAGCCGCCCGGGGGTTCGGTTCCATACCGTGACGGAAAGACCGGCCGCGGTGAGCGCACGAACCAGCCCCGCCCCCAGATTTCCCAAGCCGATCACCGCGACGTCTGTTCCCATGAAACGAACGTATGCCACAACTTCCGCGTATCCCGGTCCGGCCTCTACGGTGCCGTTGGATGTTATCCGAAAGGACCAGGCACCAATTAGCACTTTCCCTATCCACGGCCCATCCCATACGCGCCTATGGTCATCGAAGGTGTCAGTCCTGTCCAACAGGATCGCGATGAGCTTCCCAGGGATTCGCGCTGACACGGCCAGCTAGGCGAACGAGACGAAGACGTCGGGCCGCATGTGCGGTGTGCTCGTCATTCGGCAGTCGACGCAGAGCCGTTTGGCCGTTCAACTGGGCGCGGTAGAACTGGAGAACCCATGACCGACGTAGTTCCCACGGCTCCTCTGACGGATGCCGCGACGACCGGCAGAGAGAGCGAGCGAGGCCTGCGCGGCTCGATCGGAACGCCGAGTGTTGTGTTCATCACCTTGGCGTGTATGTCTCCCCTCACAGCGGCCGCGGGATATCTCGCGCTTGTCGTCGCCTTCGGTAACGGCGTCGGAGCTCCCTTCATGTATCTCACTGTGGGTGTCGTGGCTGCGCTCTTCGCAGTTGGTTTCCTCGCCATGGTGAAGGACCTCGCTCGGCCCGGTGGTCTCTATGCCTATATCACGGCGGGCCTAGGCAGGCTGGTCGGTCTCGGCGCCGGCTACGTGGCGATCGTTACGTACCTCTTCGCCGAGGTCGGTCTTGCGATTTTCGGCGGCATATCACTCAGTTTTGTAGTCAGTGATGCAATGGGCGGCCCCGAGATTGCCTGGTACTGGTTCGCCCTCCTGTTTATTGTCCTGGCGACCGTGGCCGCCTACTTCAACATCTCCCTTAGCGCGAAGCTATTGAGTGCCATCCTGATTGTCGAGATCCTCTTCGTTCTGGCGTTTGACCTCGTGGTTCTGCTCAATGCTGGGCCCGCCAACTATGACGGCGCTGGCGCGTCGTTCTCGCTGTCGGGTCTGCTCTCAGGCTCTGTGGCGCTGGGCTTCTTGTTTGTGCTTTCACAATTCTCGGGCTTTGAGAGCCCGGCTCTGTACTACGAGGAGATGCGTGATCCAGTGAAGTCGGTTCCGCGCGCCACCTACTCCATCATCGTAATCATCGCCGTGATGTACTGCTTTACAGTCTGGGCAATCATCGTCGGTTTCGGGGCGTCGACCGCCCTCGAAGACATCAGCGCCGACTCATCAGGCGCATTCGCGGTCCTTTTCTCGGATTATCTCAGTGCCGCGCTCTACAAGGTCTGTGCCATTTTCATCCAGACTGGCATCTTGGCCTCGCTGCTCGCCGGAAACAATCTGTTGAGCCGTTACATGTTCAACATGGGTGTGGACGGTGTGCTTCCGGACTTCTTGGGCCGGGCTAATAGGCGCACCGGCTCACCCGCGACGGCGTCGGTGGCCGTCGGGGGCATTCTCTTTGCCATCGTTGTGGTGACCGCCGTTATCGGCGGAGATCCCAATCAGCTCCTCGCCCTCCTGAGCGGAACTGGCACATACGGGTTCCTCGTCTTGTTCCTGCTCGGCAGTGTCTCTGTTGTGTTCTACTTCTCGAGGAAGCGCGGCGTTCCAGCGGCCCGGCGGGCGGTTTACATCGGCACTTCACTGGTCACCGCGGGCACATTCGCCGCAGTCATCTTCTATGTCAGCAGTAACCTCAGCGTTCTTGTGGGCGAAAACGATGCTTTCGGTGTGATGCTGCAGGTGATCATCTGGGCAGCGTTCATCGTCGGAGCTGCCTACGCGACGTATTTATCGGTTCGCCGGCGTGATATTTTCGTGCGGATCGGCCGCCAGGAAGTCCCAGAGAACATCTGATCGAGACGCTCACCGCGCCGTTCGGTCAAGAGCGGCATGGACAGGCGGCACTCATGCAGACCGGCGTACAGCCAGAGAGATGATTCATGACTCGAACGTTTGGGCTCCGCGCGTGAGCGAGGCTATTGGCGTAATCGGCGGTGGGATAGTCGGTATTGCCATCGCCCGCGCACTCGTTGCCAGAGGCATAGGTGAGGTCACAGTTCTTGAGAAGGAGGAGCGCGTTGCCACTCATCAAACTGGACACAACTCAGGCGTTGTCCATGCCGGCTTGTACTACGCGCCCCGTTCGCTCAAAGCTCTGTTGTGCCAGGCCGGGCGCTCCCTCCTGTATGAGTACTGCACGCAGAAGCGTCTGCCGTACCGTGAGATCGGTAAGCTTGTCGTTGCCCTCAACGAGAACGAGCTACCTGCACTCGCAGAGATCGAGCGCCGTTCGCATCAGAATCGGGTCCCCGACCTTTCTCGCATCGAAGGGACCGAGCAGCTTCGCGAGATTGAGCCTAATGTCGCTGGCATTGCTGCCGTCCACTCGCCCCACACAGCTGTTGTGGACTACTCGGCGATCACTGAGGCCATGTCAAATGATGTGCGTTCAGGGGGCGGGGAGGTACTGTTCGGTCACCAGGTAACTGGACTCCGGCTCGACGGCTCGCGCGTCGTAGTCACCACTCAGGTTGATGAGCGCGTTTTCGACCGGGTGATCGCGTGCGCGGGGCTGCAGTCCGATGTTGTCGCGCGCATGATCGGCGCCGATCCTTCGCCGAAAATACTGCCTTTCCGTGGCGAGTACTGGTCGCTGGCTTCGGACCGAACGGATCTGGTGCGCGGAATGATCTATCCGGTTCCGGACCCGCGCTTTCCGTTCCTCGGCATCCACTTCACTCGGGGAATCTACAACGACGTGCAGGTCGGCCCGAACGCCGTTCCCGCCCTGGCCCGCGAGGGTTACGGGTGGCGCAACATTTCGGTGCGGGACACGTGGGAGTCGCTCCGCTGGCCGGGCGCACCAACCCTGGCACGCGAGCACTGGCGCATGGGTGTGAGCGAGATCTCCGGTTCGCTCCTCAAGCCGCTCTACCACCGACGGGCACAACGCTTTATTCCTGACTTGCGGATGCAGGACCTGTATGAACGGTCCGCCGCTGGTGTCCGGGCGCAGGCCTGGGGTCGGGACGGATCGCTCATCGATGACTTCGCCGTGGATCAAATCGGGCCTGTGACGTTGCTGCGCAATGCGCCGTCACCGGCGGCGACGTCATCCATCGCGATCGCCGATTACGTCCTTGACCACTACCTATCTACCCTCGCCGTATGAAGCTGCCTGCCTGGCCGCATCAAGCCGCGTCGGGAGCCAGGATGACGGAGCACGTTTCGTCACGACTTAAGTGGTGTGAACAGGATTGACCCGTGTTCACCCGGGATAGGCCGGTCGATTAAGTCGCGGACCGTCAGCATCCATAGATTGGCTTGCCGCCTCGTTGAGGTGCCGAACTGGTCGTGTGGGGATGCCGGCGGTCCTCGCTCGTCTGGTTGGTAGCCGGCCGACTGTAACGCTGCTCGTGCAGGAGCCGCCAGCACCCATAGTCACTCACACGGTGCCCCTAGGTCTTCGCCGGCACTGAAAGTCTAAGAAAGGCTATGCACAGCATAGTTATCACCTGGGTGTCGTCATTGCGGGCGCGGACCTGTGGCGCGATGTGGCACTCGAGCTGTGGCGTCTCAGGGTGAGACTTCCCCTGCTGAGCTGGGCGAGCGGCCCGCCGTGATTACCACAGTAGGGTGGGTTCTCGGCGGCCAGGATCAGGCTGCCCGGCCGCCGAAAATTTTTGCTTACACCGTTACGGAACGCGCGGATTCCAGCTCGCGCACGGCCGCAAGCGCCGTCTCGATCGCGCCTTCGATCCATCCGGACCACGTCTGCGAAATCTCCGATGTTGCAAACACCACCCGGCCCTCGGCGCTGCGCGTCGCGCTGTCGAGTCGTGTGAGCTGGCCGGGACGGAAGGCGACGAGGCTGCCGCGCGCGAACTCATCCTGGACCCAGTCGTATGACTCGACGGCCACGACCTCAGCGCCGGGGAAGAGGCCATCGATCGCCTTTTGGATCGCTGCCTTGTCGGTGACGTCGAGCCTGTCGGCATCGAGGAACCCGACGAGTACCGACGTGCCATCGGCCTGGGTGCCCATCGGTAGTAGGACCCCGATCCCCAGCTCGTACGATGAGGCGAATCCGAAAGTCGGCACATTACGTGCCTGCACGAAGAACTTGTGACCCCCACCGAGCTGGCCCTCATTGACGACGGTCTGCTTGCCCTCACTCAGGGCCGGAGAGAATTCGATGTCTCGCCAGGTGTTGAGCGGGGTGGCCATGACGATCTGCTCGGCAGTGAGCAGACGGCCGTCCCGTGTGGTCACCTCAACATGCGTGTCGATTTGCTCGATCCGCTGAACCACTGTGTTCAGGTGCACGCGCTCGCCTGCGTCCTTGGCAAGGGCGTCGATGTACGCCTGGGCGCGGCGCGGCTTCGTGTCGGCCGCACCCCCGTAGTAGTTCCAGATGCTGTTGCCGAAGCCGGCGAACCACCGCATCATATGCAAGATGGAGAGATCCTTGGGGTCGTTGCAGTTGCAGTGAACCGCCCAAGAATTGACGAAGTCCAAGGTGGCCGGCGGAAGATTCAGTGGTGCGAAGTAGTCCGCGAACGAGACGTCAAGATCCCGGATATCCTGCTCGTCGAACGGAATGTCGAGACGCACGCGTTCGACTCCCTCGCGGAGGTGGTAAAGCGCCCGCTCGAGGCTCGCGTACTCTTCCACGGGTACGGGGCCCGCGCCGACGAACAGCTTGCCCGCCCCGCGGGTACGGAAGCCGCTAGCATCACCGGTGATCTTTATCGTCTCAATCCCGTACCGGTCCATCTCCGCCGTCATGTGCGGCTGGAAGGTCGGCGAGAAGGCGTTTCCGCCCTCGTCGATGGCGACCCCGGCGAACGTGGACGACTTGACTCGGCCTCCGACCCGGTCGCGTGCCTCTACGACGAGCACGTCGCGGCCCGCCTCGCGCAGCTCGCGAGCCGCGATGAGGCCTGCGATTCCTGCGCCGATGACGATAACGTCGGCGTCAAGTCTGCCTGCTGATGTTTCGGACATGCTGCTTCCTCCCAGATCGATGAATGCTACTCATGGCAAATTTAGGTCGTGTCGCTGTCGCGGGCTCTTGGCGTCAAACCAGCGTTCACGGGACGTCGTGGGGGATAACCCAACAGTGCGGGCGGTGCCGATCTGCCGAGAGGGCGTGGAGGTCAGCCTCCGCTGGTAACCCTCGTCCACTCGTTCATCGCCTGGTCGATGTTTTCAGACCAGTAGGGCACGTCATAAGGATAGGTAACCCGGATTTTGTCCTCATGAAAGGACGGCATGAATTCCTTATATACGTCCTTGACGGCGGGCGGCTCGCCCGTCGTGGTGGGGCCGTACGGCATCATCTCGTAGAACGGATTCTGCCCCTCTGAAGTGGCGAGGTGCTGGAGGAACGCCCATTGCGCGTCCGGGTTGCTGGACCCCTTGACCGCATAGGCTCCGCCGGCTGCCACGTACAGCTTGTCCCAAAGGACAGCGATATCGGCGCCGTTCTCTGCTGCCGTAGCAGCCCTGCCGAGGTAGCAAAGGCACATCCCAAAGTCTCCAGCCTCGAGCGCAGCTACCACCTGGGTGTGCTGAGACATCAGAATGAGATCGTCTCCAAGGCGGTCGAAGATCCCTTCAACGTGATCCCATTGGATGGGAACGACATCCTCAGGAGCCACGCCATCGGCCATGAGCATTGGCTCCAATGTTCCCGCTGGGTAGTTGAATGCAATCCGCTTACCGGGGTACTTCTCCATGTCCAAGAAGTCTTCTGGTCGCGTCGGCGGGGTATCCCCATAAAGCTTTTTGTTGTAGACCACGCCGACTGCCTGCACCATGATCGGCACCATGCACTCGTCGGTGATGTAGGCAGGGTTCACCTCGCTCAGGTCGAGGTCGGCAGGCCGCTCCTCGAAGAGCACACCGCACTGTCCTCCGCCAACCGCCGTATCGATTTCCACAACGTCCCAAGTGGTACGGCCACCTTCAACCATTGTTCGAATCTTGGCGAAGTCGCTCGGGCTGTCAGTCACGACGTCAAAACCCGTCGCCTTTGAGAAGGGATCGATCCAACCGGCCTCCGCGGCCTTCAGTGATTCGCCACCGTAATTGACGAAGACCAGCTGCCCGCCATCCGTCTCACCCTCCGCGGTCGAGCCACCACTGTCGGCAGAACATGAAGCGAGAGTCAGCAGACAGACCATAGCCGCCGCAGTTACCGCGAGATTGCGTGTGTACATGTTGCTCCAATTCCGTTGATGTTCGTCGTGGCCGGTCAACCGTCCACAACGATGCCCGGTCTCTCCGGGGCAGGGGGCTCGTTCAGCGGACACTGGTCTGTTGAGGACGAAGTGAGCTGTCTACAATTGCGCCGTTGGCTTCGCCTTCGCGAGTCACGCCGAGGCCGGCGACGCCCGCCGCAGTTATGACACCGTCTGCTTCCGATGGATCGGTCTGAGCCATTGCGTCTCCATACGGTTGGCCGCTTCTCGACTGACCGAGTCGTCTTCGAAAAGCTCACGGCGTCTATGCCGGTAAGTTGCGCCATCGAGCGGTGACGGCGCAATCACCATATCCAGCGGGGCTGATGCGGTGACTGGGGATAATCACGAACGTGCCATGCCGGCGTTGAGTTCTTGACAGTCGTTGAGCATCTCCTTCTGCCCCGATGACCGTTGTGCCGCGCGATTGGTTGACCGGTTGACCCAGCGAATCAATCGAAAGACTGCGAGCCCGGTCCACCGTGTTGAGAGCCCTTTATCAGCGGAAAGCTGCGTGACCGGTGAGGAGCTGCCCGAGCACCAGCGTGTGCATTTCGACGGTGCCCTCGTAGGTCAACACAGATTCGAGGTTGTTCTGGTGGCGAATCACGGGATACTCCAGCGAGATCCCGTTGGCCCCGAGGATCGTGCGGGCCGTGCGGCAGATCTCGATCGCTTCGCGGACGTTGTTGAGTTTGCCGATGCTGACCTGCTCAGGGCGGAGCAGGCCGGCGTCCTTGCGGCGGCCGAGGTGGACGGCCAGGAGGTACCCCTTGGTGTACTCAAGGGACATATCCGCAAGCTTCTGCTGCGTCAGCTGGAAGGCGCCGATTGGCTTGCCGAACTGGATGCGTTCCTGAGAGTATCGCCGGGCAACCTCGAGACTCGATCGTGCAGCACCAAGCGAGCCCCAGACAATGCCAAATCGCGCTTCGTTCAAGCACGCGAGGGGGCCCTTCAAACCGCGAGCTTCAGGCAGCATGGCTGAGGCTGGCAAGCGGACGTCGTCGAGAACGAGCTCGCCGGTTGCCGACGCACGTAGTGACATCTTGTGCTTGATTTCGGGCGCGGAGAAGCCAGGGGTGTCGGCTGGGACGACGAACCCGCGGATGCCTTCGTCCGTCGCTGCCCAAACGACCGCAACATCCGCATATGGCGCATTGGAAATCCACATCTTCCGGCCGTTCAGCACCCAGTCCGAGCCGTCCCGGCGGGCGCGAGTTTGCAGGTTGGCGGGGTCGGAGCCGACATCAGGCTCGGTGAGCCCGAAACAACCGATCGCATCACCGGCGGCCATCTGGGGGAGCCACTCCTGTTTCTGCTCCTCCGAGCCCCAGCGCCAGATAGCGAACATCGCGAGTGACCCCTGCACCGACACCAGTGAGCGCAGACCGGAGTCGGTAGCTTCGAGCTCAAGGCAGGCGAGGCCATACTCCGTCGCGGACATGCCGGCACATCCGTATCCTTCAAGGTGCATACCGAGAACGCCGAGGGATCCAAGTTCCTTCGTGAGCTCGCGGATGTTCGGGATCTCGCCTTTCTCGAACCACTCCGCGATGTAAGGCTCGGCGGACACGTCGAGCATCTGACGAACGGCCGTTCGGACTGCCTTCTCGTCCTCGGTCAGCAGGGCGTCCAAGCCTGCCGGGTCGGTGGGGTCGGGCGCGGGCAGCGTCATGGGGTCGATGTGACTCACTGTTGTTCCTTCTCCTGTAACCAGCGACGGACCTCGTCGTTGTGTTGGCCTAAGCGGGGCGGGGCGGTGTAGGTGGTAATCGGCGTCTCCGAGTACGTCACCGGGTTCCGGACTTGAGCCGGTTGTCCTGCGCTGACTTCCACCAACGGTTCCAGCCCAAGCCTGGTCGCCAAGGCGATCCCATCCGCTATGCTCCCGACCCTGCCCGCCGGAACCCCGGCGGCAGACAACCGTTGAACCCAAGAGTCTGCTGTGCCGTGAACCAACAGGACACCGAGCACCTCGATGAGGGCGGCGCGATTCTCCACCCGGGCTGCATTAGTCCCGAAACGTTCATCGTCTGCAATCGACTCATCGCCGAGCGTAGCCGCGAGCTTGCGAAACTGACCGTTGTTCCCGCACGCGACGGCCAGCTGCCCGTCAGAGCTTGGCAGCAGTTCGTAGGGAGCGATGGAAGGATGTGCGTTCCCGAGGCGCCCAGGAGACTCGCCGGTGGCCAAGTAAGACGAGGCCTGGTTGACGAGAGCCGCGAGCAGGCTGGACAGCAGATTCACCTCGACGCGCTGACCTCGTCCGGTCTCACCGCGCACGTGAAGTGCCGCGAGAATGCCGATGGTCGCGTCCTTTGCGGTGAGAACATCGACCAGCGCAACCCCGGCCTTCATTGGCTGCCCGCCGTTCTCGTCGGCGTCACCAGTGATGGACATCAGGCCGCCCACGGCTTGGACCAGGAAATCGTAACCCGGTAGATGGGCTCCCTTGTCGCGGCCGAACCCCGAGACTGAGCAGTACACCAGCCCATGATTTGTCTTTCGAACTTGCTCGTAACCGAGACCGCGCTTATCGAGGGCGCCGGGGCGGAAGTTTTCGATGAGTACGTCGGCTCGCCGGGCGAGTTCGTGAGCCACGGCTAGATCGTCGGGATCCTCGAGGTCCAAGACGACAGACTCCTTGCCACGGTTGGCGCTTTCGAAATAGGCCGCGCTGTTGGAAGTCCACGGAGGACCCCACGCACGAGTGTCGTCACCGGCGTGAGGGCGCTCAACCTTGACCACGCGAGCGCCCAGGTCAGCCAAAGATGCCGAAGCGAGCGGTCCGGCAAGGACCCGGCTGAAATCGGCGACGAGTACGCCTGTCAACGGCAGAGTCATGACGGGTCCACCCTTCCAGTGGTGCGACTTGGCGTCCGCGGGTACGGATTCCGCCGAGATGCTGAGGTTCGTAAACCTGTGGGCAAGGCGCCCTGTTGATCGAGAGGCTCTAGCGCAGCTTGTGGCCTACGTTGGTCTCTTGAGCAAGCTTCGCGCACCTCAGCGTTGTTCTGAAGTACCAGTTTTGACGACCATCAATACCCTCACGGTATTGAACAAGCTTCGCGCCACGCCACCGTCATGGTGACGAGCCGCGCGCGGACCAAAGAACGCGGACGCGGCATGCGTAAGGGACGCAGATGCGCGCTGAGAAACCAGGGATGCACGGATGCGTCTCGAAAGAGATCACCGCGCGGCAAGAAGAACTTGCGTGCCGGGGCGATGTCGCTAGCCCGGGAATGGCTCAGACTGAGTGATTTCCATACAGCTCGGAAATCACTCAGCCCGCGTTCCAGTCAACCAGGGCAGTCGCCTCAACGACTGAGTTGGAAGATGACCGTCTTTGTTTCGGTGAACGTGTTGATGAGCGGATAGCGCCCCTGTGAACGTCCGATCCCACTGCTCTTGCCGGAACCGCCGCCGAACGGGAGGTGCGGTTCCGTCCATGTGCTGCCCAGGTTGATGTTCACGTTGCCGGTGGGGGCGGCCTCGGCAAACCGGAGTCCGCGCTCGAGATCGCGCGTGAACACCGCAGCCGCCAGACCGTACTCTGACCTGGCCATGGCCGCCAGGGCCTCTCCCTCGTCAGCGATTGTCTGCACGGGAATGACTGGGCCGAACGTTTCTTCCCTGGCGATCTCCATCAGCGAGGTGACACCCGAAAGCACGGTGGGTTCAAAATACAGGCTTGTGGCGAGGCCCGCGCGGGCGCGGCCACCGGTGCGCACGGAGGCTCCGTTGTTCACTGCCCCAGTGATGTGCTGCTGGACCTTGTCCCACACGCCTTGGTTGTTGAGCGGACCCATTCGGGTCACCGCGTCGCGGGGATCGCCGAGAATGATGTGTTCCTCGACCGCGGCGGTGAGTCGCTCGACGAGTTCGTCATGGATCCCGCGCTGGGTGAGTACCCACTCAGCGCCCGTGCATGCCTGGCCCGCCACCAGGAAGGATGACGACAGCAGCTCCGGAATCACCAGATCCAGATCTGCGTCATCCAGCACCACGGTCGGTCCATTCCCGCCGAGCTCGAGCAATTGCGACTTTCCGGCGGAAGCAAGGGCGACTGCTTTGCCGGTGGCGGCAGAACCCGTGAACGCCACAGCATCGACACCTGGATGACCGGCCGCCGCAGCACCCACGACGCTACCGAGGCCCGACACGAAGTTGAAGACGCCGGGCGGCAGGTCCGCGTCGACAAAGCATCGAGCGAGCTCGGAGGCAACAAGCGCCGTTGCAGGTGCGGGCACCGACAACACGGCGTTTCCTGTCACGAGTGCAGGGAAGAGGTTGGCGGCCATCATCGTCAGCGGGTAATTCCAGGGCTGGATTGAGACTGCGACGCCCCTCGCCACGCGGTAAACGAGTACGCGTTTGTTGGCGTCCATGGAGGCAGGCATCGATCCCTCGAGGGCCTTCGCGGCCTCCATGGAGACGTTGAACATGGCGAGAACTTCATCGATCTCAGCTAAGGCCTCCGTTTCGTACACTTTGCCTTGTTCGAGAGTGAGAAGGCTTGCGAGCGCTTCGCGTCTCGCCCGGACGATGTCATGAACGCGCTGGAGTGCCTCCACCCGCTGAAAGACGGAGAGGGCGGCCCACGACGGTTGGGCAGAGCGTGCCGCGGCAACGGCGTTGTCGACATCACTGGGCGAGGAAAGGGAGTACGAACCCAGAATCTCGCCTGTCACCGGGCTTCTATTCTGCTCCCGATCGCCGGTCTGCGATTCGCGGAAGCTGCCGCCGATGAAATTCTTGGCATAAACCGTTTCTGGGTGGTTGAACATGAAGCATTCTCCTCGCAGCAAATCTGACGCCATCCGTCCGGAGGTCTGATGATCGCCAGCATCGATATTTTGCTCAATGCTCACACCTCAACTCGCCGAGCACGATGTGTGAAACAACAAGTCCGGGCGCGACTTTACTCATTTATCACGAGCACACAGGCGGAGCGTGTCTGCGACAGTGGGCCAGAAGCGGCCGGCTCGCTGTGCCGGTCCTGTGTGGGTTTCCAATTCCGCACGCTGAGAATCGGTCGATCTGCGGTCCTCCACCGGCTTGGGCGGGAGGGGCAAGCCGTACATTCTGGCGAATCGACGCTGACCGTTCAATGGTGAAGGGAGCGACATGGATCTTGTGAGCAGACGAACTGGTGCTCGGACGAAGGACGACCCAGCGACCACCGGTGGCCTCCAACGCGCCTCAGGCTCGGATATCGCCGTAGAGGTAGAGCAGGTCTCGAAATCGTATGACGCAAACCACGCGCTTTCAAACGTTTCGCTCAGGGTGCGACGTGGAACGGTCCACGCGCTCCTTGGCGGCAACGGATCTGGCAAGTCCACGCTCATAAAATGCTTAGCCGGAGTCGTGACCGCAGATGGAGGAACCTTCCGGTCTCCGCAGGGGCAATGGGACGCGACATCACAGACGCCCGAACTGGCGACTTCGCGTCTGTTCCGCTTCGTGCATCAACAGAACACGACATTCGCAGATCTCAGCGTCGCCGAGAATATCGGAATCGATGGACATTTCTCTCGGGGGGCGCTACAGCAGATCGACTGGCGCGCGCAGCGGCGAAAGGTCGGTGAGATACTCAAGCGATTCAACATTCCTGCTCAACCGGATGACCTCATGGAGAATCTCAGCCCGGCAGTGCAGATGATGGTCGCGATCACCCGAGCGATGCAAGACGTCGACGGGGCGTCCGGGGGCGTTCTCGTTCTTGATGAACCGACGGCTTCGCTGCCTAAGAACGAGGTTGAGTTTCTCCTCACATCGATCCGCCAGCTCGCTGCGTCCGGTCTGTCGATACTCTTGGTGACGCACCGCCTCGTCGAGGTGGAACAAGTTTGCGACGAGGCGACGGTGCTCCGCGATGGACAGGTGGTAGCTCGCCTGGGTCGAGATGATTTGAGCCAAGACAAGCTTGTCCAGGCAATCACAGGGGCTTCCGCTTCTGCGCACGAGGCGCGCTCCGTCAATAACCGATCCGGTACCGTGCTCAGCTATGTGCCGGACGACGGTTCCCTACCGCTCGTGCTCCGCGCCGGCGAATGCGTGGGCGTCGCCGGCTTGTTGTCGTCCGGGCGAAGCAATCTGCTGAAGCGAATCTTCGGGGCTTTGCCCCGCGGCGGCGACAAACTCACGGTGCGCGGTGTCGACGTCCCGCCCGGCCATCCCTGGCAGGCGATGCAGGCTGGTATCGCGCTCGTGCCGGAAGACCGATCGGCGGAGGCAATCTTCGGCGACCTGGACCTGATACAAAATCTTTCGGTTGCTCATTTGAGCGCTCACCAGCGTGGTCTTTTTTTCGTCAGTGGTGCTTCCGAACGTCATGCGGCGAGCGAGTTGCTTTCCTCCTTCGGGGTGAAGGCACCCTCCGCGGAAGTGCCGATCTCGGCATTGTCAGGCGGCAACCAGCAGAAGGTGATGATCGCCCGGTGGATGCAGCGTCTGCCTGCCGTCCTTCTGTTGGACGAGCCCACCCAAGGCATTGACGTTGGAGCCCGCGCGGAAATCCACCGCCTCATCGATCACGCTACGCGGGAGGGGCTGGCCGTCCTCTTCGTCTCTTGTGATTTCGAAGAGCTAGCGCACGTGAGCGACAGGGTTGTCGTAATCCATGAAGGACGAGTCGTCGACGAAGTGCCTAGCGGCCCTATCGACGAGGAGGACTTGTATCAGAAGGTCTTTGCGAAGGAGAACATCCATGGTTGACGTGAACGCGGTCAGCACAACGAATCTTGTGCCCACGGATCCGGTGGTTAGTGACGTCCCCAAGCCGCCACAGGCCGGGAAGTCCACTCGGCACGGATTCACGAAGATTTTGGAGGCCAACGCGCTTCTGCTGTTGACGATAGCATTTGCCGTCTTCTTCAGCCTCTGGCCGCGAACGTCCGACATGTTCTTCACAATGGAGAACATCGGGATTCTTCTGTCAGGGCAGGCGGTTGTCGGCATTGTCTCTATCGGCGTGCTGTTGCCGCTGATCACTCAAGAGTTTGATCTTTCCGTCGGGTCCAATGCGGCGCTCTCGGCCGTGCTCGTAACGATGATGGTTTCCTCCGGTGTCCCGGTCGGCGTTGCGGTGCTGGGAGGGCTGGTGACAGGCCTGCTCATCGGCCTTTTCAACGTTGGCATCGTGAACGTCGTGGGGATCACCGGGATCATAGCGACGCTGGGTTCCTCGACGATCCTCGTCGGCATTCTGACCCACGTCACAGGCGGATTAGCACTTACGAGCAAGATCCCGCCCGCGTTCACAACGGTTGGCAACGGCAATCTGTTCGGAATCCCGATCATCTTCATGATCCTCATCGGAGTGGCGGCGATCGCATATTTCTTCCTGGAGCACACCCCTTTCGGCCGACAGCTCTATGCGTCTGGGTCGAACCCCGCTGCCGCGAAGCTCGTCGGTATCGACATCAAGCGAATGAAAGCAATCGCATTTGTTGCTTGTGGCGTGCTCGCCGCGATTGGGGGCATCCTCTATGTCACGAGAGCCGGCGGCGCGAGCCCCAAGATTGCGACCGTGTTCCTCATGCCCGCCATAGCGGCGGCATTTCTTAGCGCGGCGGCCGTGAAACCTGGGCGCTACAACGTGTGGGGCACCATCGTAGCGATCTACTTCCTGGCGGTTCTCAACAATGGGTTGAGCCTCGCTGGAGCGCCGGCATACGTTTCCGACTACTCGAACGGTGCCGCGTTGATTCTCGGTGTGGCTGTGGCGGTCGTGATCCGTCGCAGGCGGGACGGAGCGAGGGCATGACCGAGTCGAGAAAGCGTCACAGCAGCAGCATGCGAGGCACCGGACAGGCGAGAAAGAGCCGGACGCTCCCGGCGAACATGACACCGGCCCAGCGCGACCTCTTTGACAAGATCGCGAAAGGATCACGAAGTAGTGAGTCGGCGTTTCCGCTGACGAACGCCGACGGCGGGCTGGAGGGTCCGTTCGACGCGATGCTGTTGGTCCCTGGTATCGGCGACGCGCTCCAATGCCTCGGGGCGGCGCTTCGGTTCAGAGGCGGTCTGAGCGACCGTGCTCGGGAGATAACGATCCTCCTAGTGGCGCATCATCATGGCAGCGCTTTCGAAATCTACGCCCACGAAGCGGTTGGTCGGCGTATCGGACTCACAGAGGGCGATCTCGAAGATATCGCGCAGGGGCGAGAGCCGCGTAGCGCGGATGCGTACGAATCGGCAATCGCGCACCTCGCCACACAGCTATTGAGGACTGGCGATCTCGACGACGAGTCCTATGCTGCGGCCGCGGAGACACTCGGAGAAGCCGTCATCTTCGAGGTGACCACCGTCGTCGGCTACTACTCGCTCTTGGCCACTCAACTGCGGGTCTTCCGCGTCTAGCGGAGCGAAGCGCTGGCGTGCTGGCCGGGCCGAATCGCTTCCGTGGGGCCGCGCGATCAATTCACTCCGGCCGCGAGTCGGAGGATCCCCAAAAACCGCTGCCAAACGTTGAAGCCGAGACTATGCCCTGCTCTGGCGCCAGCGTACAAACTGGCCCTTACCCGGGCCAAGAGAGAAAGCTGCCAACGGAATGACGATCTTCCAACTAGATGATATTGACGCCGAGATTGCCAGCGCGGTCCGCGACCAGTGCAAGCCGTTCGACGATGCGTATTGGTCTGAATGCGAGCGGACCAAGACCTACCCGAATGAGTTCTTTGACTCCATGGCGAAAGGGGGGTGGCTCGGGTTGACGATCCCGGAGGAATTCGGGGGCGGGGGCCAGGGCACTCGCCAGGGCGCCGTGATGCTCCACGAGATCGGTGCTTCCGGCGCCGCTGAGGTGGGCTGTGTCGTCACACACAACCCTATGTTCGCCGCCGAGCCCATCGTGAAGTTCGGTAGCGACGATCTCAAAAACGCTGTACTTCCGGGTATTGCAGCCGGTGACCTCAAGATCGCGTTTGCGGTGACGGAGCCGAACGCGGGATTGGACACTTCTAAGATCTCGACGACGGCCACGCCGACCGCTGATGGCTACGTGCTCAATGGTCAGAAAATTTACATCACTCAGGCGGATGTCGCAGATGTTGCTCTGGTTCTGGTCCGCACAGCTCCTGCCGACGAGTCGTCCCGCTTTTCGGGCTTGAGTTTGTTCCTCGTCGATTTGAAGGACGTACCTGGCGTCGATATCCGGCCCATTGAGAAGCACGGCATGAACGCGATCAACAGCTGCGAGGTGTTTTTCGAGGATGCACCGGTTCCCGCCGAGCGTCTCATCGGTGAGCCGGGACAGGGATTCCGCTACATCGTCGATGCGCTCAACCGAGAGCGCCTCGTTATGTCCGCAGAAGCGATTGGCATCGGACGCGCCGCGCTAAGGCACGCCGTCAAGTACGCGACAGACCGCGTCGTGTTCGAGAGACCTATCGGAGCCAACCAGGCGATCAGTCACCCGCTCGCCCTGGCATCGGTTCGCCTTGACTCCGCATGGTCGTATCTGATGCACGCCATGGACGCTTATGACGACGGCGTTTCGCTACGCACGGAGGGAAATGTGGCCTACTTCCTAGCAGTCGAAGCAGGCTGGTTGGCGACCGATACGGCCATACAGACATTGGGTGGGATGGGCTACACGCGCGAGGGGCAAGTTGAGCGCTACGCGCGAGAGATGCGAGTGCTACGCCTGTCGCCAGTGACCCCGCACATGCTGCTTAATAGCGTTGCGCAGGCCGGGCTACGTCTGCCCCGCTCATACTGACGGACCGAAGGGGACCCGAATTGAACATCGCAGAGCTCGTCGCCGAGAAGACGAAGGGAGCACCGGACCGCCTGGCCCTTGTGCTTGGGAGCCGCGAGGTGACCTACCTCGAACTCGATACCCTCGCGGCAAAGATTGGCGCGTGGCTCATCGGGCAAGGTGTGAAGCCGCGAGACTCCGTACTCTTCTACTCCACGAACAGTATCGAATTCCTCGCGACATATTTGGGTACAGCCCGAATAGGCGCTGTGTTCGCGCCCGCTCACCCGAGCTTTCAGCGCGAAGAATTGTCCTACGTCGCCACGAATGCCGAGCCGGCGATTGCTTTCGTCTCCGCTGACCTCGCGAACGACTTCGAGCGGTTCGCGCGGACGATTCCAGAGCTTCCAGCCAAGGTGGTGGTGGTGGGGGAGAGCAGTGGACGTCGATGGACCAGTTTCGATGACATTGTGGCGAGTGTCGGCAACGCCGCCATCGTTGATCTTCCCGCAGACTGGCCAGTCCTGATCTCGTACACGTCCGGTAGCACCTCGACGCCGAAGCCCGTCTTGCGCAGTCATGGTGCCGAATTGTGGAGCGCACGCTCGTACGCGAAGGTGTTCGACTACCGGGCGGAGGATAGGGCGCTCATCGCCCTACCGCTCTCCTGGGTGTATGGACTTTCCACCACAACCAGCGCGCTCCTCGCAGCCGGCGCGACGGTCGTCCTTCTTCCAAAATTCAATCCGGTACATGTCCTCAACGAGATCGAGCGGTCGAAGATCACGCTCTTTTCGGGATCCAACACGATGTTTGTAAAATTGCTCGAGGTCTATCGCGAGAAGCCATCCAATTTGAGTACCCTTCGCCACTGCTATACCGGTGCGGAACCGATTAACCGCCTGGTGACCGACGAGTTCGAACGGTTAATCGGCTCCCGAATCTGGGAAGGGTATGCGGCCACCGAGGCGTTTCCGGTGCTTGCCACGATGCCAGAGGTAGACAGCGAAGCTCCACGCGAGACATGCGGTCAGCTCGTTCCCGGTGCGCAGATCCGACTGGTCGACTCGGACGGTCGCCCCGTGCCGGAGGGCGAGATAGGGGAGGCACAGTTCACCTGCCCTGGGCGAATGCTGGAGTACTACAAGCATCCGGATCTCACCAGTGAGCGTTTGACCCGCGACGGCTGGGTTCGCAGCGGCGACCTGCTCCGGAGGGATCAGGACGGTTACTACTTCGTCGTGGGGCGCTTGAATGACATGATCATTCGTGGTGGAGCGAACATCGCACCGCCCGAGGTTGAAGCCGCCCTCATCGGGCTCGACGGTGTCGTGGACGCGACCGTCGTCTCCATCCCGGACCAGTCGTATGGTGAGGCCGTCGTCGCATTTGTATCTACGGATGGCACTCCAACCAACTCAGCGAAACTGAGCGCTCAACTCAGAGACCGGTTGGCGGTGTACAAAATTCCGACGCTGTTCTTCGTCGACATCCCGTTGCCGAGTGGCGGGAACGGGAAGCTCAACAGGCGCGCCGTGGCGGCGCTCGCCCTGAAGCTTTCCGCGAGCGAGTCACAGCCCGTCTGACACGACACCATGGACTCCCCGGCGAATTGGTCTTTCTACTAGGTCCCGGTTGGGCCCTTCGGCGATAAATTCAGGACAGTTTGCGGGCCCGCGGGAGCGGTACCGGATTGACCGCATATACAGAGAGGTGTACGCAATGAATCAATCGGTGGATCACTACGATTCGATTGTCGTCGGCGGCGGCTTGGCCGGCCTGATCGCGGCGCGGGAACTGAGTCAGGCGGGTCTGAGGACGCTGCTCGTCGAGGCACGCGACAGGCTTGGAGGACGTACAAACACGGCCGACTTCGCAGGACAGCCCATCGAGACGGGTGGCACCTACTGGGACCCGGACCGTGAACCGCTCGCTCGGGAGGAATTCACGAAATACAACCTGCCTATCCGATACACAAAGGATCAGGTGGCATTTCGTACTCGCTTGAACGGCAAGACCTACGAAGAAGCGTTTCCATTCGACCAGGTCGAGGACCTTATTCGGGTCGCATACCGCGCAATACACGAATCTCACCGAATCGATTTCGAGAAGGACAACTGGGTCGATGACGTAAAAGACCTCGACATTCCCTTCAGCGAGTGGCTCGCTGGCATCGAGCTTCCGCGCGAGACCTGGGAGTACGCGACCGCATGGGTGGAAATCTACGGGGGAAATCTGACCCACAATATTTCCGCCGCAGACATCATTGGTCCTTATATCGCGGGCATGAACAACAGCCCCTGGTCGTGGTACGCCGGTGTGTCACACGAAATCGAAGGCGGGTCCAAGCTCTATCGCCAGGCAATCATCGATGATTCACCGGGCCTCGTAATCAAATTGAACACGCCCATTGTCCGAGTCGAGCAGGACGCCAACGGGGTCCAGCTCACGTCTCGGTCGGGAGAGGTGTTCACAGCCGACGATGTCGTGTGGGCTACGCCGTTGAACACGTGGTCCGACGTCGAGTTCACCCCGGCTCTCTGCCCGGCGAAGACGGCCGCCGCACAGGAGAAGCACGTGGGCAAGCAGCACAAGCTGTGGATGCGCGTGAGGAACGTCCCGGTGGGGATTTACAGCATCTCGCACGAACTGGCGTTCAAGATGCTCCTCCACCATGCGACGCTGGACAACGGTGAGACCCTGATCTTCGCGATGACCGAGCACACGCAGCTGAATGTGGATGACATCGAGGCGGTTCAACGTGAGCTGCGTAAGCTCGCGCCAGAGGCGGAAGTTCTGGAAACGTTCTACGAGAACTGGCTGGACTCGGAGTTTTCGCAGGGGACGTGGATGGTTTCGCGTCCTGGCTTCCTCACCAACTACTTCGGCGACCTGGATAAGCCAGAAGGTCGGCTGCGGTTCGCTGGAGCGGACGTGGACAAGCGGTGGACAGGACGAATGGTCGGTTGCATCTCCAGCGGCAAAGCTGCTGCCGAGCAGATCGTCACGAGTCGACAGGGCGTTCCCGTCGGCTGACTCGCTCGGCCCCGCTTGAGGAGTTCGAGGGATATTCGTCGTCACTTCTGATGACCCGAAAACGTCGCTGTGTGCGGCGACACCAGGCACCGGGCGCGCATTGCGCCCGGTGCGCTACTTCAATGAGGAAGATGGCGATATATGAATATCTTGTCGAGATGGGCTGCGCTCCGGGTGGGCGTCGTCCTTGGCGCGTCTGCCCTGCTGCTCAGCGGTTGCTCCGGCACGGAGGCGACAACAACCACCAGCGCTGAAACTGACCCGGAAATAGTTGAGCAGTCGCGCCTGGCTGTCGAAGCAGCGTATGAGGCTGCTTCTGCGGTACCTCCGTCGGATGGACCACCGGCGGCGGAAGACGTTCGGTTGTTCTTTGTCACCGCCCTGGGTTCTGCGACGGGCGCCCGAAGCGCGAAAGTAGTGGAGGAAGTAACGGAGAAGCTCGGCTGGGACGTGCGTATCTTTGATAGCAAATTCGATCCCGATACTCAGCAAGAGGGCATGCGCCAAGCAATCTCCTGGGGCGCTGACGCAATTCTGCTTTTCGGCATGGATTGCCCAGGAAATGAGAGTCCGCTCCAGCAGTTGCGTGAGGCAGGGATTACGATCGTTGCGTTCTCGTCGGTCGATTGTAGCGAGGTCGATGCTGGTGCAGAGTCAATGTTCGACGGGGTTCCGTCCTACCCCGGGGCCTCCACACCTCGCGAGAACTTCTTGCGGCGGGGAGCCGCTCAGGCGGACTGGGTCATCGCGAACTCTGGAGGCACCGCCCAGGTCATAGAATTGCCGGTCCCTGACTTCCGGGAGACAGCGGCATTCCAGGAGGGCTTCGAGACTCGCCTTGCTGAGTGCGCGGGGTGCGAGATCGTCGAGGTGATCCCAATCGGCGTCGAAGACTTCGGCCCGGAAATTCAGGATAAGACGGTCCAGGCCTTGGTGCGGTATCCGTCCGCCGACTACATCGTTGCCGCATACGACGAGCTCATCAATTATGGTGTGGCAAGTGCGGTGATGAACTCCGACCGGAGTGACGAAATCCAGGTCGTTGCGGGGAATGGAGATCCTGCGAACATGGAACTGGTTCGGAACGGCGAGGGCCAGCATGCTGGCTTCGGATATGACGTCGATTGGGAGGTCTTCGCTTCTATCGACGTCGTGAGCCGGCTCATGCAGGGCGAAGCGCCCGGGGTGGTTGGACCACCCATCGTGCTCTTCGACACGGAGCACAACGTGCCGGAAACGGGTGGGTACAAGAGCCTGGGCGATTTCCGCTCAGTCTTCTATTCCATCTGGCTCGACGGGCGTTGATTACCCAGGAACAGGCGGGGGCTGTAGTCCCCGCCTGTTCTCGTGGTTGCTGTGATCTTCTCTCACACGAGGTGGGTTTCCTTGAGAACCCGGAGCTGAGCGTTTTCCAACCCAAGGGCGATGACCCGCTGGAGAACCGGCCACGTCGAACCCATTCGCACCGCCGCGTAAGAGTTTCTGTCACCGTTCGCGCGGCGACTCCACGTCGCCCAGCTCAGACACAACCTCAGGAGCGAAAGTGCCAGGATCGATGACCGCTCCGAAGGGGTGAGCGGCAAGACCGTCTGGTATCCGTTCACCGTTGCGATCAGCGCACCAACAGGATCGCGGTGGTCGACCATGGCGTACCCCGCTGCGATGGCAATGTCCGCAACACGAATAGTCTCCTCAGCGTCGTCGAAATCGATAACGCCTATCACCAAGTCATTGTCGAACGGGTCGGCGAGGACGTTGTAGGGATTGAGGTCCTGGTGGACGACGCTCCTCGGCAGCTCGTCCAGGAGCGCCACAACATGACGCTTGTGAAACTCGCTGACTTCGCCAATAAGACTGGCTTCAACCCCGAGAGGCAAGCCATCAAGCACCTCGCTAAGCGAGACGTGGGTTCGAGCGAGCGACCAGAAGTGTTCTCCGCTACCTCCGGCGCCCACCCCTTCCAAAGCCTGGGTGAGTCGGGCTGAGAGCCGGCCGAGGCTGTTAAGGAAGTGATCCGAGTAGCGCGGCACGTCGGACATGAGGATGCCCTCGACCCAAGTGAAGAGTCGGAGGGTGCCCTGAGCGCTCCCATCGGTGATTCGCGTTGTCGTCTCGCCGTTCGTCGTCCGTACGAGACGGGGCGTTGCGAACTCGAGCCTGGCGGCCGCTACTCGATCGACGAGAAGCCCCTGCCACTCCAGGGCCAAGGGGTCGACGCTGAGGGGTGCAAGCTTGGCGATGTATTTGCGTCCCGCGTCATCCGTCAAGGCCACGTTGAGATAGGTCTCACCGACGATCGCTCGGATCACCGAGAATCGTCGACCGAAGCGTTCCGAAGATACCTGGGCAACGAGCAGGGCATCATGCTCAGTGAACATTTGTATCATCGCCGTTCGTGCATAGCCTGCCGAAAGCCCCCGAGATTTGCTCAATGAGCAGCGATGCTTGGCGGTCGTTCAAAACCAACGGTGGACGAATCTTGAGCACGTTGTTCTCCACTCCGGTGGTTCCTACGAGCACGCCGTGCTCGCGGAGATCATTCATGAGGTGGTGCGCGAGGGCGCCAACGGATGGGGGACCGGGGAAGTCCGCGATTGGCGAGGTATCTACGCCGATGAGCATCCCCGATCCGCGGACCCGAAACGGGAGCTTCAGCCGAGCGACTTCGTCGTTTAGCGCCCGACGGATGCGAGTGCCGATTCTTTCGGATCGTTCCCCGAGTCGGTCACGGTGGATGATCTGGAGGACCGCGCTTGCCGCGGCAACACATGCTGTGTTACCGCCGAAAGTGTTGAAGTACCGGAACGAGTCACCGTACGTGTCCAGCAGGGTGTGACCGCCAACCAGCGCAGCGATCGGCAGCCCGTTTCCCATCGGTTTGCCCAGCACCGCTAGGTCCGGCACGATGCCGTGTCGTTCGAAGCCCCACATCGCGGTTCCGGTTCTACAAAAGCCCGATTGCACCTCATCTGCGATGTACAGTCCGCCTGCGCGTGAGACAACGTCTCGAACGGGTTGGAGGAAACCGACAGGGTCGGTGAATATGCCGTCGCTGGACAGCACCGAATCAAAGAGCAGCGCGGCGAATCCCACACCGCGCGACTCCAGCTCAGTGATAGCGGCGGCGACCCGTTCCGCAAGTGCCGGGCCGAACTCTGCCGTGCCAGCAAGACCGCTCGGGACGTCGACGAAGATCGACTGTTCGTCCTTCCAATGAGTGGACAAGCTCGGAGAGAGCGCGGCAAGCGCCGCCGTCGTGCCGTGATAAGCGTTCGACGTGACTACGACGCCCCGTCGGCCGGTGAGGACCCTTGCGACCTGAAGCGCAAGGTCGTTGGCTTCACTGCCCGATGAGGTGAAAATCACACGATCCATCGACGGCGGGAAATCGTCCAGCAGTTTTTCGGCATACTTGGCGATCGACGGCTCGACATATCGTGTGTGGGTGTTGATTCGTTGCAGCGCGGCCCCCACCTGCGCGGCTACCTCAGAGTTGCTGTGACCGACGACCGGCACGTTGTTGTACGCGTCCAAGAGTCTCGATCCGTCGCGCTCCCAGAGCCAGGCGCCTTTGGCGTGGTCGACAATGACTGGCCGTTCGTAGAAGAGCCGATAGGTGCTGGGAAGAACCTTCGTTCTTTGCTCCAGCGCGTGCTTGTCGGCCGCCAGATGGTCAATCTTCATGTCAGAGCCTCGTTCGTCTTGGCGCTCATTCCGAGGAGTGCCGCGGGTTCCGACCGCCCCCGCACCGCCCGGCCAAAAGGGGTAGTGGTCGCTATTGGTCGGTGAAGTCGGGGTCACGACGTGGCAGGAACGCGCTCATTCCTTCCGCGCTATCCGCGAAGCCGAACCCAGAGCGAAATACCCGACGTTCGAATCGAACCCCCTGCTGGAGCGTGACGTCCAGAGCGGTGTTCACGAGTTCTTTCGCGGCATAGAGGACGGGAACCGAACGCGCGGCGATTGATTCTGCGATGCGCATCGCTTCCTCCGGCAGCTGTTCGCTCGGTACAACGCGTGAAACCAGCCCAATCCTCTCGGCTTCGTCTGCTCCGATCGTGCGGCCAGTAAGGATCAGGTCCATCGCCTTGTACTTGCCGATCGCCCGGGTTAGTCGCTGTGACCCGCCGAGCGCGGGCGTTAACCCAAGGCCGATCTCCGGCTGCCCGAATTGCGCGGAATCCGCGGCGATGATGAGATCACACATCATCGCCAACTCGCATCCGCCTCCCAAAGCGTAGCCAGCAACCGCTGCGATCATCGGAGTGCGGATGGCGGCGAAAGTATCCCACTCTGAGAAGAGATCGTCCGTGTGTGCGTCTACATGGGAAAGCGACGACATCTCAGCGATGTCAGCTCCAGCGGCGAAGGATCGCTCTGATCCCATGAAGACCATCGCGGCCACCCCCCCCCCCCCCCCCCCCCGGTCACGATCGAGTGACGTCGCAGCTTCGACCACTTCGCGCATCAGCTGTCTATCTAAAGCGTTGAGTGCGTGGGGCCTATTGAGAGTCAACGTAGCCACCCTCCCGTGAGTCGTCACTACGACGGAACTAGACACCTGGCTCCCTTCATCTTCTCTTTCAGAAATCACGATTGCACTGCGCTGGCGGGGATCAGCCCGCGGTCCACCCGCCGTCAATGGCGATGGCCTGCCCGTTGATATAGGCAGATTCGTGACCGGCCAGGAATTCCACCAGCGCGGCTACTTCGTCGACGGTTCCGCTGCGCCCCGCCGGAAGCGCGAATTTCATGGCTTCTGCCGGCATGGCAAGCCGGATGCCACCGCCCATCTTCACGGCATCGCCCAGGATCTCTTTCGACGTGCGACCCAGGTCTGTCGTGATCGATCCAGGCGACACAGCGTTGACGGTGATATCGTCCCGGCCCAGCTCGAAGGCCAGCCGACGCACCATGTGGTCGAGACCCGCCTTGCTGGTGACGTACGCCAGTCCATCAAGCGAAGCGCGCACCCCTCCGATCGAACTGACGACAATGATCCGCCCGCCTTTTCCAGCATCCCGCATTTGCAGCCCAGCGGACCTGGCGACGTGGAAGGCTCCGGTAAGGTTCAGCTCGATCACTCGGTTCCACAGCTCGGGAGTTGTATCGTCGATCCCCGCATATCCGTCGAACACACCAGCGCTATGAACCACGACGTCGAGATTGCTCGTCGCGGACTGGACCGCCTTCACCGCCGAAAGAACTCGATCGTAGTCGCGAACATCGACCACTTCGGCATGCATGTCGGCGCCATCCACGAGCGCGCTACGTGCCCGACTTTCGTCAATGTCCCAGACATAAACGGTGTCGCCACTCCGCCCGAATCGCTGGGCTATCGCACGTCCTATCCCGGACCCGCCTCCCGTGACGATCACAGTTCGCTTTTCGTCTTGCATGACGCACAACCTCTCGTTCAACACCGGATTGCGACCAGACTATTTCGGCTGACTGCCAGTGCGCGTACGACAATGTGCAAAGAGCGGGCAGCGGACTTGGACGGAACAAGAAGCAACTCCGTGCCACTTACAGCCACCGGCAGACGTCCTGGCTCAGCAGCGAATCCTGGCGCAGACCGACGACCTCTTCATAGTGTTCCCTGTCTACTGGTGGTCCATGCCGGCGCAACTGAAGGGCTGGATCGATCGAGTCATGACAGGCGGTTGGTCATGGGGGATTCCCCGAGCAGCGAATCGGCGGTCCGCACTTGCTGGGCTGACCGTTCATGTGGTTCCGCTCGCCGGTGGGGCTGAGCCGCTCTATTCACGCCATGGCTACCAATCCGCGATCGAGACGCAGATCCGACACGGCATTTCACCAGAGCCCGCGCCTCGACGTGGAATTGGATGTGGGACGCTGGTGGGCACCCGGATCAGACGCTCAGCCGCGCCCGAGATCTCGCTATCGAAGCATGTGCTGCCATCGAGGATGTAGTGCGCCAACAAGCCCTAACGGCCTTAGCTGGGGCGTCGGGAGATCAAGCCCCGGTCGAGGAGGAGAGACGAGCCGCTGATCAGTGCGGCTCCGGGGCCGGCCAGGAAGTACACGACGTCGGCCACCTGCTCCGGCGTCGACAGCGTCGCCTCGTACTCTGTAGCGACGTCTTCCTCGAGACCGGTTGTCAGGAGACCACGGTGCATCAGCTCGGTGCTCACCCCGTCCGGGGCGACACAGTTCACGCGAATTCCGTCCTGTGCATGTTCTATGGCCAGCGATCGCGCGAGCGCCCGTAGGCCTGCCTTCGAAACGCCGTAGGCGCCCCAGTCGGGGGTGGACACGTGGGCAAGGACGGACGCGGTCATGACGATTGCGCCGCCGCCGTTCTTCTGCAGGAGTGGTACTCCGTGCTTAGAGATCAAGAAGGCACCCACGAGGTTGATACCGATCACCTGATTGAACTCGCTGAGGCTCACATCGGCGATCCGTTTTAGCGGCCCCTCGACTCCGGCATTGACGAAGAGAACGTCCAGCCCGCCCCACAGGGCATCAACCCTCTCGAAAGCGCTGACGACGTGCCGCTCATTCGACACATCGCATTGGATCGCCTCGGCCTCGCCACCCTGCTCCCGAATCGCAGCGACAGTTTCGTCGGCGGTCGACTGCTGTATGTCCCAACAGGAAACCCGGTCTCCGTTTTCTGCGAATAGTTTCGCGGTGGCCCGTCCGATTCCGGACCCAGCTCCCGTCACGACAACATTGCGTCCGGTCACATCAAACCTCTTCATCTTCTGGGCGGTGCGGTTCCTTGAAGATTAGACAACGTCGTCTTGTTCTCGCAGCAAGGTGGAGGCGGGCATTTTGGTGATCTTCCAGTCCCCAGCTTGAGCGCGAGCCGTCGGTGTGCCCAGCGGCGCCGGTAGATTCAGACGATGTATTCTCCAGGAAGCGGCCCTTCCCTGACTCGCCGCCAATACGTCCGGTGGCGCTACGCCGTCTTTGCGATCTTCGCGGCGAGCGGACTGAGTTGGTTGACCTGGGCCTCGCGCATACCGGCGATTAAGGCGGATTTGGGCATCGACAATGCCGGAATTGGCCTGTTGATTTTGTGCATGGGGGTGGCGTCGATCGTAGGTTTGTTGGTCAGTTCGACCCTTATCGCGAAGTTCGGCACTCGCGCGGGTATGCGGGCGATGATGCTGATGGTGTCCCTCGGCCTTTTCGTTATCGGCTTGGGTACGTCCATTTTCCCCCTGGTCTGGCTGGTAGTGGCCGGGCTTGTGCTGTTCGGGTTCGGCAATGCATGTCTTGACATCATGATGAACGTCGATGGCGGCGCGATCGAAGTCAAGTCCGGCAAGACGCTTCTGCCGCTCTTTCATTCGTTTTTCAGCGTTGGTACTGTTATCGGCGCGGCTTTCGGAGTAGCCGCAGCCGCCCAACACATCAGCGTGTTCTGGCACTGCCTTGCGATGTCGCTGATGATCCTCGTCATCGCGTTCACTGCGATCGCCAATGTGCCGCCACGGCCCGCGACCGACGATACCCTGGCCCGTGAAACGGCTCATACGGCTCGCCCTGGTCAAGGCGAGCCCCTGGCCAGGGATGTCTCGGCTTGGCGAGAACCGCGTACTTACGCTCTCGGCATCGTGGTGCTCGGGATGGCTTTCGCTGAGGGCGGCGCGAACGATTGGCTTGCGCTCGGTGTGAGCGAAGACCATAACGGGGGACCGGCTGCCGGCGCGGCCGCGCTAACGGTGTTCTCCGTGTCGATGATGATCGTCCGAATGTTGGGCGGTCCACTGGTGGACCGGTTCGGGCGGGTCCTGGTGCTGCGCGTGATGGCGGGATGCGCGGCCGGTGGCATTCTGCTATTCATCCTTGCCCCAAATCTTCCCCTTGTGTTCGTTGGGGCGGTGTTGTGGGGAGTTGGTGCCTCGCTCGGCTTTCCGCTCGGCCTTTCCGCGGCTGGCGATGACCCGGCGAAGGCAGCGGCCCGCGTGAGCGCTACAGCAACGATCGGATACATCTCACTGCTGGCGGGGCCGCCGGTTCTGGGAGTCGTAAGCGAACATCTCGGCTTGCTCGAAACGCTTTTTATTGTCGTAGCGTTGGTGGCGGCATCAGGTGTGGCCGCTGGTGCGGCCAAACCGCTACCCAGTAGCGAACGAGTGACCGTCAAATAGCCAACGCAGTGCGCTGTAGGACGGCGTTTACCTAGGCGAATTCGACACCTGGAAGGGCGTCGCGATGAATGCTGCGCACACGCGCCAGCTGAACTCACTTGATTCACCTGCCGACGCCATCTGAGCCGCCAGCGACGCACAAGACGTGACTGTCTTGTCGAATTCCACCGCGCCGGGGGAGACGCCTTGAACACGAGGCGACCGCTTGGAAGTTGGGGGAAGGAAGGCTCAAAGAATCGTTTTTCCCCCAAGTCAAGGGAAAGCAGCGCGACACAAAGATTGAAAGACGCGAATGTTGAGAGGCTCCCGAGGCGGTTGCTTAGCAACAGAGTTGGAATGGTGCGGCGTGCTCGAGGACTCCAGATCATACAGTGCGGGTCGAGCGAGGCGAAGTGTCCCTATCACCGTGGCTACACCTTCCGGAATCTGAAGGCAATAACGTCCAGACCGAGAGCGAGTGAACGTGACAGAACTGACGAATCGTATGGTGCGAACGGTGCTCGGCGATGTTCCTGCGGATCAACTCGGCCATGTCCAGCCGCATGAGCACGTCTTCGTTGACGTATTGATGGACGCAACACCCGAGCAGCAGGTGCCAGACAGTGCTCTGCGTTTCGTCAACGCGAAGGTTTCGTTGAGCAACAACGTCGATATCCGTCGTCACCCGTTCGTATGCCGAGACAACCTCTCGCGATTTGACGTCTCGGAGGCGATCGATGAGGTGATGGCGTACAAGGAATGGGGTGGGGGGACCCTCGTTGACTCCAGTTCAATCGGGCTCGGCCGTGACCCCGTCGGTCTGGCTCAGGTTTCGCGGGCGACTGGTGTCCATATTGTGATGGGCGGTGGAGCTTATACCCGGCCAGTGCATCCGAAATGGATCGCCGACAGCGACGAAGATGACATTGCTGAAGTTTTCGTGCGAGATGCAGAGATCGGAGTCGACGGCACCGGCATCAGGACTGGCGTTTTGGGTGAGGTGGGCCTCAGCCACACTCTCCATGAGCATGAGGAGCGGGTCCTGCGTGCAGCGGTCAAAGCTCAACGACAGACGGGTCTCGCGCTGCAGCTGCATGCTGTCAGTTTTGACGTGGCAATGTACGCGCTCGAGATCGTGGCTGACGTTGGCGGCGCGGTCGACCGGACAATCATGTCCCACATGGATATCCATTCCATGACCGTCAGGTCCGCACTGGAGTTGGCAAGTACTGGCGCGTACGTCGCTTATGATCTGTTCGGGAGCGAGCAAGCCATGGCGTTCTATGGTGAGGTTTGGCAGTTCAGTGATGCTCAGCGCATCGACCTCCTCCTCGCTCTAATCGAGGCTGGCCATCTCGAGCGCATACTCATCAGCCAGGATCTCGCCTTGAAGTCGCAGACGGCGAAGTATGGGGGCGAGGGGTTCCAGCACATTCTTGAGAGTGTTCTTCCGCGAGCATTGAAGAGTGGAATGTCACAGGAGCAAGTGCACCAAATCTGCATGGTGAACCCCGCCGAGGTCCTCGCCTTGAAAGCATAGCGGCGTACATCCGCAGGACGACCATTGGGAAGGTCCTGTGAAATTGGGATCTGCGCGCGTGCTTCAGCGAGGCGCTCTTTGGCGTCTCGAGGCGTCCTCTTCGTGTTGGCTGGGCGCGCTGGCACCGCCCAGCGCATGCGAGTGCCGCAGAGTAGGTGGCTCTCGTCCGCCGCAAGATCCTTTAGCCGTGAGTCAGCACGGCCGCACTGCCCATGGAGACGGCCCAATGATCACGAGGGGTACTTGGCGTTCTCCCAAGTCCGGCGGCTGGGATTCAGAACTACGGTTGGCTCACCCGACACGCTGATGTGAGGAGAAGCCCGTGAGCGCGATCAGAGAACACTCGAACGCACAACTGCGTCGCGGTCCCGCTACGGCTGCGGAAGACCGAGAGCCCCTCCGCCGACGAACTCGGTCGGTAGTCTGGCTGATCGTCGCGCCGTTGGGTTTCATCACATTCGCGTTCTTGTACCCACTTGCCGAGACAATTCACCTGAGCTTCGTTGACTTCGTGGAACCCGGTTCACCGTGGTTCGCCAATTACGAATGGTTCCTTGCCAACAGCACCCAGCTCGCGATTCTCGGACGCACCCTGTTGGTGAGCGCATGGGTGACGGTGCTCTGTCTCGTCCTGGGTTTCCCCTTCGCCTACCTGATGACCCTTGTTAGTCCTCGTGCGCGAATGCTGATGCTTGCCGCGGTGCTGTTACCGTTCTGGTCAAACGTTGTGGTCCGGACCTACGCCTGGGTGATTCTGCTCCAGGACACGGGGCCGGTGAAGGCGGCGTTGAGCGCTTTTGGAGTCGAGGGACCTCGACTACTGGGAAATATGACGGGCGTGACGATCGGAGCCACGCAGGTTCTTCTGCCCTTCCTGGTCCTCCCGCTCTACGCGACGATTTCCGGCATCGACCGTCGGCTGCTGCTCGCTGCCGAAAGTCTCGGCGCCAAACCGCGGGTTGCTTTTGTGCGGGTATACCTTCCCCTTGCCATGCCCGGGATTCTGGCGGGGTGTCTGACGGTATTTATTCTCATGCTGGGGTTCTACTTCACCCCGGCGCTACTAGGCAGCCCCGGCAACAGTTTGATTTCGCAGCAGATCGTCACGCAGGTCAATCAGCTACTCGCGTTTGGTCGCGGAGGCGCCATGGCTCTGATATTGCTGACCGCAACGTTGCTCTTGCTCGGACTCGTGCAGGTCGCGATTCATCGCTACAGAAGAGTGTTAGGCGTTGAGAGGGACGCTTTATGAAACGAACAGCCGCACGTTCGGTGCTGGTTGGCTACTCCGTCATAGTCGGCCTGCTACTGCTCCTGCCTACACTCATTGTGGTTCCAGTCAGCTTCACTGACCGGCCGAGCCTGACATTCCCACCCCGTGGATGGTCGACCCGATGGTACGAGAATTTTTTCACCAACCCTGCGTGGTATGAAGCGACTGTCTTTTCACTCCAGATCGCAGCAATCACTACTGTTCTGGCCACCGCTCTTGGCACGATGGCCGCCCTTGCACTGGCCAACGGACGCGGCCGATGGCGCGCACCTGCTCGAGCGATTCTCATTTCACCGATGATCGTTCCCGGGGTGATCTTCGCGATCGGCATCTTCTACGTGTTCTTACGTTTGGGGCTCACTCAGACGCTGCCCGGATTTGTTCTTGCGCACACAGTGCTGGCCATACCGTTTGTTGTCGTCACTGTCTCGGCAGCGCTACAGACATTTGACGGTCAATTGCTTCGCGCCGCGGCGAGCCTGGGCGCAAGCCCGGGAATCGCGTTCTTCCGTATAACCCTGCCTCTGATATCACGCGGTGTGTTAACGGGTGCCCTTTTTGCGTTCCTCACCTCGTTCGACGAAGCGATCGTGTCGCTCTTCCTCGCGGGTCCCTTCACCCGAACGTTGCCGATCCAGATCTACAGAAGCGTTACCGCAGAGATTGACCCAACCATCGCGGCAGCATCCACCGTGTTGCTCGGCACTACGACCCTCGTACTGCTTCTGTTCGCCGTATTGGGAATCAAGAAAGAAAGGCAGTGAGTTCATGGCGGAACACGGAGTCGGCCTAGAGATAAAAAGCCTCACGAAGCGCTACGGAAACAATGTCGCGCTTGACGGCGTCGATCTCAGTATCGCGCCCGGTGAGTTCATGACTCTTCTCGGCCCTAGCGGGTCCGGCAAGACCACCACCCTCAATATCATCGCAGGTTTTGACAACCCTGACGCTGGAACGGTGGGGATGGGCGGCGTGCCTTTAAACGGAATTCCCACCCACCGCCGCGATATTGGAGTCGTCTTCCAGAACTACGCGCTCTTTCCGCATATGAAGGTCGACGCCAACGTGGCCTTTCCGCTGAAGCAGCGGGGTCTGTCGAGAAGGGAGATCACTCAGAAGGTCGGGGCAGTGCTCGAGGTTGTCGGACTGGCGCACCTGTCCGGGCGGTACCCACGACAACTTTCAGGGGGCCAGCAGCAACGCGTAGCCCTGGCGCGAGCGCTGGTGTTCGGCCCAAAACTTCTTCTGCTCGACGAGCCGCTCGGGGCACTCGACAAGCGCTTGCGTGAGGATCTTCAGATCGAGATCAAACGCATTCACCGCGAGCTCGGGGTGACCTTCGTGTTTGTTACCCACGATCAAGAGGAAGCGTTGGCAATGTCCGACCGAATCGCTGTCTTCAACGAGGGTCGCATCGAGCAGGTAGCCCACTCACGCGACCTATACGAGCGCCCTGTCACACTATTCGCCGCGAAGTTCCTCGGTGATTCCAACGTATTCGAGGGTGTGCTCAGTACTGACGGACTCGATCGATGCCTCACATCGCAGGGCCGCAAGATCATCGTCCCGGACTCGCCCCTGTCCGATGGCTCACGCGTGGCCTTAGTGCTGCGACCGGAACATCTGATCGCCCGGCCGACGGAGCAGCAGGTCTCTTCAGCGTTCAACGTGCTGGAAGCTTACGTCACAGAAACCGTCTATCTCGGCGGACGACGCCGGCTTGTTCTGGAATCTGACGGAAGGAAATTGCTCGTAGACCAACTCCTTTCCGAGCATGATCACACCGTAGGCGAAAGAGTCGCAGTCAGCTGGGCACACGATGCCGGCGCAGTGGTTGGTTGCGAGGGCGTCCGTGATGCGCAAAGAGCGGTTCCCGAAGAGACGGCCGTCCTTTCTCCGCTATGAGACCGTGGGCGCCACGTTCATGCGTCGCCTACCGCCGCAAAGTACCCCTGCGTTGAAGCTACTTGCGAAAACTGTGCCGAAACCAGAAAAAGATCAACACCCTCGATAGGAGTTCCGTTGAAAAAGATATACAGGGCAGCAGTAGCAGCCTCCTGTTTGCTGCTCGTAACCGCATGCAGCGCAGCCGGAGACACGAGCAACGCTGATGGTGGTGACCTGAGTAGTCAGCGGCTCGTCTTCGTCAACTACGGGGGCGCGGCGCTTGAGGCGGCCAAGACAGGTTGGATCGAGCCGTTCTCTGACGACACGGGAGTCCAGATCGCCACGGACAGCCCGACCGATCCGGCGAAGATCAAGACGATGGTCGATGGCGGACGCACGACGTGGGATGTGGTCGAGATCGATGCCGCCGTCGGCGGCAGCCAGTGTGGCACTCTATTCGAGAAGCGTCCCCCGGAGTTCGACATGAGCGAGGTCAACCCCGATTACGTCACCGACGACTGCATAGTGCCTGTTTCGGTCATGGCTGTGGGTGTCGTCTATAACAAGGAACTCTATGGCGACAACCCCCCGACGAAGGTCGAGGACTTCATGAACACCGAAGAGTTCCCGGGCAAACGAATATTCTATAGCTACCCGGGGGGCACCGTGGAGCCGTTGCTCGTGACGGACGGGGTCGCGGCGGAGGACGTGATTCCAATCGACTGGAGTCGTGTCGAAAGCATTTTTGACCAATTGGGAGATGATGCCGTACCCCAGGCAGATCACGTGCAGCAGCAGGCCTCGCTCGAGTCGGGTGACTTCGGCATGTGTCTCTGCTACCTGGGTCGGGCGGCGAAGGCGGCCGAGAACGGGGCGAACATCGGCGTTCTCTGGGACAAAATCCATCTCGCTTGGGATGGCGTTTACGCCACTAAAGGATCGAAAGCACCTGAGGCACAATGGGCGTTCCTGCAGCACTTAGCGACTTCCAAGGGGCAGAATCCTTTCTACGAGGTGCTTCCCTACGGGCCGACTACGCTCGGCGAGCCGCCGGCGGTCAATCCGGTGTACAAGGAGTTTCTGCCGACGCTGCACGAAGAGGAGATCCAGCAAACTTTCCTCTACCCGATCGAATACTGGACTGACCACGCCGACGAAGCCTTCGAAGAATGGACCCGGATCACCACCGGTTGAGCGCCGTAGAACAACATCCTGACGGCTCCTGTGAATCCTTGACCTACTGGGGTCGGCAGGGGCCGTCAGACAGTCCCTCTCCATGCCCCGTCAGGTAACGAGGGTGGACGCCTCGTGAGGGCTTGCCTGCCGGTTCCAGGGATGGCTCGGAGCGTCTTCTGAATCAGCAAGACAAAGGAGCAAGGATGGCTACCAGCTGGACCGATGTTCGCCCGTACTTCGAGCGCGACGCGATTGCGCATGTGGCGACGCTCATGCTTGACGGGTCGCCCCACTCCGTCCCGGTGTGGGTGGGTGTCGAAGGGGATACCCTGGCGTTTTTCATGGAGACCGGCTCCCAGAAAGACGACAACCTCATCGCTGACCCCCGAGTCGCGTTCTCCGTCACCAATCCCCAGAACCCCTTGGACATGGCGTTCGTTCGGGGCTGCGCCATCGCCCGCATCGACGGGGAAGAAGCGTTGCCAATTGTCGATCGGATCGCCGAACGCTACACAGGCGAGCCCTATTCACGGCGTTCGGGCATCGTTGTCTACCTGGTGAAGCCTGAAAGGAGTTGGGCGCGCGATCACTCGGCCAAGTAGCTAGAGTCAGCGCGTCAGGATAAGCGCGTCTCCCTGGCCGCCCCCACCACAGACTCCGACAGCAGCCGTCCCGCTCCCTCGTCGTACGAGTTCATGTACTGCGTGCACCACGACGCGGTTACCCGACGCGCCGAGCGGATGACCGATTGCCATCGCGCCGCCGTGAACGTTGACCTGGTCGTCTGAGAGGCCCAGCTCGCGCTGCGAATGCACCACGACAGCACCGAATGCCTCGTTGATTTCAACGAAGTCCAGGCCGCTGGGGACGACTCCTTGTTTCGCACACGCCGCCTCGATGGCGCGTGCCGGCTGAGCGTGAAGCGAATTGTCCGGTCCCGCAACCTGGCCGTGTGCCCCGAGCGTGGCAAGAACTGTCCAGTTTTTCACTTCGGCGTTTGCGCGAGTGGTCAGCACGACTGCGGAGGCACCGTCGGAAATTTGCGAGGAGTTGCCGGCCGTAAGGGAGCCACCTGGTGCGAAGGCTGGGCGCAACTGGGCTAGCGACTCGCCGGTCGTTTCCGGGCGGACACCCTCGTCGCGGGTTACCGCGATGGGTTCTCCACGACGCTGCGGAACTATGACTGGCACGACTTCTGCATCGAAGACGCCGGACTCCCACGCGGCTGCGGCGCGATGGTGGGAACGTACGGCCGCCGCATCCTGTTCCCCCCGGGTCACCTCGAACCGTATGTTGTTCCGTTCGGTCGACGCGCCCATGCTCTCGCGGTCGTGTGCGTCGGTGAGACCGTCGTGCGCGACGTGGTCGAGTACTTCGATCGAGCCGTATGTCCAGCCGTCTCGCGAGCCCACCATCAGGTGGGGCGCCTGCGACATTGATTCCATCCCTGCGGCGATCACAGTGCTGGCGTCGCCGCAGCGAATCATACGAGCCGCATCAATGATCGCCGTGAGGCCGGAAAGGCAAACCTTATTGACCGTCGCAGCATGCACGTCCCAACCGATACCCGCGCCGAGCGCCGCCTGGCGGGCGGCATTCTGCCCGGAGCCAGCCGACAAAACCTGGCCCATAAGCACTGCGTCGACTGCATTCGGGGCGATCCCTCCTTGCTCGAGCGCACCGCGGATGGCGAAGGTCCCGAGTTCGACGGCGCTGAACTGCGACAGTTGGCCCTTCAAACGCCCTTGGGGTGTCCGTGCCGCAGCAACGATGACAATGTCGGATGAATTCATGCTTCCACCTTCAGTGCTTCAGAGAAAATGAGTTTTGGTTCGGTTGCGGCGACGACCTCGTCGACCGTGACGCCCGGTGCCAGTTCCACGAGCACGAGGCCGTCCGGGGTGACGTCGATGACGGCGAGGTCGGTGATGATGCGGTCAACGACGGCGCGGCCGGTCAGCGGGAGCGAGCATTCGTCCACGATCTTGGCCGACCCGTCTTTGGCGACGTGTTCCATCAGCACGATCACCCGGCCGGCGCCGTGGACGAGGTCCATCGCGCCGCCTGGGCCCTTCACGACCTTGCCGGGGATCATCCAGTTGGCGAGGTCGCCGGTGGCTGAGACCTGCATCGCCCCGAGGATCGCCGCATCGATTTTGCCGCCGCGGATCATCGCGAAACTCAGCGCCGAATCGAAGAAAGCGGTTCCGGGCAGGGTCGTCACCGTCTCCTTCCCCGCGTTGATGAGGTCGGGGTCGACGGCGTCTTCGGTCGGGTACGGACCGACACCGAGGATGCCGTTCTCCGACTGCAGGGTCACGGTCACGCATTCAGGCACATAGTTGGGCACGAGCGTGGGCAGGCCGATGCCGAGGTTGACGTAGGCGCCGTCAGCGAGCTCCAGCGCTGCCCGTGCGGCCATTTCGTTGCGGGTGAGTGCCATGGTCAGTTGCCTTCCGTTGAGCGAACTGTTCGACGTTCGATGCGCTTCTCGATGTCCGGACCGACGAGCACGACCCGGTGCACGAAAACGCCGGGCAGGTGAACGGCGTCCGGGTCGATCTCGCCGGGTTCGACGAGCTCTTCGACCTGAGCGATGCAGATCCGGCCGGCCATCGCCGCCAGCGGCGAGAAGTTCCGCGCCGACTTGTTGAAGACGAGGTTGCCGTGCCGGTCACCGCGTTCGGCATGGACGATCGCGAAATCGGTGGCAATGGCTTCCTCGAGCACGAAGGGCTTCTCCTCGCCGCGCACCGGGAAGTTGCGGACGTCCTTGGGTGGGGAGGCGATCGCGACGCCGCCTGAACGGTCGTAGCGACGAGGAAGTCCGCCCTCGGCGACCTGGGTGCCGACGCCGGTCTGGGTGAAGAAGGCGGCAATGCCTGAGCCGCCTGCCCGCAGTTTCTCGGCCAGTGTGCCTTGCGGGGTCAGTTCGACCTCGAGTTCACCGGAGAGGAACTGGCGTTCGAACTCCTTGTTCTCACCCACGTAGGACGAGGTCATTTTGCGGATCCGGCGGTTGGCCAGCAGCACACCGAGTCCCCAATCGTCGACGCCGCAGTTATTGCTGACGATCGACAGGTCGTCGCTGCCTTTCTCGAGCAACGCTTCGATCAAAGTCATCGGGTTGCCGCACAACCCGAAACCGCCGACGGCGATCGAGGACCCGCTCGCGATGTCCGCCACCGCCTCAGCCGCGCTGGCCACTGTCTTGTCCATCATCGAATGGTTGCTCCTTTGCTTCCTCACCGTCTATACCGTCGGCTTGCCTATCCTTGCCGGAGGTCGTGGAGGATGCACGCAAATGCTTGCAATGTGGATAGCTTGCCAAATAGAGTCCACAGCGTGGACAGACGACGCAGCGTGCCGGGAGCGCAGTCCATTGCCCGCGCCGCCGGGCTGCTTCGTGCTGTGACAGCGGCGGGAACCACCGGGGCGACAACGGTGCAGTTAGCTCGACACGGCGGGCTCACCCGGCCAACGGCCCATCGCTTGCTCACCGCGCTTCGCCACGAAGGTCTGGTTGATCAGGACGAGCGGACAGGGACCTGGATGCCCGGCCCCGAACTGTACCTAATGGGCACTGTTGCCGCGGCACGCTATGACATCACTGCACTCGCGGGAGACGTCGTGCGTTCTCTTGCCGTGCGGACAGAGGAGAGCGCGTTCTTGTCGGCGCGGCGAGGGGACGAGATGATCTGCCTGGTCCGAGAGGACGGCAGCTTCCCCATCCGGTCGTTCGTGCTCTCAGAGGGAGTTAGATTTCCGCTCGGCGTAGCCTCAGCGGGCCTCGCCGTCCTTGCGTTTCTTCCAGCTCATGATGTGGACGCATACTTTGAACGGCATCCCGAACTCAGTGCCGAATGGGGAGGCCAACACGCCGAGAACCGGCTACGCGAGCGACTCCAGGAGACTCAAGATCGTGGCTACTCGGTGAACCCCGGACTCATCGTTGAAGGCAGTCACGGACTCGGTGCTGCTGTCTTCACGAGGAACGGCAGCCCGGACTGGGCACTCAGCATCACGGGTGTGGAGTCCCGCTTCCGGGCGGACCGTTTGCCGATGCTTGGGAAGTTACTTCTAGCACACGCCCACACCTTGAGTTCGCGGATCGCGGCAGCGCGTTAGCTGCGATCGAGTCCCCACTTCCTTGGTAAAGGCGATGCCCGCTCGGTTGATCGCCGAGATCGGGAGACGGACGGCATCCACTTCGATCGCAAGGTTCCGCACTCCGTCAACGGCGGAAAACGCCTGCGCCGGGTGCAGTGCAACGAAGTGTCGACCGTGTGATCAACAGTCATCACACGGTCGGCACGTGTGGCCGTAGGCTCAGACCGTTCCGGCGCCCACATAGGTTGTCTTCACCGTGGTGTAGAACTCCCGTGCATAAGTGCCCTGCTCGCGCGTCCCAAACGAGCTGCGGGCTCGACCGCCGAACGGCACGTGGTAGTCGACGCCCGCCGTCGGAACGTTCACCATCACCATTCCTGCCTTGGATCTACGCTGGAAATCAGCCGCCTTGGCCAGTGAGGTCGTGACGATGCCGGACGAAAGGCCGAACTCGGTGTCGTTCGCGAGGGCCACTGCCTCGTCGTGGTCGCGGCTCTTCACAATCGACACGACGGGCCCGAACACTTCCTCGACGTTGATCCAGTCCGTCTGCTTCGTACCGACGACCGCGGCGGGGCGCATGTAGAAGCCGGGGCGGGGTGCCTCGACGAGCTCTCCGCCGATCACCTCACCCGCGTCCGCCTCGGCTCGCCGCAGCGCAGCCTGGTTCTGCTCGAGCTGTCGGGCATCGACGACCGGTCCCATCTGCGTGCGAGGATCACGGGCGTCGCCCACCACTACCTTCGACATCCGAGCCGCTAGGGCCTCCACGAATGCGTCGTGGATCCGCTCGTCGACGATGAAGCGCTCGGCGGCGGTGCATCGCTGACCGGTGGAGCCGAAGCTGCCGTCGACGGCGACCGAGACGGCGACGTCGAGGTCGGCGTCGTCGCTGATGATTAGAGGGTTCTTGCCGCCCATCTCCAGTTGCACGCGCGCCTGGTGGCTCTGCGCGGCCTCCAGCACGTGCGCGCCGGTCGCAACCGAGCCGGTGAACGACAGCGCCGACACGCGGGGGTCGCGCGCGATCGCATCACCCACCACGCTGCCTCGCCCCATCGTGAGGTTGAGAACCCCGTCGGGCAGTCCCGCGCGCACCAGGATGTCCACTAGGTGCCAGGCGCTGGCAGGGACGAGATCCGCCGGTTTGAAGACCACGGTGTTGCCATAGGCGAGGGCGGGGATGATCTTCCATGCCGGGATCGCGAGCGGGAAGTTCCAGGGCGTGATGACACCGACCACACCGACGGGTTCGCGGACGACGTCGATCTTCACACCGGGACGGATGGAGTGGACGACCTCACCAGCCGGCATGAGCGCCTGCGCCGCGTGGTAACGGATGATCCGTATGGTGCGATCGACCTCGCCGCGCGCCTCCGTGATCGTCTTGCCTTCTTCCCGAGCCAGCAAATCGGCGAGCTCTCCCTGCCGGGCGCGCATCTCGGACCCCGCGGTGTCGAGGATGTCGGCACGCTCCTGCCCGGTCGTGGTCGACCAGCCCTTGAAAGCCTCGGCCGCGGCGCCGATGGCGTCAGTGACTTGTCCCGCGTCGGCACGCGCGTAGTGACCGATGATGTCGTCGGTGTCCGACGGGTTGATGTTCGACGTCGAGTCGGAACCGTCGACCCAACGGCCGGCGATGTGGTTGCTGTGCATGGTCGTGGTCGTGGTCGTGGTCATGGTCATGGCTCAATCCTTCGTTTTTTGTGTCTAATCAGACCAGGGTCCGGCCGCCGTCGACGTAGACGACTTGGCCGGTGATGAAACCCGCTCGCGGCGAGAGCAGGAAGGAGACGAGGTCGGCCACCTCGTCGGGGGAGCCCAGGCGTCGGGCGGGGACCAGCGATTCCAACTGCGCGCGGTTGTCGTCCTTCCCGAGGTGGGCTGACGTGAGGGCGGTCTCGACGTAGCCGGGGGCGACCGCATTGGCCTGCACGCCGTGCGGAGCCCACTCGCGAGCCATTGACCGCATCAGCTGGTTGAGGCCGCCCTTGGACGCCGCGTAAACACTGTGGTTCGCGTGGGCGAGGAGACCTGCGACCGAGGAGAGGAAGACGAGGCGGCCGGAGCCTGCCTCGCACATCACTCGCCCGGCCGCCTGACCGGTCCAGAAAGCCGTGGACAGGTTGGTGTCGATGAGTCGCGCCCAATCGTCGTCATCCATGTCGAGAACCGGGCGGCGATCGTTGACGCCGACGGCGTGGACGAAGCCCTGCAAGCCTCCGAGGCGTCGGTGCGCCTCGTAAACTGCGCTCCGACCGTCAGCGGCAATCGCGAGGTCGACGTCGAGCTGCAACAGTTCGCCCGGCAGATCGGCCTGTTCCTCGGCCACCTGCTCCAGGCGTTCCGCGCTGCGGTCCAGCAAGGCGACACGCGCGCCGTTGCTTCGTAGGGCGTGTGCGATCGCCGCGCCGAGTCCCCCCGCACCCACGACCAGGATAGGTCTGTTCTCAAGTGCCAGCCATGAGGTGCTCGTCTGCGGCTCTGCGATGGTCGTCACGCGTGGTCCTCTTCTCTCGATGCCATCACTCGACGGCGGGACGTGCGAAAACGATATCCACAACATGAACCGAGGGGCCTCTCTCCTTTTGCAAAGACTGCCTCAGAACGTTGTACGAAACGCAATTGTGTAATGCACCGCGGATTGGTGTGGTGGGAGACAGGATCCGTTTTGGAGGCATCGCATGGCTGTTCGCAAGGCACGGGTGGCGCCGGGCAGCTTGAGGGGCGGCATGAAGATGCTGCGCAAGATCGTGCGCGGCGCAGCGTCCGACGAGGCGCCTGGTGAGAGTTCGGCGTGGTGACGGCATCCAGTCGGGTAACGAGCCTTATCACGCGCGTCGTGGCACCGAATCCCAGCTATTGGACGTTGGACGGTACCAATTCCTACGTCATACGCGGGCCTGGCGCGGCCGGATCAGTCGTTGTGGACCCAGGTCCGCACGGACCTGTCCATCGACGCGCGCTGCGCGCGGGTGGACCGGTCGAACTTATTCTGCTCACCCACCATCACCACGATCACAGTGAGGCCGCGCCTGCGCTGGCTTGGGAGACCGGCGCTCCGATCCGCGCGATGAGCGCCATGCACACACGCGCGGGAGAGGCGCTTTGTGACGGCGAAACGATCCGCGCCGGCGGCTGCGACATCCGTGTCATAGCGACACCCGGTCACACCGCTGACTCAGCCTGTTTCGTAGTCGAGGAGCGATCCCACGGCGGCGGTGCGGTCCTCACCGGGGACACCCTGCTCGGAACGGGCAGCACCGTTATCGACGAGACCGACGGGTCCCTGTCGGAGTACCTCCGATCACTCGCGCTGCTCGAAAGGGAGGGACATCGAATGGTTCTTCCCGGTCACGGGCCACTCACCCTCGATGTCGCCGATTTGGCGGCGTCGCAGATCCGGCATCGGATGGCGCGGCTCGCCGAGATGGAGCAAGCGCTCTGCGAGCTTGGCTTGCCGGCCCAGACGGATACTGCCACCATCGAATTGGTTGCATCTCGCCTGTACGGAGACCTGGTGCACGCACGGCGGGGAGCCGTCCTGATGATGACAGCCGCCTACCTGAAACATCTGAAAGCGCAGGGTCTGCTGTCTGCGCGCGCATAGCTGAATCGTGACCAGCCGCCATTTGTAGATTGCGTCGGGCCTCAGCGGCGCCCCTGACCGTTCACCGACTACCTCGCGAGGGACCTGCGTCGCGCATCGTCCACGGCACCGCCAAGATGCCCGGCGGTCAGCTCGTAGTTCGCGTAGTTGCAGCGAACCGCCCGGTTCTCTTGCAGACACAAGAGAATCCGCGAGTGCACGAAACATTCGGTGAGGTCAAGATTCACTCTGAGCCTTCAAGGGGTCGCAGGCTCAAATCCTGCCAGCCGTTACCGTGTCATGTCGCAGGACATCGTTCATAGATGTCGCAAGACATGGTTCACAAAACCCTCACTCTCCGGAGTGGGGGTTTTGTTGTTTCTGGGGTTGGTAGTCGCGGGTGGGGTCGAGGATCAGTTCGCGGAGCAGCTGTCCGGTTGTGGTGGCGATGACTCGGATGTGTCGGTCGTGGACGAGGACCTTGACGCGGGTGTGTTTGTGGGCGCGGCCGATTCCGATGTGGTGCAGCTTGGAGTTGTAACGCAGGGTGATTGAGCCGGTCGCGTCTACGCGGTCTTCGCGGATCCGCCAGTGCCCGTCGACGGTGCCGGAGGGGCCGGCTTTGCCGAGTGCGGCGTAGGCCTGGGCGGGTGTTTTCCGGTCCAGTGAGCGGTGCGGGCGCTGGGTGTTGTAGTAGTCCCGGAACTGGTCGAGGTGGTGTTGCAGCTCGGTGAGGGTGCTGGCGGGCGGCTGTTTGGCGAGCCAGTTCTTCATCGTCTGTTGGAACCGCTCGACCTTGCCCTGGGTTTGCGGGTGGTTGGGTCGGCCGTTCTTCTGGGTGATGCCGAGCAGGCGCAGGTCGTTCTCGAAGGCGTTCTTGCCGCCGCGGACGCGGGTGGTGAACACCAGCCCGTTGTCGGTCAGGGTGGAGGCGGGCGGCCCGTATTCTTCAACGTTTCGGCGGAAGTCGGCGACCACGATCTGGCCGGTGGTGACGCGGTTGGCGGTGACCGAGAGGGCGAGTCGGGAGTGGTCGTCGAGGAAGGTCAGGATCTCCACTCCGGTGGAGTCGGCCAGGTGCCAGTGGGTGAAGTCGGATTGCCAGGTCTCATTGGGCAGTTCGGCCTGGAACCGAGTGTATGAGGAGCGCGGGCGCTTCCGGGGTTGCGGAGTGATGAGGTCGTGGCGGTCCAGGATTCGCCAGATCGTGGCGACCGAGGGAACGGTGTCGAATCGGGTGCTCAGGTGGAAGTGGATGGTGTGTGGGCCGGCGTCATGGCCTTGCGCGGTGAGCTCCCGGCGCAGTCGGAGGATCTCCGCTTCGATCTCCGGCTTGGTCTTGGTTGGGCTCCTTTTGGGCCGGCGGGAGCGTGGCTCGATGGCGTCCCAGCCTCCCTCGAGGTATCGCCGCACCAGGGTGTGCACCCATCGGGAGGAGACGCCGTAGTCGCGGGCGACGTCGGCCTTTGACCGGCCCTCGAGAACGACACTGGTCACGATGATTCGGTTTTTCGTCACATCCGAGAAGTGTGAACGATGTCTTGAGACATAGATGAACTATGTCCTGAAACCAGGCACTGCCAGCCGTTACCGCAATGCCCGACCGACTATGTCGTCTCGGGCGTTATCTCTGAACAGCACGCTGGTCGCCCGGGCCAAGCCATGAGTTCGTGCCGAGGAGGGGACATACGAGGGGTTATCGGCACGAGGCGCTCACTCAGATGTCACCGGTCGGTGCACGAGAGCGTCTCCGGCCTCGCAGGATCAGGATGACCCGTGCGTGTGCACGAACGCGCGCGCGATATACGCGATGAGTTTTTGTGACGCCCTTTCAGCTGGCCGCAACGATGAGCAAGCCCACCAGAGGCCCGAACCACCAATGAGCCGCGAGGTTGACGAGGATGGCATTCCAGAGGATGCCGGGCGCGTCCCAGCGCCCTGCAGATCAGCTCCAACCAGTTGATCTCCAGATTCATCCTCCCGAGCGTCTTCTCGGAGCCTATAGGCGGTGTTCGACATCGACTTAGCTGCCGGTGAGGCGAATGGCGTGAAGCGGCGCAAAACTTGAAATACGTCAAGAAGTTTCTGCGAGGAGCGCGGGAATCGCTCAATTCCGATGCGACGAAGGGTGTAACCACCGTAGGGACCGGTAGTGACCGGCTGGGACCGAATGCTTCCGAGTCGGGGACAATCCTCGCGACGTTCTGGCCCGGGAGCCGCGGAGCTGCGAAGTACGGTGACGAACCTAGGGAACGATTGGCATCCCTCCGGGAGAACGTCACCGAAACGACGGAGAATCACGTTTGTCGCACGTCTCCGATAGTCTTCCGACGTGATTGACGCGGGGTGGTGGAACTGGGCAGGGACACCACTGCTGACCAGACGGCATGGTGGGCCTTCTCGGCGTCTGCGGCAAACGCAGCCATCGCAGCGTTCGCTGTTTTTCCCTGCGTTGAAGCGAGGAGCCGCGAATGAGTACATCGGTGGGAGCTCGACATGAAGGGTGAGGAGCCCGGGGACACCTCGGAGAAGTGGAATCTCATTCCACTGACCCCCGAATACCTCGAGGCGGAGCACTCGGGATATGCCGACGCGATCATCACAGCTCTGGACAATCCAACGATCCACAATATCGCCCTTTCCGGCAACTTCGGGGTCGGCAAGAGCAGCATCTTGCAGCGCGTCTCCGTGTTGAAGAAGGACAAGGTCGTTGAGCTGTCGCTCTCGACGCTGGCGCCGATAGAAGCGTCGATGCTCGATGAGTCGGTGCCGGTGCAGGCTACGACGCCGACGAACCGCATCCAGCAGGAGATCGTCAAACAGCTTCTGTACCGAGAAGAACCGGACAAGGCTCCGGGTTCGCGATTCCGACGCATCGAGCGCTTCAAGTGGAAGCGCGAGCTCGCGCTGGCTTTTCTACTGGGGTTAGTCGTCACCCTCGTGTTCATGGTCGCGGGATGGGCGACGACGATCGCGACAGTGCTCACTCCGCTCTGGAACCCAGAGCTTTGGATATACCCGATCCTGCTCGCATTGGTCACCGGCGGCGCGTTCTTGGTCGGACAAATGCTGCATGGCAGGTTGCAGATTAGGCAACTCTCCGCCGGGCCGGCGGCAGTCACGCTCGATGAGAAGTCGGTGTCCTACTTCGACCAGTATCTCGACGAGATCGTCTATTTCTTCGAGACTTCGGATCAAGACATCGTCATTTTCGAGGACATCGATCGATTCAACGACTCGCACATATTCGAGACTCTGCGGTCGCTGAATACGCTGCTGAATGCGTCACCCCAAATCAACCGTTCGATCCGGTTTGTGTACGCCATCAAGGACAGCATCTTCGACCGAATCGGTCTGGAGTTGGAGGGGCGAAAGACGGACGCGACGGCGCCTGTCATCGCTGATCCGGCGCAGGCAGAGATCTTGCGAGCCAATCGCACCAAGTTCTTCGACCTGGTTATTCCCGTCGTGCCTTTCATTACTCACCGCAGCGCTCGCAACCTGACCGCCCAGATCCTTCGTGACATTGAGCACGACGTATCGAACGACTTGATCGATCTCGCAGGGCGGTTCGTTCCGGACATGCGCTTGCTGAAGAATGTGCGCAACGAGTTCATCGTCTTTCGAAGCCGTATCTTCTCGGGTGATGGCGAGAAGCTCAGGCTCACCGAGACTGACCTCTTCGCGATGATGCTGTATAAGAGCACTCACCTTTCCGACTTCGAGGCGATCCGCCTCGGACAGAGCAGGCTCGATGTGCTGTATGCGCGCAGCCGCGAACTCGTCACCGCGAATATTCGCCGCCTTGAACAAGAGATTCGAGCGGCTGAACTCAATCACACGCGAACCGCCGGGGCTCGCGTGCGCGCCCAGCGCCTGGGCGATGCACTGCTTGCTCATATCAGTGCGACCGCCCGCACGGTGGGTTTCTCCCAAAATAATGAGCACTACGCGTTCAACGGGACCTCGAAGTCCGTGGATGACTTGACGTCCGTTGCTTTTTGGAAACAGGTCGCCGAGGCGCCGGACAGCGTGACAATCACCTGGCGCAATCACAATTACAGCGGTCAGGCGATGTCCTTCACTCGAGCTTCCCTCCAGAAGGCGCTCGACGACCGCCTATCAGCAGACGAGTGGACCGAGGCCGACCGCAAGACGCACGAAGCGGCACTGACTGAGAAGCGCGAACAGCTCAAGCTGCTCCACGGTGCGGACATGGGCACGCTCATGAGGCATCCCGAGTTCCTCGTCGAACACGACGAGGTCGAGCAACCGCTGGAGTCTGTGGCCGAGACGCTGTTATCCCGTGGCCTCGCGTTCAGCCTCATCCGTGCGGGCTACATCAACCGTAACTTCACGCTGTACACCTCGACGTTCCACGGTGACCGGGTGAGCCCTGCGGCGACGAACTTCATCATTCATCATGTCGAGCGCGACCTCATGGACGAGCAGTTCGCGCTGTCGGAGGACGATGTCGACGCAGTAATCCGGGAGCGCGGCGCCCAGTCGCTCGGTGAGCCGGCACTCTTCAACATCGCGATCCTCGACCGAGTGCTGAAGACTAACGCGGGTCAGGCAGACATCATGATCACCTCGCTCGCGCGCTTCGACGAGGATGCCAGGCGGTTCCTGCAGGCGTACCTCGCCAGTGGTATGCAGCGAGCACTCTTTGCCCGCCGACTCGCGATGCGCTCCCGCAGAGTACTCAGCTATCTCGGCAACGAGGCTGAACTTGACGAGGAGACACGCATCGAGCTTCTCGGCGAGGCACTCCGCGGATTGGTCGACGGACGAAAGTACGAGCTCGACGAGGCATCGGCGGCGTTCCTCCGAAACCATCATGCCGCGTTTGGCGTACTCAAAGAGCGACTGACTCTAGCGGCCGCGAACCGCGTGGCGCAGGTCTTCCAGACCGCAGCAGCCAAGGTCGCTGACTTGTCGCCGCTCGGGAAGGCGGTGCAGAAGGCTTTCGTTGCCCGAGACCTGTACGAACTAAGTGGAACCAACCTCGAAGTCGCGCTCGGCGCTGATGTTAGCCTCGCGTTGGACTCGATGCGGGACGCCGACAACAACGTGTACAACTATGTCCTCTCGGACCTCGGCAGCTACCTGGCGGCGGTCGGGGCCGAGGCAACAACCAACGACGACGAGAACGGATTCGCACAGACCGTTGAGGATGTTCTTGAGTCGGATGGCGACTACCTCGAGGAGATCGTGTCGAAGGCGTCCAACGCCAGTCGGATCCCCGATATAGCAAAGGTGCCCGAGGGTAGTTGGCCGATGCTAGCGCGCCACACGCGCTTTCCTTCAACGTTCGGGAACGTGGCGACGTACATCGAGAAAGTAGGCTCGCTCGACTCCGATCTCGCCGAGGTATTGGCTCGCGATTCGAAGATCACAACCGGAGACTCGCGCGAACAGCCTGAGCGCGTTCGACTTGCACTCGTCATCCTCGAAGCTCGAACCGTCCTCTCGTCGAAGCTTCGCGCCGAACTCGTGAAGAGTCTCGGCGTCACCTCCTACATAGATGTCGACTCGATTACTCCGGAGCACGGCGACCTGTTCCTACACCTGCTTCGCCTCGGCATCATCGAAGACGGAGCGGCGACCTTCGCGCGCGTTGAAAACACGAACTGGAACACCCGTCAGAACGTGCTCAAAGCCTCCAGCGGCGCGGCCAACCTCATCACGCCAATTTTCGTCGGCAACGATTTAGCCGCTCTGCTTCTCAGCTCCGACGTGGACTGGTCAGTCAAGGACGTGATCATCACCCGCGCTGTGGAGTTCGCGCCTACAGCCGACCGTGCCGGTCTGGCGGAGTTGGCCAACCTTGCAATCACGAACGGCAAGGTTGTCGGAGTGGATGTCATTGAGCGCATGGCGGCAACAGGTGTCGACTGGCGCGGCGTCGCCCCACTCTTGACGTCACACTTGCTAAATCTGTCTGATGAACGGCTGTTCGACATTCTTCGTTCGCTCGGAGGGTCTTACAAGCAGCTGACCTACGTTGGCTGGGATAAGCCGTCCGTGCAGAATACGCCGGCCGTCCTCGCCCTGCTCGACGACCTCGAACGGCGAGGGATCGTGAACACGTTCAGTCGCACGGATGACCCGATCAAGGTGAACAAGAAGCACAAGGTGAAGTGATCGTCCCTCGCGCTCACCTGCACAGAGCGCATGGGCGTGCGGGGCGCTTCTTCCTCTTGGCGGCCAGTGTCGGATAGTTGCTCGCGGCCTCTGCTGCAACGGCGGCCGCATCGCTGCTACGGCTCGCAGCCACCGTAGGAGCATGTTGAAGTCGGACGCTCCCGAGTCGGGGACATTCACCGGCATTCACCGCACCGCTCGATTCGATAGTCACGCGGCAGCTTTTAAACTCAGACCATCCGCCACTCGGCACCCTCGGATACAGAGCGCTAACAAGAGGGACAGGCACTCCGGCAACGGCATCCCTCGGACTGGGGTGCTGCAGTCGTCCATCATATGTCGCTGAATGTCGGCGCACGCCGCCAACATGAGTTGCATGGACCTATTCGTCGCCGTGGCTGCATTGTTGACCGCTACGGGAACAATCTGGCAGATGGTAACCTCTGCCAGATCCTCCTTGACCGCGATGAGTGGGTTCCTCGCTGATTACAACGAGCTTGCGCGGCGGGAGAGCAAGTCGGTGTTGGCGGAGGTGCCCTGGTGGAACCGTGTAGAGCGTCGTCGCCGACTGAAGACCATGAGTAAAGAGCTGCTCCAAGTACTCAGCAAGGCGGAGCTTCAGCTCTCAGATGCATATGACAGAGCGGCCTCTGGGTGGGCGCTGCTGTCGGTCGGGGCCCTGACTGGCGCATACATTGCGATCGTTGAGCTTCTTACCGTCACTTAGGTCGGGCGAATTGTGCGGGCGGCTGATCCGTCCGGCGGGGCAACGGGTGCTCACAAAGATGTTCGTCCGTTCTCAGGTGTTTGACCTTCTTGGTCCGGGACGGGATAGCCGGTTTGGCGCCGGCTGGGGAGGCGCTGTTGGCGACTGGTGGCGCTTTTTGAAGTCGTTGCGTTTGAACAAGACGTTAAGAGCAGAGGCGAGGCGGCGCAATGCCAACTGACGCTCAGACGACTCCGTCTACCTTGCCACTACTCGATGTCTCCTTCGCCTTTTCTCAGGTTCCGCTGTTGTCTTCTGGGCAGTTTCGAGATGAGGCCAGGAGCAAGTGGGATCAGCGCGTATCCATTGATGATCTGGAGCAGCTTCACCAGCTCCGGCTACTCGTCCCGCTCTATCGAGCAGATGATGACACCTCCGCGAGCTACGCGAGATCGTGCGTCAAGAAGTCGCTGCGCAAGGGGGCACGCTCACCGAGCATGAACTCGAAATTCTCATACAGCTGCATATCTGGGGAGACCAAAAGTACGAGCTCGCGAACTTCACCGACGAAGAACTTGAGACAGCGATCAGGGCGGTGTTTCGAGCGAACCCCGACGCGGAATGTTCCGAGGCGGACTGGTCGCCTCGATTGCGCACAGACATCGAGTACGCCCGGGAACGAAAGCTCGACATCAAAGTGGTCTTCGACCGCATCCAGCAGCAAGTCAGCAAGGTCGAACTCGCCGAGGCACTCATGCCCGTCCTGCTCGCCAAGCTCGAACACGAGGACGCTCCGGATCACGCCCACCCACCGGTCCTCGATCTTGTCTATGACCTCGTCACCCTCGTGAACCGACTCTCCGGTGGCGGATACAGCCTCGAGACGCCCGTCACGGCGCCCGGCTAGCAATCGATCATGACGAGAGGTCGATCGCGAGCCGTAGCGCGAGTCACTGCGACAAGCGGACGCCTCGGTCACAGGATTGCTCGATGGTGCTCTTTTAGAAGACGAACGATAACCCAGCACCGCGACTGAAAGATGGGCGTGAGGCTGTTCCTGGAGACAGATCGCTGATCTGCGCGACTGCAGCAAGGACCCAGCCTCTCGGAGTCGGTCCGAGCTGCTTGGCATCGCGCCCTTGCTTCGGAAACTGCTCACTGATCGCGGTGACCCCTTGCTCGGAGACGTCAGGCGAGCACGACACGAAATCACACCGCGACTCTGGATTCGGTCGTTCCATGCGCCTGACAGCGCAGACGAGTCGCTCCACTACCTGATTCGCGAGTGATGGGCGGCAGGAGTCGGCAGCAAGCTAGTCTGCTAGGCCCGACTTGCTCGCTCCCTATCCACGCCTACCCTTACTTTGTGAGGCGTTGGTAAACTGAGCTTGTCTTCGCATCCGAGGACGAGGTGACGGGCGCCACTTGAGCCCTTTGCGGTTCAGGGGGAAGATTTGTCGGAGCACGGCGACTTAGCACATCGGCTTGAAGTTGCTGTCGACTCGAATGAAAAGTACCGGTCGCGCGCACGGGCGGTCGCCACGTTGTGTGCGGCCGCAGCTGGTGCGCTGGCCGCGGGACTCATCCTTGCTCCGGCGGAGGCAATTCCTAAACCGGCGCAAGTTCTCGGGCTGATTGCCATCACACTCCTGATTTTCGCAACGGCCTTCAGCCTGGCTGCTAGTTCAGCTAGTTCCTACCAAGCTGGCGACAAAGCGTCAGCAAACTTCCTGCACGCACTTGAGGTGTGGAGAATACGCACCAAGTCGCCACGAGATCGCGATCTTCCTCTAACGTACGACGACCTCATCGAGGATGCCGCAGCCATCAAGAACGGGATAATTCGAACGCTTAGTTGGGGCCTCTGGTCTGGCTCGTTTGCGGCGATTGTCTTGGTCGCAGCTTTGATCGTTGCCACCTTCCTGAGCGATTCGAGCAGACTAGTAACGCTCGAACTTGAGACGTCTCGGGATCTCGCTAGCTGCCCCGGCCTTGGACGAATTTTCACGGGCGAGGTTCGGGACCGCGATCGAACGTCGAGCGTCGCGCTGCTGCCGGTTATTGTTTCAGCCGCCGAGTGCGGAAACTCTGCTGGAGCGACCCTCTACCTCGATAAGTCCTCCGTGGCGATTGGGGGGTGAGGCCGCCGATGAGTTCTGCCGCCATCGTGCTCGACACTCATTTCCTCGCGCAAGTCGAAGACACTGCCAGGTGGGAGGAACGTTTCGACCTCCTGGTGCGCGAACTCTGCGAAGAGTATGGCCCTTACTTTCTATGGTCCGGTAACACCACTGCTGATGTAGATATTGTCTTTGTTCTTTACCCTCCCGGTCATCATCAACGTATGGTCACAGACCGAGCCCTTGAGAACTACGTCTCAAGCAATGCTGGACGGTTAGCTCATGTCTACGTCATCGTGATTGGTCGAAACTCCAAGAACGCGAAGGTACAGGCTTCTGACGTCGTTGACATTGTGAATGTTCAGTGCATCCCATGCGGGGTGAAGGCGGCCTCTCTTCGAGTGCTGCGTCCGGAGGATCTTGACGACGAGGTGCGCAAGACTCTCGTCCGCCTCCATACGCGTCGGCAAGGAGTAACTCCGCGACCTCCAGATGACTTGCCACTCGCAGAGAGTTCAGATGTGACAAACCCCGGCTATTCTCCCCGCCCTCCTTACGAAAGCAGCGACCTATGATCTCGTCAGAAAACTGGGAGGTTGAGTGGCTCGTTGCGGCGCTCGCACCGTGGACCGTCTCACCGCACCCGAACTTTCGAGATGACGAGGTTTCCGGGGCCGCGGCACTCGCTCTTGTTACTGAGATGAGAGACCGAAGCGAGGGATACAACATTCAGCCGGAAGCGAGTTCGATCTCAAACTGGAGAGACTTGCTCGTTGCCAGTGCTCGGGGCTCGTTAGGCGTCGATACGCAGGCGGCGTCGGCGGACAGACTGCTGGAGCTCTCTGAAGCGCGGGATTTGCCACCAGGGGCTCGCGCGGCCGCCGTCTTGTTTGGAAGCGTGGCGCTGTGTGAGTTGGAGAAACATAGCGAAGCGGTGAATGCACTTGCTGCTCTCGTGGAAGAGCTTGGCGGTGCTGATGGCGATCCGTCCGAGTACACGGCAAGCCAGCGCCTCATTATCGCCTCCGTCTTCATGCAGTTAAGCGCTCGACTTACAGAGAGCTGCAAGTTTGAGGAAGCACGAGATCGAGTCCGGCAGACGATCGAGTGGCTTCCGACGTTGAAGGACTCGAGCCTGCAAGAGTTTGCAGTCTCAGGTGGAATCAGCTGGGGCGCCTCTACCGTGCAGCGAGACCTCGTGCGCTCGGTCGGCAGCCATGCTCTGTCACTCAAGTCGAATCTTGAGCAAATCGGAGGCCACACCTGGGTCCGCGTCGTGCGTGGACGCACGAGCTGGATCGATATGCGGATGCATCTCCGTTCTGCTGATCGTGACGAGATCGTGCTGAGGGACGCATTCGAACGACGAGTTGAAGCCGACTCCAACACACGGCACTTTGGACGGATCGCTGCCGACGGTGCTGGCTATCGATCGCTGACCCTCGCTGAGCTCTCAGGGCACCTGGGCTTCATGCGTGGGGAGCGCGAGAAGCTTGGGAAGGTGCTCATTCTTGAGCGGGGCGATAGCCCAGAGCGTGTACGCGAGGCGGTGCGTCTCCTTCGTCAGGGTCGAGCGACGAAGGCTCTGCAAGCCGCGATCACGTGGATCCGGGCGCAAGGACCATCGATTTCCCTCGTGGACGACGCTCTGATCGTCACGAACCGGGTCAATAGCGCTAGATGGTGCACCGAACAGGATCTACTCGTCCTCGAGGGTGCGTCTGACTTCCTTTCTCCACAGCAGAAGGACCAAGCAATCTCAGCGGCATTGCTTTTCGCGGACACGCCGCAACTGCAAAGGCAGATGAGTTGGAGCTCATGGGAGCGGCTTTGGAAGACAATATCCAGGCTTGTTCCCGCCAGCACCCGCCACAACGAGATCGCTTCCCTGGCCTATCGTTACATCGCTAACCAAGCATCGCTCAGCCAGCCGATCGCGAACACCCTCGCGCGACTCGTGTCCTCCTTGGATTGGCAGGAGGTTGAGTCTGAAGTGACCGGTCAGTGGTCGCACTTGGCGGAGGCTATCGAGCGCGATTTCGAGACGAGCGTACTCCTGGACGCTGTTGACGAGAACGTTCGCGGTGCTGTCCGACCGATACCGGCTGACCTAGGCGTCGAGAGGGCCGCACACCTTGCTGACGAAGGCCTTCCCGACGACGAAGCCGGAGATACGATTCCCGCGCTCGCAAGCTACCTCGGCACTCTCCTGCGGCAGGAAGCAGAGCACGCTTCCAACGGCATGATGTCTGTAGGCGGCTATCAGAACGCTAACGTCGCCGTTGCGTTCGCACTACGTTTCCCGAGCGATCATCTGTGGGACGAAATTTTGCGTCACCTTCTGAATAGCAAAGTGGACGCTGGCCTGAAGGACCTCGCGGTTGAGCGTCTCGCAGAGAATGTCACACGGCTACCCTCGGCTGTCGCTACGAAGTTGCGTGAGGACATCCACCTACTGATCGCTTCGGAACGCCGCGAAGGCATGTTCACACAGTCCGAATCGGAGGTCTTCGGTGAAGCCGTTCGCTTGTCGGCCGCGCTTGGTGCGGCTCCGAGGAGCGACCTCCTTGAGACAGTGCTTCGCCTTGCCACAGCAGGCGTCAAGGACCGAATTCAGGCGGCCAAGACAATCCCGTTGAGCATCTCTGAAGCCGACGCCACTTGGGGGCACGTTCTCCTCCTTCAGCTCTCTCACGACCCTGACCCGTCCGTACGTGCAGCTGCCGGCCACGCGCTGGTCCGATCTCTCTCGACATCGAGTGAACTCACAGACGCTGTCTATTCGCGAATCGTCAACCTGCTGAAGAGCGACGGGATCAAGGTTCCCTTGGCTGTGCTTCATGCCGTGCAACGAAGCGCACGATTGCTCAACAATGAACTGGAGCCGTTGGTCGCTCAGATCAACGTTCTGGCTTCTTCCGAGGGGAACTACGTCACCCAAGGTGCAGCCAGAATCTGCCTAGAGATGCTCTCGAACCCGACGTAATACCTCGGCTTCCGGCTTCGACGCCTTGCCGCGAGCATCACACTAACTTCGCGCGAGTCAGGCCGGGCATAACTGCTGACGAAATACCCACATCCCACCATCCAAAACCCACCTCAATCACCCGCCACGGACCGCTGCCGACCGGCTACACTCGGACCAAGCGAACCGCCCGGTTCCATGTAAACACAAGGGAATCCGTGAGTTCCCGAGACGACCGGCGGAGACCGGAAATCGACCGGATCCTCCAGGGGGTCGCAGGTTCAAATCCTGTCAGCCCGACCAATGTCATGTCGCAGGACATCGTTCATAGATGTCGCAAGACATGGTTCACAAAACCCTCACTCTCCGGAGTGGGGGTTTTGTTGTTTCTGGGGTTGGTAGTCGCGGGTGGGGTCGAGGATCAGTTCGCGGAGCAGCTGTCCGGTTGTGGTGGCGATGACTCGGATGTGTCGGTCGTGGACGAGGACCTTGACGCGGGTGTGTTTGTGGGCGCGGCCGATTCCGATGTGGTGCAGCTTGGAGTTGTAACGCAGGGTGATTGAGCCGGTCGCGTCTACGCGGTCTTCGCGGATCCGCCAGTGCCCGTCGACGGTGCCGGAGGGGCCGGCTTTGCCGAGTGCGGCGTAGGCCTGGGCGGGTGTTTTCCGGTCCAGTGAGCGGTGCGGGCGCTGGGTGTTGTAGTAGTCCCGGAACTGGTCGAGGTGGTGTTGCAGCTCGGTGAGGGTGCTGGCGGGCGGCTGTTTGGCGAGCCAGTTCTTCATCGTCTGTTGGAACCGCTCGACCTTGCCCTGGGTTTGCGGGTGGTTGGGTCGGCCGTTCTTCTGGGTGATGCCGAGCAGGCGCAGGTCGTTCTCGAAGGCGTTCTTGCCGCCGCGGACGCGGGTGGTGAACACCAGCCCGTTGTCGGTCAGGGTGGAGGCGGGCGGCCCGTATTCTTCAACGTTTCGGCGGAAGTCGGCGACCACGATCTGGCCGGTGGTGACGCGGTTGGCGGTGACCGAGAGGGCGAGTCGGGAGTGGTCGTCGAGGAAGGTCAGGATCTCCACTCCGGTGGAGTCGGCCAGGTGCCAGTGGGTGAAGTCGGATTGCCAGGTCTCATTGGGCAGTTCGGCCTGGAACCGAGTGTATGAGGAGCGCGGGCGCTTCCGGGGTTGCGGAGTGATGAGGTCGTGGCGGTCCAGGATTCGCCAGATCGTGGCGACCGAGGGAACGGTGTCGAATCGGGTGCTCAGGTGGAAGTGGATGGTGTGTGGGCCGGCGTCATGGCCTTGCGCGGTGAGCTCCCGGCGCAGTCGGAGGATCTCCGCTTCGATCTCCGGCTTGGTCTTGGTTGGGCTCCTTTTGGGCCGGCGGGAGCGTGGCTCGATGGCGTCCCAGCCTCCCTCGAGGTATCGCCGCACCAGGGTGTGCACCCATCGGGAGGAGACGCCGTAGTCGCGGGCGACGTCGGCCTTTGACCGGCCCTCGAGAACGACACTGGTCACGATGATTCGGTTTTTCGTCACATCCGAGAAGTGTGAACGATGTCTTGAGACATAGATGAACTATGTCCTGAAACCAGGCACTGTCAGCCCGACCAATGGGTTGTTCTAAGTACTGGTCTAAGAACTCCCGAAACGAAAACGCTCCTGAGGAAACTCGGGAGCGTTTCGTCGTTTGCGGGGTTCCGAAGGGGGGATCAGTGCCAGCAGGCCGGTCGTCGCACATGCTCTCGCGACCAGCGAGGACTAAAATGTCGCCGTGGACAGCAGGGAGATCGGCAAGAGCGAAGTCCAGAAACCGGCCACGCGCTCCGCGGCACCCGGCGACGCGGCCTGGGCGCTGCCGGAAGCCATGACAGGCAGGGCAAGCCCCGCGAAAGCGGCGGTCGGCGACAAGCCGGTCTTCGCATACATCGCCAGCCTGCCGCAGCCGCAACGCGGCATCGCCGAAGCGGTGGATGCGCTGGCAGCCAAGACGCTGCCCGATCTCCAGCGATCCGTGAAGTGGGGCATGGCGTACTACGGAGTCGGCGACGGGTGGTGCTTCAGCTGCGGCGGCTTCGCCGGCCACGTCAAGCTCATGTTCGTCAATGGCACAGCGCTCGAGCCGGTACCGCCGGTGACGCCGGTGGGGATGGGCAAGTCGACGCGGGGCGTGGAGCTCGAGTCCGTGGACGACCTCGACGAACGCCAGATCGCGGTATGGATGACACAAGTCACGTCCGTACCAGGTATCGGGGCAAGAAACGTGAGTAACCGCTGAAACGTGTGCAGTCGTCATTAGCCCGCGAGAAGGAGGATCGACTGTAGCTCTCCTGCTCGCCCCGGTTGCGACCATGATCAGTCGCCGTTCTTCTTTCTGTTCTGTACCTGCAACCCCCCGGCGGGGCGGGTCTCGATGAGGAAGAGTTCCGTCGCTCGAACCAGGTCGGAGAGTTTTTCGAACCCCCAGTTTCGTGAGTCGAAGTCGGGATGTTGCTTCCGCATCAGCTGGCCCACAGCAGAAAGGTTCGCCCATCCGTCTTCTCCCGATGCGGTGGTGACACTCGTCCGCAGCCCGGCGACAAGTCTGGTGTCGCTACGCAGTTTCGGGGGCAGAACGCGCGTAAGCGCTGCAGAGGTGCTCTCCGCTGCCGGCTCGTCGAGCACGTCGAGGTATGTGAATCGATCGCACGCGTTGCGGAACGCTTCGGGCGTCTTCCGCTCTCCGAACCCATAGACGGTGACGCCTTCCTCGCGAATGCGGGATGCCAGACGGGTGAAGTCACTGTCGGATGACACGATGCAGAACCCGTGGAATCGACGCGTGTAGAGGGCATCGATGATCAGTGCGCTGTCGGTCGCGTTCTTGCCGATCGTGTTGGCAAATTGCTGCATCGGCTGAATCACGTGCTCGCTCGCAACAGGTTTCCAACTGCCCAAGTTCGGCTTGGTCCAGTCGCCGTAGACCCGCTTGACCGAGGCAGTGCCGAATCGTGCGACCTCGGCAAGGACTGCACCGATCTTTGATGGCGGCACATTGTCAGCGTCGACAAGGACGGCGAGGAGGTCGTTCGGCTGCGCCATGCGACAAGCATGCCAGTCAGCGCCCAACAATTGGTCCTGCCCGCTTAGGGATTCAGCGGGTTTCGCCCTCACATCGTCGTTGCAGCGTTGGCACGGGTAGTGGTGTGCTTCGGCCGTTAGACCACGAAACCCTCGGTCAACCCGCACAGCGCCACTTCGGGAATGTCGATTGGACATGCCGCCACTCGGGTGTCCGGAGACGTCGAGACCGGCGCCCCGGCAGTCGGGGAGCCGACGGACGGGTCGGTGGGTCAGCCCTCGGCGGGCGGCTCGGTGGGCTCGGGCGTCGGCGTGGCGCCGTCGGTCGGGGGGCCGAAGAGCGTCCAGTCGCCGGCGTCGCATTCGTAGAACGACACCGGCGTGGTGTCGATGTAGATGTCGCCGTCGGTCGTGCACGTCTTCGGATCCGGCTCGCCGACGCCGAGCAGCACCTGCGTGCCGGGCGCACCGGGTGCGCCGGTCTCACCTGTGGCGCCCGTGTCACCGGTCGCTCCGGTCTCGCCAGCGGGGCCGGTTGTGCCCGTCAGGTTCTCGGCGGCCGAGGTGCGGATGTTCCCGACCTGCGTCCAGTCGCCGTCCTGGAAGAGGTAGACGTTGGAGTTGGAGATGTCGATGTAGACGTCGCCCTCGTAGCCCTTGCCCGACTCGGGCACGCCGGTGCCGGCTCGAACCGCGGACCCGGCCGGGAGGATCTCCTTGATCGCCTCCTCGAAAGCGGCCGCGTCGATCTCGGCGGAGGTCGGCGTCGGCGTTGGCGTCGCGACCGCCTCGTTCGAGTCGACCGACCGCGCGAGCCAGGACCCGAGGAACGCCGCGACGAACGACAGCACGACGACCGCGATGCCCACCCAGATGAGCATCCCTTGCGTCACACCCGCCGGCTTCTTCTTGGACTGTGTCTCTGTCGTCGTCGCGGTCGCATCGGATGCCGGGTCCGGCGGGGTGGGCGATGCGGGAGGTGTGCCCTGCGGGTTGGCGTCGTCAGTCATGTCGTAGCCCTCCACGTCTCGCGCTCGCACTGGACCCGTGTGCGCACAGAGGGAGAGCGCGTCGCGCTCATGCTAGTGCTGCGGACCGCGTACAGAACAGGCCCCGTCCGCGAGGAAATGGGCCCGTTCTGCGAATCGCGGCGAAACGCGCCGACTACTCGACGATCCGGAGGGCGTGGTCGGTGTTGTTGAACCGCTCACCGCCGCTGTCGGTGACCGTGACGATGTCCTCGATACGCACACCGAAGCGTCCGGCGAGGTAGATTCCCGGCTCAATTGAGAAGCACATCCCGGGCCGGAGACGCTGCTCCTCACCCTCGACCATGTACGGCGGCTCGTGAGTCGTCACACCGATTCCGTGACCAGTGCGGTGGATGAACTGCTCGCCATACCCTGCCTCGGTGATCACAGCCCTGGCGACCCGGTCGATTTCCTGGCACGGCACACCCGGACGAACCGCTTCGAACGCCGCCTGCTGCGCCCGTCTCACCACCTCGTGGACCTCCCGCACCTGCGCCGACGGCTCGCCGACGCACACCGTGCGCGTCGTATCCGACCCGTAGCCGTACATGAGACCGCCGAAGTCCAGCACCACCGCATCACCCTGCTCAATCACCCGATCGCCTGCCTCATGATGAGGGTTAGCGCCGTTGGGCCCCGAGCCGACGACCGTGAAGTCAACCTGCTCATGCCCGAACTCCCGCAACAGCCGGGCCAGGTCTGCAGCCACCTCTGTCTCGCGTCGACCGGCGAATCGCAGCTTCACGATCTCGCCGTACGTCGCGTCCGCGGCGGCGCCCGCCATCGCGAGGCGGCCGAGCTCGTTGGCGTCCTTGACCGCGCGCATCATGGGAAGGCTTTGGCTGAACGCCCGGTAGCGGGTATCGGGCAGCGCCGCCTGCAGCCCGAGCAGATGCATCGCCCATGCCGAGTCGGAGAGCCCGAACCGCCCGTCCCGCTGCAGCAAGCGAGAAGCCGCCTGGTAGGGGTCCGTCCCATCGACCCAGTCGACGATCGCCACGCCAGGTGAGCCTTCGGCCGCTTCCGCATCGGGCCTCTCCAATACGGGCACGAGCAGCGTCGGGCGCACGTTGGGGCCGAGAACCAACATCGTCAGCCGCTCGGTGATGGCGGTGGGCTGGTAGCCCGTGAGCCACAACAGGTCCGGCCCTGGCGTCACAATGACGCCGTCAAGTCCCGCCCCGACCGCGTCGTCGACCACACGAGCCATCCGGGCCGCGTAGTCGTCGCTCGTGAACCTAATGGGGTTCCGATCGCATCTGTGGCTTCATCGCGCGCCTCCCTGTGCTGCCCTCTCAGGATCGCACCGCGCGCGAGCCCTGAGAAGTCTTAACGCAACGTACAACTGTCGTACTCCATGCGAACATGCCGTCGGTTGCCACGCCTCGCCGATTGGCGCGGCCCTTGCCTCGTGTCATCCCCGACCACCGGCCAGTATTTGGACGGGACTCCCGCCGGGTAACGCACATGCTCGTGTCCGTCGCTCGGGCGCAGGGAACTGCGGTACACCTTCCGTCTCGAGTGGTCATGGCTAAGTGCACTCCGCGGTCCTTCGCGAACTGGTGCGAAGGTCCGCGAGAGCGCCTTCCGGCTGCTCCGGGAGGAGTAGCCGCTACTTCAGGATGAAGTTGGCGGAGATGCTGGACCCGTCGTCGGTCGTCATAACCACGGTGAAGCATGCGCCAGGCTTCTTGGGCGTCGACCAGTTCTGGATGAACTTGCCGGCCGTGGGGTCGTAGCGAAGGCTGGTGCCGCCGGTGGAGATGAATTCGATCGCATCGGACGCGGCCGCGGCCCCGGGGCAGGCGACCGGGGTAGCCCGGAATGTGTCCACCGCTGACGTGCTGGTCAGCTCGGTGGTGCCGGCAAAGACTTCGAATTTCAGCGGCACCGTGCTGCCTCCCTTCACGGTGTTCCACACTGAGCCCATGTCGACCGGGGAGTAGAAACCGGTCGGGGTCCAAGCGAGGACGGTGTAGTCGAGCGTTGCGGTGCTCGTGTTGCCAGCGTTGTCGGTTGCGGTTGCGAGGTACGAATGGTTGCCGACGGTGCTGCCACCTCCGGTGATCACGCAGGATGCCAGGCCGGAGAGAGCATCGGACGCGTCGCAGGTCGGCGCGGCACTGTCGTCTCCGAAGTAATAGCTGGCACCCGGCCCGCCAACCAGCTCAACTGCTGGCGCCGTCTTATCGACATTGATGCCGGTGACGGTGTCTGTTTGCATGTTGCCGGCCCAGTCCGTGGCCGTACCGGTTACCGACTGCTCGGCTCCCTCGCCGAGGGTAGTGTCGCCGACGCAGCTGGCGATGCCGGAACCCGTGTCGGCGCAGGAGAAGTTGACTGCAACGTCGGTGGTGTACCAGTCATTGTCACCGTTCGGTGCGGCAGGAACCAGCACGTGCTCGATCGTCGGGACTCCGGTGTCCACGATTGTGAATGTGGCCGAGGCCCTGTCGGCCGAAAGCCCGCCGGTGTCAGTGGCGTCGCACGTGGCGACCAGCGCACCGAGACCGTGAAACAGGGTTCCGCTGAGCACCGCTGCAGTCGAGCTGGCGCCGTCTTCGGCATCCGTCACAGCGCAGGTCGCGTCGGGAACGGCACCGATTTCGTAGCTTGCGCCGTCTACAACGCCAGTCACCGCGACGGATGGCTTCGTGTTGGTGGGCGTCGGCTGGGTGACGGTGATAGGGATGAGGACCTGATTGAGGTAGCTGCCGGATCCGGCCGGGCCGGAGATGATGCTGACGGTTGCGTTGCCGCTCAGGGCGCTGCTGCTGGCAGTGAAGGTCACCGGGAACTCGATGCCGCACGCGGTGATCGACAGCGGGTCGGGGTTGGCGGTGACGCCGGCGGGAGTCACGATGTCGAGAACGAGTGGCGCTTCGCCCTGATCGATGTTGCACCCAGGATCCGCGTCGCCGCCCGAGTTGTTTCCGATCAGGCGGACACCAGCGCTGGCGCCGGTGTCGGCTCCGGCGACCAGCGTGATGCCAGTGCCGGTGTCCGCGATCGTGTCTTGAATGTTGTCCGCGTGCGCAATGCCGCCGCTGACGACAACGGCGAGAGTGGTTAGGAGGGTGATGGAGGTTACCGTGCCGGTCCGCTTCCAGATTCGGGTCATGTTTTCCCCTTCGGGCCTAATGGGCAGCCCTCGGGTGGGCTGCCATGCGATGACTGTATTGCTCGGGATGTGGTTTTGCACCCGAATCCCGTTATTAAAAGTGCTTTAAGGCGCAGGGCGAGTGGGAGAAATGCGCCAGCGAGCATGGCCGGGCCGGACGGGATGGACCCTTTTCGGGAGCGCCCTCACGCCCGCCACGGCGTGAGCCGCGGCCACCACCCCGGGACGTTCCGGCGGTAGTCGAGGTACTGCTCGCCGTAGGTACGAGTGAGGGTCGGCTCCTCGTAGCCCTTCACGAACGCGACGACCGCGGCGAGAGCGATAGCGGCGTAGAGCAGGAGCCACCAGCTGCCGAACAACAACGCCTGGCCGAGGATGATCACGAGCACCGCGAGGTACATCGGGTTGCGCACGAACCGGTAGACCCCCGTCACGACGAGCGTCTCGGTCGGAGCAACCGGAGCGGGCGTTCCGCCGTGCAGGGCGAACAGCGCAAAGGCGTGCAGGAGGAAGGCCACCCCGACAGCGATCGCGATCCAGGCGATTGGCACGACGACCCAGGCCGCGCCGCCCCAATCGTGCCACCGCCAACCCGAGATGAGCCAGGGGATGAGGCCCGCGACGACGCCGGGCGCGAGGAGCAGGAAGACGATCGTCCCAATCCAGGCGCGCGCGGGCGAGGCTGCCTGGGCCATGCGCGTCAGGCTAGCCCGATTCGTCCGAGCACGCGAGGAGGCGTAGCTTTCCAGGAATGCGCGCATCCGAGTCGTCATATCCGGCGAGAACCGCCCCGCTGCTCGCTTGACAGGCCTCTCGACGTCTCCGCTAAGGTGAGCGGATGTCGGCCATCGAGGTTCCCGATCACCGTACCGGGACCGTTCCTGCGCCGGCCTTAAGCGTTCGGCGTCAGCGCACCTGCGACCGCGTCTCGGCGAGCGAGTGCTCCAGCAGCATGCGCAGCGCGCTGCGATCCACTCCCATCAACCGAGTGAGGTAGAGGCAGACCTTGCTCGCACGGTGTTTGCCGAGCCTTGCTACGAGGTCGGGCCAGCGCTCCGAGAAATCGTTGACGAGGTAGAACGTGTGCTTCGTCGGGCCCGGCGCGAAGGCGAGCAGGGGAGAGAGGCCGCCGCGCCCGCTCTCGTAGCGGTACTCGAACTCTCCGAAACCGATGATGCGGCCCGCCCACACGACCGGCTGCTCGCCGCTGATCTCGCCGAGCATCGCGAGTAGTTCGTCGGCCTCGGCACGCCGAGGGCCCGTGGCGCGGTCGAGCACCTCCGCGACCGGCAGGTCCGACGGCGACATCGCGGGCTGCTTCGCTGCCATAGGGGTCTCCTCGCGATCGTGCTGGATAGTCCAGCGTACTGCGGCAGCGAAAGGGCGCGCCGCGACAGCGAATATCCCTCACTGAACCTGACCCTGCGCTTAGTGTCGTCACCATGGGCACTGCGACGGCGTATCTCACGGGTTTCGGCCGGTACCTTCCGGGAGATCCGGTTGACAACGATGGGATCGCCGCACGGCTCGGCGGCACCGATCCGGTCACCGAGCGCATCCGCCGCCGAATCCTCGACTCGAACGGCATCCGGCAGCGGCACTACGCGCTCGACCAGCACGGCGAGCCCACCGAGCTCAATGAGGAACTCGCCGTCAAGGCTCTCCGCGCGGCGTTCGACGATCGGGGGATCGACGCGGCCGACGTGCGAATGCTGGCGTGCGCGACCACGATGGGCGACGTGCTCGTGCCAGGCTTCGCGTCGATGGTGCACGGTCGTCTCGGCGGCGGACCGATGCAGCTGTTGTCCGCGTCGGGCGTGTGCGCATCCAGTCTTGCTGCACTCGATGCGGCCGTGAGTAAGATCCGGCTCGGCGACCATGCTCGCGCCGCGGTCGTCGGCTCGGAATTGCCGAGCCGCAGTCTGCGGCAGCGTCGTTTCGATGGCATCCGCGCCGGTATGGACTCCCACTTCCTCCGCTGGATGCTGTCCGACGGTGCTGGTGCCGTCGTCGTTGAATTCCAGCCGCACCCGAGCAAGCCATCGCTGCGCGTCGACTGGGTGCGGCAGGTCTCCCTCGCGCATGAGCATGACGTGTGCATGCGTTCCGGCATGGACGGTGCCGAGTCGACCGTCGGCAATACCTGGCAGGATGTCGGCGTCGCCGACGCCGAGGCAAGGGGCATGTTCGTGCTGCGGCAGGACGTGAGAATGCTGGACGAGCTCGCCGAGGCCGGAATTCGGCAGTTCGAGGAACTTGTTGACATCGGACTCGTCGACGTCAAACACCTCGACCACGTCATATGCCACTACAGCACGAACATGTTCCGGGATGTCGCGTTCGATGCGCTGCGCCGCCGCATCCCAACGCTTGACACCGACCGTTGGTTCTCGAACCTCGAGACCCGCGGCAACACCGGGTCAGCGAGCATCTTCATCGCCCTCGAAGAGGCCTGGCGCACGGGCCGATTCGCCCCCGGCGAGACGGTGCTGTTGGCAGTCCCCGAGTCGGGACGATTCTCGTTCGCTTTCGCCCACCTCACCGTGGTCGCCCCACCCGTTCAACAAGGAGCATCGACATGACGACCAACACGACGACCGCCCCCGCCACCATGCCGACCGCGGGCGGGGAGAGTCTTTCCGACCGGCTTGCCGACGTGTGGATCGAGCTCGAAGAGCGCCTCGCGCACGTGCCCGTGCTGAGCCGGCTCGCCGACGGCACGGTGACCATCGATGACTACAGGCGGCTGCTCTTCAACCTGCGCCAGCAGGTCGTCGATGGGTCGCCGTGGATCTCCCGGGCTGCATCAAGCTTCGACATCGACCACTTCGAGCTGCGGGCGGCGGCGATCCGCCACGCCGAGGAGGAGCACCGCGACTACCTCATGCTCGAACGCGACTATGTCGCGATCGGGGGCTCCCTCGATGAACTGCGCAGCGGCCGCAAGAACATCGGCTCCGAAGCACTCTCCGGGTACATGTTCCACTACGCGGACCGGCCGAACCCGGTCGGGCTGCTCGGCGCGATGTTCATCATCGAAGGGCTTGGCGCGAAGCGCGCCTGGGGGTGGGCCGCCAGATTCCAGGAGGTGCTCGGGCTCGCCGACAATCAGGTGCACTTCATGCAGTACCACCAAGAGGCGGACGGCGAGCACACCGGCAACCTCGAGGCGATCCTGACCTCCGGGATGATCAATGACGCGGCAGCCGACGAGATCGTCCGCTGCGCGCAGGTGGTCGCCCGGCTCTACGCGCTGCAGCTAGAAGAGCTGGACCGCTGACGTGGCGGAGTTCGTGCGCTCCGACCCCAGCATGTGGGAGGCGGTGTACGCCGATCCCTCCGTGCCCCTCGACCGCGCTGTGGTGCGGCAGATCATCGACGACCAGCGGCGCCTGTCCCGGCGGTGGCTCTACCCGATCGCGCGCGTGTTCTCCCGCGTCTTAGTCGCGCTCATCTCGATCGTCAAGCGCGTGCTCCCGTTCCGGTGGATGTCGCTGGGCACGATGGACTGGTTGTGCGTGTGGTTCCTGCGGCGGTTCGTCTCGCCCGATGCCGTCGACCTGCTCATCCGGCACTTCGTCATCGAAACCAACCTCGTCAACTTCATCATCCGCAACACACCGGTCGCGATGGAGCCTGTCACGCTGCGACCCGAGGCCCTCGCCGGGCTCGGCGACCACGCCGTCGTCGAGCACGACATCAACGTCTACGACGTGCTCATCGCCCTCGATGCGACGCCGCTAACGCGACCGGCGACGCTTAACTTCACCCAGCTCGACATCCCGCCACTCGACGCCGAACGCCAGCGCCGCCGGCTGCTCCGCCTCGACATCCAGACGGCCCTGTGCTTCATGAACATCCCTTTCTCGATGGCGCTCACGGTCGAGGAGTACCGCCGCGCGGTGCACTCCATCCGGTTCGACGACTCGTTGCTCGAGATCCTCGCGCTCGTCTGCGACGACGACACCTTCCGGCACTGGAAGGTCGGGGGACTGAGCCTCTGGATGGACTCCAACGTGGATGTGCCGCAGATGGTTTATCGTCATGCGCTCGTGTGCGAATACGCACACGCCCGCCTCGTGAAGCTGGCCGGCGGAGCCTATCCGCGCCAGACCAGCGTCGAATTCGACTGACGCGTTCGCTGTGTGAAATGCGGCCGAACGCTTGCCGTGCAAGCTACGGTTGGCACAGCCTTACCCCGCGGGGATGGGCGGACCGCCACAGGGGAGTGCATGAAAATCCAGGACAGCATCAACATCGACGCCGACCGTGCACGGGTATTCGAGGTCTTCTGCGACCTCGAGAATGCCGCGGCCAACATCGGCGCCATCACGGAGCTCGAGGTGCTCGCCGGTCCCGCGCAGCTCAACGTGGGCACCAGATGGCGGGAAACCCGCACGATGTTCGGCAAGGAGGCGACCGAGGAGATGTGGGTCACCGGGTATGAGCAGGATGCGTCCTACGTGGCCGAGGCGGAGTCCCGCGGCACCCACTATCGCAGCGAGTACCGTTTCACAGCCGAGCGCAGTGGCACCCGCGTCGACATGACCTTCGAGGGCATTCCGATCTCAATGGGCGCCCGCGCTGCAAGCATCATCGGCGTGCTGTTCGCCGGTGCCGCGAAGAAGGCACTGCACCAGGACCTGGTCGACCTGAAGCGGGTCTGCGAATCGCGCTAGGAGTCCCGTTGAGGGGCCGGACACGGTGATGCCGATGCTCGGAGCGTCGTTCAGCTGAGCTCCTCGACCAGCCCGATGATGATGCCGTCGGGGCCGCGGACGTAGCAATACCGGTAGATGTTCCCGTACTGCGCCACCTCGCCCACGAGTGCGGCGCCGTGGGTGCGTAGGCGGTCGAGGACGTCGTCGAGGACGTCGACGACGAACGTGATGCGAGGGATGCCCGGGGTGTTCATCGGCGCCCTCGGCGCATTACGGGTGGCCACCGGCGTGTGGAACGTCGACAGCTCGACTCGGCTGTGACCGTCCGGCGTCCGCACGACGGCGATGTCCGCTCGGACGCCGTCCAGCCCAAGGAGCTGGTCCACCCATTCACCCTCGACTGCTGCCTCGCCCTCCAGTTCCAGGCCCAGTTCGACAAAGAACGCGATAGCAGCCGCGAGATCCTCGACGACAACGCCGACGTGATCCATCCGGTAGATCGTCATGCCACGCAGTGTAGGCGACCGAGGATTCTCGCCACTGACGAACACCGCGCCGGCCCCGACCAGCACTACGAGCTGGGGCTCGTCGACCGCGCGCCAGCGGGCTACGGTTGGCGCCATGCGAAAACTCATAGTCCAGCAGTGGGTTACCGTCGACAACATCGCAGCGGAGGAGGACGGCGGGCTCAGCTTCGTGTCAGGGGAGCCCTTCTCCGAGACCGACACCAGTGCGTTCAAGGCAAGCGTGATGGGATTCATCGACTCGGTCGACACGATGATTCTCGGCGCGAATACCTACGCCCAGTCCAAGGACTACTGGCCGTCCGCCGACGAGCAGGGCGAGTACGGCGAGAAGCTCAACAATCTCACCAAGTTCGTCGCCTCATCGAAGCTGGATGACGCCCCCTGGGGCGATTTTTCCGCCGCCACCGTGACGCGCGACCCGGCCGCCACCATCCGGGAGCTCAAGGAGCAGAGCGGCAAGGACATCTGGCTGTGGGGGAGCTTGACACTCATGCGCTCCCTGCTGGACGCCGGCGTCGTCGACGAAGTCCAGATGCGGGTCTGCCCAGTGTCACGCGGCAAGGGAACGCGCATGTTCGAGGATCAGCAAGACCTGAAGCTGCTCGAGGCCACCCCGTTCGAAAACGGCGTGGTACTCCTGCGCTACGAGATCAAGAAGTAACCGTAGAAGCGCGCGTTACCCTTCTGTTGACTGTCGGCGGCATCGGCGACAGCAGTCAGCTATCAGGTCAGCCGCTGAACGCCTCGGGTCCGAAGCGGCCCCACGCCACGAAGGCGGCCAGAGCGAGATAGACCAGGTCCGCCACCATGAACTTGAACTCGGCGGCAAGCAGTCCGGCAACGATCCATAGAGCCAGGTTCATGAGGGTTTCTCCTTGCAGGGTTATCAGCGGCACCATCACCAGGGCACCGGGCCGTCTTCGCTGAAGAACCCGGCCGTCGGTCCGTCCGCGCCGAGCGTGGCCAGGCGTACCAATACCGTGGCGCCCTGCGCGACCGAAAGGTAACCGCTGTGGTTGTTGCTCTCCGTGTCGACGTAGCCGGGGGCGGCGGCGTTAACGAGGATGCCATCCTTCCGCAGCTCATTGGCGTACTGCACTGTCAGTGCTGTCAGCGCGGTCTTGGACGGCGAATACGCGGCCGACGGTAGCAGTGTTGCCATGGGGCCGTCCGGGTCGCTGAAAATGGTCAGCGATGCGGCGTGACTGCTGACGTTCACGATGCGCGGCGCCGGTGACCGCCGCAGCAGCGGCAGCATGGCGTTGGTCACCGCGATCACCCCGAAGACGTTGGTCTCGAACACCACCCGGACCATGTCGAGATCGACGGAGCTAGGGATCTGATCGTAGGCGTCTTCAGGTGAGACTTGCCCGGAGCCCGTGATGCCGGCGTTGTTGATTAGCACGTCGAGGTGGCCGAAGCGCTGCTCGACCTGATTCGCGGCCTCCTGAACGGTGGTCGGGTCGGTGACGTCCAGGGTGACCGCGTACGCGTCGCTGCCTACGGCGCGCAGCGCAGCAGCGGTCTCCTCGCCGCGCCGAGGGTCTCTGGCGCCGATCAGGACCGTCATTCCCAGCGCGGCGAGTTGTTCGGCAGCTGCACGGCCGATCCCTTTGTTTGCCCCGGTAATCAACGCGATCTTGTGGTGTGTGGTGTACTCGCTCACGACTAGCTCCTTCGATGGGATGGTGTGTTCTTCTCAGAACGTGTCTTCCTGCCTGTGAAACCTGAGACGAGACAGTCCGCCCCTCTGTGACATGCAGGCAGACATGTCACAGAGGGTCGGGCTGCCTCGTCTTGTCTTTCGAAGGCAGATTCTGATCAGGAAGGTGATCGTCATGCGAGTATTCGTGGCAGGTGGGACCGGAGTTCTGGGGCGGCGGCTGGTGCCGCGACTGATAGAGAGTGGACACGAGGTGACGGCTACGACGACGAGCGCGGCGAAGCTGGGTCTGCTGGAGCAAATGGGAGCTGGGGGCGTCGTGATGGACGGATTGGATGCGGCGTCGGTCGGTGAGGCGGTGGCGGCCGCCCGGCCGGACGTGATCGTGCATCAGATGACCGCGATCTCCGTGGCACACGCCGGCAAGTCGGATATGAAACACATGGATCGGTGGTTCGCCGGTACCAACCGGCTGCGTACCGAGGGGACGGACCACCTGTTGGCCGCCGCCGAGGCGACAGGCGTCGAGCATTTCGTCGCGCAGAGTTACGCCGCCTGGAACGGCATCCGGGAGGGCGGCTGGGTGAAGACTGAGCAGGACTCGGTGGACCCGATGACGGGGACGCCGGCGGAGCCTGGGATGGCTGCTCTCGGTCACGTTGAGGACGCGGTCGTCAAGGCCGGCGGTGCGGTGCTGCGCTACGGCTGGTTCTACGGGCCCGGCGCCACCGATGGCCTGGTCGAGCCCGTGCGCAAGCGGCAGTTCCCGATCGTCGGGGGCGGCACCGGCTACTGCTCGTGGGTGCATCTGGACGACGCGGCGAGCGGTACCCTGCTGGCTGTGGAGCAGCAGGCGAGGGGCGTGTTCAACATTGTCGACGACGAACCGGCCCCGGCCAGCGAGTGGCTGCCCTACCTGGCCGCGTGCGCGGGAGCGAAGCGGCCCATGCGCGTGCCCGCCTGGCTGGCCCGGCCGCTGGCCGGGGAAGTGGCGACGACGATGATGACCGACGGGCGCGGCTTCTCCAACGCCAAGGCCAAGCGGGAACTCGGCTGGAAACTGCGCTACCCCTCCTGGCGTCAAGGCTTTAAGGAGGAGCTCGCGTGATCCGGGCCGAGGAGTTCCAGGACCTGCGGCCGCTGCTGTTCTCGATCGCCTACCGGATCCTGAGCAGCGTGAGCGAGGCCGACGACGCAGTCCAAGAGACCTGGCTGCGCTACCAGGCCAGCCCGACTCAACCCATTTCGACCAAGGCGTTCCTGTGTGCTGTGGTGACCCGCATCTCGATCGATGTGCTGCGGTCGGCCCGCGTCCGGCGGGAGGAGTACGTCGGTTCGTGGTTCCCCGAGCCGTTGCTGACCGACCCGTATGAGGACCCTGAGCGCTCGGCGGAGCTGGCCGACTCGGTATCGATGGCGGCCCTGCTGCTGCTTGAGCGGCTGAGCCCACTGGAGAGGGCGGTCTTCGTGCTGCGGGAGGTGTTCGGCTTCAGCTTTCCGGAGGTTGCGTCGGCGGTGGGGCGGTCGGAGGCGGCGTGCCGCCAGCTCGCGGTGCGGGCGCGCCGCCACATGGACGCCGGACGATCTCGGTTTGAGACCGACCGTCGGGAGCGAGAAGAACTCGCCGAGCGATTCTTTGACGCCTTCAGAAAAGGGGAGGTCGACGGGCTGCGGGAGCTCCTCACCGCTGACGTTCAGATGGTCGGCGACAGCGGCGGCAAGGCCCCACTCTGGGGCAAGGGCGTCTTCGGCGCCGATAACGTGGCCCGGGTGCTGGCCGCGATCGTTCCGCCGTTCGCCCGGATCGGCGTCGTCGTGGAACTGCACGAGCTAAACGGTCAGCCGGGCGCGATCTTCCGTGACCGGGACGGCAAGGTCCTCAACGCCTTGGCGCTCGACATCCTCGACGGGCGGATCCAGACGATCCGCGCGGTGCTCAACCCAGACAAGCTCGGACATCTGGGTCCGGTCGCGGACGCCTGGGCGGTTATGCGCGAGGCGAACCAGGCCCGACGTTCCACGGGTGAACCGTAGACCGCAGGAAGGGACGATGATTCAAGACGTGGCTAGGGACGGCGGTGGCCGCTTGCCCTTCGTGGACGAGCACATGATCAGAATCGACGCCTCACGGGCCTTGGTGTGGGCCGCGTTGCGGAGCCATGTCGAGTCGTCCTTGAACCTCCGCGACCGCCATCCACTGGCGTGGATACTCGGCACCGAGCCGCGCTCCGGCTTCGCGGTGGACGCCGCAGTGCCTTCCGAACTCATGAGGCTGATCGGTCGGCACCGGTTCTCCCGTTATGCCCTCACGTTCGTGCTCTCCGGAACACCGAAAGGTCCCACACTGCTGCGCGCCCAGTCGTGCGCGGCCGTTCCCGGCCTCTACGGCCGTATGTACCGCCTTGCGGTGATCGGCACGGGTTGTCACCGACTCGCGACCCGTCACATCCTGCGGGCCATCGAGAGAAAGACCCGTCGACTCGACTTACGCGAGGTCGCACGTGCTGCCAAGCTGTTGTCGGAGGAGCTTGATGACGCGGACACATCGTAGGGAAATCGAGACGTTCGATTCGCAGCAGATCGACGGTGACACACCCTTCCGTCGCGACCTGGAACGTATCCGCTTTTCGCCGTACTACGCCAGGCTCTCGGCAGTGACCCAAGTGGTCGGCCAGACCAGTGCCGGACCTCTGGTGCACAACCGTCTCACGCACTCCTTGAAGGTGACGGCGGTTGCCCGCTCGGTCGCGGTCAAGGTGGGCGCGCTTCTCAAATCATCGCCCACTCTTCCGCCGGAGTATGTGTGCGATACCGTGGTCGCGCAGGCCGCCGCGAGCGCGCACGACCTGGGTCATCCGCCGTTCGGCCATCTGGGGGAGGACGTGCTCGACCGGCTGGCGCGGGAGTCGCTCGGCTTGCTCGACGGCTTCGAGGGCAACGCCCAGACGTACCGCATCCTCGCCACACTTGACGTGTGCCACGGGCCATCGAGGGGGCTGAACCTTACCGCGGCGACCCGTTCCGCGGTGGCGAAGTACCCCTGGACCCCGGCCGTCGACATCTCCGAACTGGATGCGGGAGCGCTCCCCCCGGGGCTCCGGTGGATCGATGGAGAACTGAGCGTGCGGAAGTACTCGGCGTATTACCTCGACGCCTCCGATCTTGCGGACGCGCGCACGGCCTCGCGTGGTGTGTTGCCGTTGCAACAGTCTCTGGAGGGTTCGGTGATGGACATTGCAGACGACATCGCCTACTCGATTCACGACATCGACGATTTCCACCGTGCCGGGCTGCTCAGCCATTGGGCGGTCGCGCGCGAGTTCCGGGAATGGATCAGTCATGCCGCGGAGTTCGGCGCCATGTACGAGGGTCAGCTGCTCGCCCGACGCGCCCGATCCGGGAGCGCGCTCGAGTTGTTGCGGAGGAAGCTGCGGCGGGACGACCCGTGGATCGCCGACGATGATGCCTTCGTGGATGCGGTGAACAACGTCGCCGACGATCTCGTCAGCGGGCTGCTGGCCGAGGCATTCGACGGCTCGATCGCATCCGAGCGGGCACTCTCGTCGTTCACCAGCCGTTGGATTCGTCATTTGCAGGGCTCCGTCGTGCTCGCGCCAGCCGACAATCCTCGGACGGGTCTTGTCACCCTGGATCGGCTGGCATGGCACGAGGTCGAGGTACTGAAGTTCGTGCACAGGCACTTCGTGCTCAATCGGTCAGACATCGCGATGTATCAGCGAGGGCTGAGCAGAGTGCTCGTGCGCGCGGTGAAAGGTCTGATGGCCTGGTTTGAGGATCCGCACGACCAGTACCGGGTACCGCTCAGGCTCAAGGAGCTCGTCGAGATCGCCACGGACGGGTATGACCAGCTACGTCGCAGCCCGCCCGACGACGGCACGCCACCGATCCTCCCGGGCGATGAGCGCCGGCTTGGAACGGGCCGGGGCGTGCTCGACTATGTCGCGTCGCTGTCTGATGGACAGGCGATGGCCGTCTCCGAGGCTATCGATGGTCGCCCGGACCGACTCTGGGACATCGGGAAGAGTTTGTAATCGACGGCACGACAATGGCGACTATGGAGCAGTCGTGGGGAACGGCCGATACTGTTGGCGCGTGACTGACCATGAGATCGTTGCCCTCGGTGCAGCCGAATCGCGCTTTCAGGATGCCCTTCGGCGAAACGACATCGACGAATTGGATGGCCTACTCCACGACCACGTGCGTTTTCTCGGGCCGGATGGGCTGACGATCGACAAAGCGGCAGATATGGCGGCACACCGGTCAGGTTCGCTTGTCTTTACCGAGGTGCACGAGTTGCAGCGCGACGTGCAAGTGTTCGACTCGGTGGGGATCACCCGCGTGACGCTTCACCTTGCGGGCAAGGTCGGTGGCGAACCACTTGACGCCCAGCTTGCCTACACCCGCACTTGGCACAAACAAGGGGCTGCCTGGACCATCGTCGCGGCGCACGGCTCAGTCGTGCCACAACGCGACTAGTCGCCCGCACTCGCCGAGCAGGGTTGGCATTGCGCATCTCATCAGTCAATTATGATTATGCAATCATATTGTTCTGATTGTTGAAAGAAGCTGCCTGTGGCCTCCGTTTCCACCCGTCCCGGAACTGACGTTCCGCCCTCAACGCGCAAGGGCAATCCCGCGCTCACCCTGATCGCCGTGTGCTTCGGCCTGTTCATGGTCGGGCTCGACTCCACCGTCGTGCACATCGCCAACCCGGCCATCCAGGCAGATCTCGGCGCCACCTTCGGCGAGCTGCAGTGGATCATCAACGCCTACCTGCTCGCGCTAGCCGTCTGCCTCATTCCGGCAGGCAAGCTCGGTGACCGCTTCGGCAGCAAGAAGATGTACATCCTTGGTGTCATCCTCTTCGGCATCACCAGCGTCGCGATCGGCCTTGTTGGAAGCATCGAAGGCGTGCTCGTCTTCCGTGCTCTGCAGGGTGTGAGCGCGGCACTGCTGATGCCGCAGACGATTGCTCTGCTCCGGTCTACCTTCCCGCGTGAGAAGTTCGGCATGGCTGTGGGCATCTGGGGTGGCGTGTCCTCGGTGTCCATCGCCGGCGGCCCGCTCGTGAGTGGTCTGTTGGTGCAGAGTCTGGGCTGGGAGTGGGTCTTCTATATCAATGTCCCCATCGCGATCCTCGGCGTCGTCATGGCCGCCATGGTCATCCGTGAGACGGCTGTCGAGAAGGATGGCGGCATCGACATCCTCGGCATCATCCTGCTGGCCGGCGCGCTGTTCGCCGTCGTCTTCGCAGTGGTTCAGGCTCAGAGCTGGGGCTGGGGGAGTGCTGCGACCATCGGTGTTTTCGCCGCCGCCGTCGTGCTGTTTGCGCTGTTCGTGATCGTCGAGAGCCGCGTGGCGAACCCGCTCATCCCGCTGGGCCTCTTCAAAACGGCCGGCGTCAGCGTCGGTGGCCTCGTCTTCCTGGCGAACTTCTTCGCGATCCTCGGCGTCACGTTCCTGTTGACCCTGTTCCTGATGAACTCGCTCGGCAACGGCACCGCCACGGCGGGGCTGATGATGCTGCCGATGAGCGCTTTCGCGATCCCGTCCGCACCCATCGGCGCGCTGCTCACCTCGAAGATCGGCCCCCGCAAGGTCGCCGCCATGGGTCTCGGCCTGATGGCGATCGGACTCGCGATGCTGACGCTGGTCGACGTTGACACGTCCTACTGGCTGATGGCCATCCCGTTCGTGATCATTGCGTTCGGTTCCGGCTTCGCCATCCCGTCGGGCGCGGACCTCATCGTCGGCGGCGCGCCGGTGCACCTTGCCGGCGTGGCCAGCGGTTTCCAGACCACCTGCATCCAGGTTGGCGGCGCCATCGGCACCGCCGTTCTGTCCGCGATCGTCGCCGCCCAGGTGATCCCCGCCGTGGGGGCGACCACACTTCCCGCAGACGCGGTCGAAGCGGCATCCGCCGGAGTGGTCTTCGAAGGATTCCCGAGCGTTAACGGGGCCTTCATCGACGGCATGCAGATCGGGCTATGGGTCGCCGCGGCCCTCTGCACGGTTGTTGCCGCCCTGGTCATCATCGCGGTGCGCGAGCCTAAGCGCCACGACTTCGAGACGGTGCTCGAGGAAACCGTCGAAGGCGAAGCCGGCCACCTCTAACCTGCAACGTGAAGGCCCCTCCTCGCTGAACTGCTCCCCGAGAGATGGAACTGAATTTCTCAGTCCAACTCCAGGGGAGCAGTTCACCTGACCGCCGTCACGATCCTTGGACCAAGACCAGCCCGTTCAAACGACGTGTGGCAATCATCAGCGGAGTCGCCACCTTCGGAGCGGGACTAGTTTCTTGCAGACGCTCTAACTGTTGTCGGGATCGCCGCTGCCGGGTTCGCCATTGATGGGCGCCACAGCTCAGCGCAGCCTGAATCGTGTCTCCTTCGCTCGCAGGCCAGATGCCGGACCTAAATGGGCAGCAACGGGTCACTGCGTTTCGCCCGAGCGGGGTGCTGGCCGATCGCGCGTCTTCGGGCGTGCCCAGCGTGCCGGGACGTTGTCGCCGTCCCACACTTGCACGACGCCCCAGGCGGCGGCAGTAACCGGGACGGCGAGTAGGGCTCCTATGATTCCGCCGACGGCCGTGCCCGCGGCGATGACGACGAGCACGACCAATGCATGGAGGCTGACGGTCCTGGCCATCAGGATCGGCTTCAGGACGTTCCCTTCGAGCTGATTGACGATGATAACGGCCAGCACGACGAGTGCCGCGTTGAGCGGTCCGTTGCTGACAAGGGCAACCAAGGCGGCGACAACACCCCCGCTCACAGCGCCGATAATTGGGATGAAGGCGAGTAGGAGCGTGAGAATCGCGAGCGGTACCGCGAGGGGGACCTGCAGAATGGCTAAACCGATGAAGATTCCCACGGCGTCGAACAGTGCAGCGGCGGCGGTGCTGCGGATGTAGCCACCGAAGACATTGTCCGTCTTGCGCCTGATTCGCTCTGCGCGGTCGTAGGCGATTCCCTCGAAGGGTCGGACGAGGAACTCCCACATCTGCGGGCCGTCTTTGAGTAGGAAGAAGAGGATGATTGCCATCATCCCGAGACTCGCGCTGACTTCGCTAACGGCGCCGATTCCGCCGAGTGCTCCGGATCCGAACTCGGCGCTCGTGACGAAACCGCTGATCTGCTCGCCAAAGTCCTTCAATTGACGCTGGTCCGGTGAGAACGGCAGAGTCTGCACCCAGGCCAGAACGCGCTGGAAGCCATCCTCGGCCTTGACCGTGAGCTCGCGCCATTCGTCGCTGACGGATCCCACGACGAAGACGAGAGCGCCGGTGATCACCGCGAGGAGGAACAAGAGTGTGAGCGCGGCGCCAAGGGCGGGCGGGACGCTGTGTCGTCGCGTCCACTCCATCCACGGTGTGAACGCGGCTGCGAAAATGAGCGCCAGCACAAGAGGGATCGTGACGATCGACAGGCGGCTGAGTAGCCAGACCAGTGCCACGACGACCGTGCCGACGAGGAGTATCTGCGCTCCGCGGGTCCCGGCGCGCCCAAGACCGTCGCTCCAAAGCCGCGAACGGGATGCCCGAGGCGTGTTGGCGGGCGCGGAGCCGGAAGTCTCCAAATTCGCGTGATCCTGCTGCCCGCTTTGGACTATTTCGGTCGTGGGTCGGTCCAGGTACCTACTTCGGGATCGCATGCTGCTCCTTCGTTCGTTGGATGGGTGGGCTAATGGACGGCGACCTTGAGCAGGACGACTCCGCCGACGGCGGCCAGCTGGAGCAGCAGGTAGCCCACTTTCTGCCCCTTCGTGGTGGCGCTCCCGCGCAAGCCCCAGAGAACGAGCAGGAGCTGGGTGAGGGTGAGAGCCGCAATCGAGAGAGTCAGCCCCGTCCTCAGACTCCAGATGCCGGTGTCGCTGAGCAGCAGAAGAACGGCGGGCACGACGGTGATTTCGAGAGCGCGGATCGACGCTACAAGGATGCGGCGCATCGTGCTACGCCGCGTTGCTCCTCCGCGCTCGCTGGCGTGCGCGATCGTTTCGGCGACAAGGCTCGCGGCAAACAGTCCGCCCATGGTGCCGACAAGGCTGCTCGCGGCGGATCGTCCGGTGAACGCCTCAGACAACGGGATCATGACCAACAGAGTGGCGACGCCAGTGATGGACGCGTACAGCGCCTCCCGGACTTGCTGCGTCATCCGCGCCGCTCGTATGCCGTGTCCATCGGTTAGGCCGCCGGTTACGAGCACTCGTCGTTCGGTTTCCATGATTGCGAATCCGTTCGGTTTGGTTTCGGTTGTCGTGAGCCAACAGAGCAACTGCTCGCCGATGGCCCCAAGGAGCGGCGATCGGGGCGACCGTGCGCGTCGGAACGCGCTCGGTGCCCCGATCGGCCGGGCGCCTTAGTGGATGTCGAGCTTCTCCTTGAGGGCCGCCTTGCGCTCCTCGGCGTTCTGGCGGCGCTCCGCCTTCCACTGTTCGCGCGCTGCCCGGTCGGCTTCCTTCTGCGCCTTCCGGTAGGCGTCCTCTGCGGCCTCGAGCTCGGTGAGCACCACCTCGGCGGGACGCCGATACACGGTCCCGCCCTGCTCAGTCATCAGCTTGTCCACGACCTCGGCGGCGTACTCGTTGACCTCCGCGACGACGGCCGTGCCGCCCAGGGGGATGTAGTGGCTGATCTCTTCGAGCACGCTGTCGGATGCATCCGCACGACGGATGTCGAAGGCCCCTCCAACCATCAGGCCTCCGGTCCACCCGAACAGCATCCCGATCGGGCCGCCGATGACGCCGATCATGCTCCCAATCAGGCTGCCTCCCAAAGTGGCGGCGCCACCCAAGGTGTCGCCTCCCTCAGGGGCGTCGAGTCGGCCCTGCTCGTCACGGGTGACGATGCTCGCGGCGAGCACCTCGACTCGCCCCTCCAGACCGGCGCCCTTGAGCTCGCTGAGCGCCTGGTACGCGCTGCTGCGGTCCTCGAAGGGGACGGCGATAACATTGTGTTCGGACATAGTGTGACCTCCAGATCACGTTGGTTTTTTGTTTGGATTTGCGCGGCTTTCCGCGACTCATCAACCCTCCCGTGGATCGGTATTCGGGTCATCGTGCGCTCTGTCGCGGCCCTCGACGCAACCATGTGCACTCTGCACTCCTGCGGCTAGGCTGACCGTGTGTCGACCGCAGACTCGCTGGCGAAGGTCATCGCCACGCTCGATTGGGACGGTGACCTCGGACCGGCTTCGCTGGCAGTGGACGAGGCCGAGCAACTACGATCCCGATTGGGAGACGGTGCAACCCGGTGGGTGGCCGGCGCCGTGGAACAGTCCCTCACCGCACTGCACGGGCAGATTCACGACTCGCTCGCACCGTGGCCGATCATTCGAACGTTTACCCGGCACGTTCTCACCGCCACCTTGCTCCGCCTCGCGGACCAGGACAGGCTGCCAGTAGACACGGGGGCGATCGATCGTGATCTCGCCGAAGACATCGTTGCGCGGGGTATCCCGTTGTCGGATATCACCCAAGCATTGCGGAGCATGCAGCGTGAGTGGCTGTCGCTCCTGATAGATGCCGCCCTAGGCGTGCGTCCAGATGGCATCGGCGTCGTCCCGGCCTTGGCGACATCGGTTACCGGAACGATGGATGCGTGGATCGGCGCAGCAACCGATGCGATCGTCGAGGAGCGCCGGCGTGTTTACCTGGCTGAGCAGGTTCGCATTCGGAGCGCGATTGAATTGCTGGTGACGGCAGAGCCCGTGGATGTCGAAGCGGTCACACAGCTGCTGCGGATCCCGCTGATCGGCTGGCATCTAAGTTGTGCCATCGGAGTACCTCCGGGAGGCACGGTCGAACGGCGAGTCTTGGATGGCCTCGTGCACTTGTTTGCTCGGGTAGTCGGCAGCGAACGAATGCTGCGATATGAAACGAGCGCTGGGACGGTTCACCTCTGGGTGACCACAGATCGCCCGGCGCGCACACCACGAGTCGAGGATCTACGCGTGCCGGCACCACTGCTCGTTGGCATTGGCGAACCACACCCGGGGCCCGACGGATTTCGGCGAACCTTTCTGGAAGCGTCCGATGCGCTGCGGCTGGCCGGCAGTCTGGGCGACAACGGCGGAGTCTCCTACGGCGACGCTGCGTTAGCGATCGTCCTGAGCCGGGACGAGGAACGCGCCCGCTGGTTTGTCGAGCATGAGCTTCGTGATCTCGCCACGGACAGCCCAGAAATGGCCGACCTGCGCAACACACTCCGGACATTTTTCGACACGCGGATGCGCATCGCTCCGGCAGCTGAACGGCTCTTTCTGCACCGCAATACGCTGATCAACCGGCTCGACCGGATTCAGGCCGTCCTGGGACACGGCGTCGCCGAACGCCCGGCCGAGACCCAGGCAGCGCTGGTGCTCGCGGAACTCTTCACACGGCGTCCCGAAGATCCATCCACCGGGCGCCACGAGTTCGGTGCTTAACCGGCAAGATCATGGCCAAGTCCGATCGACGACGGTGGTTGCTCTCAGGTCGGCGGCTTAGGTCCGACGGAACGGCAGGCTCAGAATGTGCTGCCGAGGATGAGTAGCGCAATCACAACAATCACGAGGCCGAGCGTGCCGAGCGCACGATTGATGCGGCGTCGGCTGACCGTTCCCTTCCGGAACGACGACCGCGAGATCTTATCCAGATTCGGCAGGTAAGCCTGAAGCGGACCTTCCGGCTGTTCCGGCTGAAGGACACGAGCATCCGCTGTGGGCACATCATCATCATCGACTGAGGCCATAGTGCGAGGGTACCGATAGCCGACCCATAATGCGCCTCAACGCCAAAAGCCAGTGGTTGACGTCGCGATGACGCCACGAGAGATTGGGGGAACGACGGAAGGAGCCAATCGTGGGAATCCTCTCGGTTGACCTGTTCATCACCCTCGACGGGGTCTACCAGGCGCCCGGCGGCCCCGACGAGGACCGCGAGGGCGGCTTCGAATTCGGCGGCTGGCAGGCCCCATACTTCGACACGGAATCGGGCGAGGCGATCGGCGCCGGCATCCAGCGCATGGACGCGCTGCTGCTCGGCCGCAAGACCTACGACATCTTCGCGTCCTACTGGCCGAATCAGGGCGACGATGACCCGATCGCGTCGACCTTCAACGCGCTGCCGAAGTTCGTCGTGTCGCACTCGCTGACTGACCCGGCGTGGGAGGGCACGACTGCGCTTTCGGATGTCGCGACAGACGTGCGCGCGCTGAAGGACCGATTCGATGAGATCCACGTGATCGGCAGCGGCAACCTGGTGCGGTCACTCCTTGAGGCCGACCTGGTTGACCGGCTGAACCTCTTCCTCTACCCGGTGACGTTCGGCTCGGGCAAGCGGCTCTTCGCCGACGGCACCGGCGTGCCGGCGGCGTTCAGGCTGGCGCAGCCGCCGCAGGGTTTCCCGAAGGGCGCGAGCTGGCTCGTGTACGAGCGGGCCGGCAAGCCCGTCACGGGCATCGACATCTCGCAGATGTAGTCAGGCCGCGCGTGGCGCCCTGCGACGAACCGTCGCCCCGGCCGCGATGAGCATCGCGACCCCCGCCGCGGCCGTCGACGCCGCAACGACCGTCTCGCTCCACGGGGTCGTGTCGTGCGATATGCCGGCGATGAGAGGCGCGATCACATAGGTAGCCAAGATGTGGCCCAGCCCAGTAGAGCCGATCAGGAACACGCAGGCCACCGCCGCCGCCTGCGACTTGCGCCCCCACAGCAAAATGAGGGCGATCAGACCGACGAGCCCGACTAAGCCCAGCGCCGATGAGTGTTGCAGCGGAGAAGGAGTGCCGGTCAGCCCCGAGACGAGGGCATGCGCTCCGTGGACGCCGAACGATCCGGCGACAAGGAAGGCAAGCACGACCTCGACCACGACCACGAAGCCGGCCAGACCGCGACGTGAGTCGGCACGCGTCTCAGCCAAGACGCCGAGTGGCATCACCAAGACGCCGAACGCCAGGAGCAGGGTGCCAACACCAAAGAGCTCAGCCGCCGTGCCGATGGGCTCCCACGGAGCCGAAGGAAAAGAGTAATCAAAGAGATGGTCTTCGATCGATAAACCGTCGCGCATCCACGAGCCTCCCCACCGCTGGAGCGAGGCCACGAGCTGCAGTACAGCGGACCCGAGAAACAGTCCGGCCACGATGAGTGACACACTGACCGAAGTCCATCGGAAACGAACGGGGCGCGTACGGTGATCGGAAGCTTCAATGGCCGACATGCGCTCACACTAGCGGCAACGTCGAAAATCAGCGATGGAACCTGGGACACAACAGTGGAGTTGGCGCCTGTCAGCCGTTGATGGGCATAACCGCACCAGACAGCTCGACGCGCACAGGCACGTCGGGGCGTCCGAGTGCCTCGGCGAATGCGGTGCCGACGTCGGCCAGGCTGTTTCCATCGGGGAGTTCCACGATGCCGACCCATATCCCTGAGCCGTCGTTCTCCATGCCGGCCATCGCCACTTGGAAGTCCGGGATCAGCCCCGGGGTTCGCACGACGAGCGCGTTGAGTTCTCCGGGTAGGAACTCCGCGTGCTGAAGGGCAACGGTAATGGTGTCTGGCGCTTCGTCGATGATGGCGGCGAGTTCGTCGCTGGGTTCGCCATGCCAGGTGATTGTCACGGTTTCCCGATCTTCTGAGATCGCAACGGTTCCATAGCGGGCGTCACCATCGAGGGACATCTGCAACCCGTTCAACCAGTCGTAGATCTCGACGCCGATCGGCGGTAAGGCCAGTTGCTCCGCGGCAACGTCAGGGAGCGCGGTTGCGGGCCCGCTGGGTGTTGGATCGGCGGGTGGGGCAAGCGCAATCACGGCAAACGTGATCGCTGCGGCAAGGGCCACGACACCTAGCGTTAACCCGGCTATGAGCCGGACCCTGATGCGAGGCTCAGAAGGTGGAAGAAACGGGTTTCTGCTCTCATCGCGCATGGCGTTCACTACCGCGGATCGGCGGAATAGTCGAAGAACCCGCGACCGGTCTTGCGTCCGAGTTCGCCTGCGGCGACCTTGTCGCGCAGGATCTGCGGGGGAGCGAACCGTTCGCCCAGGGCTTCGTGCAGGTACTCGGCGATCCCGAGGCGCACATCCAGTCCCACCAGGTCCGAGGTGCGCAGCGGTCCGGTCGCATGCCGATAGCCGAGCACCATCGCCGTGTCGATGTCTTCCGCGCTCGCCACTCCCTCCTCGAGCATCCGCATCGCCTCCAGGGCGATCGCCACACCCAGCCGGGAGCTCGCAAAACCCGGCGCGTCTTTGACGACGATAGGAGTCTTGCCTAGAGCCTCGACCCAGGTCGTGGCCTGTAGTCGCAGCTCTGGCTCAGTGCTACCGGTCAGGACGATCTCCACGAGCGCTGAGCCAGGCACGGGATTGAAGAAGTGCAGGCCGCAGAGGCGGGCGGGTCGCTGGAGTCGATCAGCCAGCCCCGTGACCGACAGGGACGACGTATTCGTCGCAAGCCACGAGGACTCCCCGACGATCTGCTCCGCTTTCCCTAGCGCCTCGACTTTCAGCGAGAACACCTCCGGAACAGCCTCGACCACCAGCCCCGCCGTCGCCAACGTTTCATAGTCGGCGCTGACAACCAGTCGACCGAGAACGGCGCCGGCGTCCACCGCTGAATCGCGCGCAGCTGCCTTCGAAACCCCATCATCGAGGCGAGCGCGTGCCTGATCTACGGCGGCAGCGTCGCGCTCGATCACGATGACGGAGGCTCCCGCCTGCGCGAATACCTGAGCGATCCCGGCACCCATCCGGCCTCCGCCGATCACGCCGACCAATGACGGGAGAGTGGTCATCTCGACTCTTTCGTAGCAGATCCGACGCTTCGGAGCGCCTCGGAGTACCGGATCGGGTCGTTACGGGTCTCGTCCGTGAGCAAGAGAGATGACTGCCCGATCGGCCGCGTGAACGTCCCGCGACAGGGAATGAGAACCAGCTTCGTCAACCCCCCGCGCCACGCGGTGATGAGCACGTCGAGCGACTTTCGCTCGGGTGACTCGTCATAGGGCAGTGGCAGCCCTGACGTCAGTGTTTCGAATTGCGCGCGATTCCAGTCGTCGAAAGCCTCTGTGAGTGCCTCATCGCCGAACCGGTCGCGCCACGACGGCCCGCGCAGCTTCCCGAGCAATGTCGTCCGGTCATCGGACCCGATAGCGCTCTGCGTAAGCCGATCGAACATCAACGGGTCGTGAACTTCTCCCGCATGGGCCAGGCACTCTCGCCAGAGCTCGGCCCAGCCGTCGCGCCACTCAGCAACGGAGGCTGGACGATCGGCGTCCGCGGGTGCGGGAGTGTTGGTCAGGAGCGGTGGCAGATCCGCTCCCGTCACCCGCAGGTTCCACGCCTCGCGGATCCAGAGAAGCTCGTGGAGCATGTGCGGCGCGTTCTCGATGGTGATGACCATGTCGTGCGGCCACGGATTCCCCGGTTTCGGCTCAGAAGAACGCATCGAACCCTCCCTCACTCGTCACAGTGTTGCACGAGCATGAGGGATGCGTCCGTTCGTCAGGAATCGTGCTCTGGCCATTGCTCATGCAGTGCGCGCTTTCGAATCCGCACGATGAGCTGGTCGATGCCGGTGACTAGGTCATCCCGCGCATCCGACTGGACAAGGCCGTATCGCACGAGGTCGCGTCGGAGGCGCCTCAGGAGCGGGTCGATCAAGGCTGGATCGTCCTGATCGACGATCACCTGAAGATGCCCGAGCACCCCGACGAGGACGGCAGCATCGGACCATGAGATCTCCCCAACGCTTTCGTTACCCCCAGACTGCGTTGGTGAATCATTCGACGTCATCGTCCACCCTTCGGTCAGCCCGGTACCGGCACCGGGGACTCTTGGCACTGGATTCATGTTGCCGGCGTTCCTATCATTCGAGCATGACCAGCCGTGTGATGCACTTCGAGATCCCGATCGATGACTCTGACCGCGCCAGCCGGTTCTACGCCGAGGTCTGCGGCTGGACCGTGAGCAAGTGGGGTCCTGTGGACTAGTTGGACGATGACCACCGGGGCTCCAGCCGGACCGGGAGCGGAGGGGGCGCTCACGCCTCGCTCGGAAGCGCCCGACGGTGTGCTCGTCTACGTGGGTGTTCCGGACATCGACGAAGCACTGACGAAGATTCGTGCGGCCGGCGGCGAGACGCTCACCGAGAAACAGGCGATCCCCACCATTGGATGGATGGCCCGGTTCCGCGACCCCGAAGGCAACGTCATAGGTCTGTTCCAGGAAACGGGCGGGGCCGCGTCGGACGAGAGCGGCATGGACATCGAACGCATCAGCGTCACCCCGCGCACGGTGCTCGGAGTTCGCGAGATGGTGATGCCCGAGGACATGCCGGAGTTTTTCGGCCGCGCATTCGACAAGGCGTATTCGGCGCTGCAGGAACAGGGTGCTGAGGTGGCCGGGCCGCCGGTCGCGGTGTATCGAGGCGATCCGGAGCACGGGTTCGACGTGCTTGCGGGGTTCCCGGTGGCGGGCGCAGTCGCACGGTCACCCGGACTTGAGGTGGAGGAGCTGCCGGCTGGCCCGGCGGTCGCAATCATCCACATCGGAAGCTATGACTCGATGACCGAGACCTACGCCAAGGTCACCGCGTGGATGCAGGACCAGAAGCTCACTCCCGCCGAGCCGATGTGGGAGGACTACCTCACGGGACCGGACGCGAACCCAGACCCCGCGACCTGGCGCACCCGAATCGTGTTCCCGCTGGCCTAGCTGTACTGCCCACGGGGTGCGTGACCGGCTTCAGCGTTACCCGGCCATGCTCACGCGGGACTCGCCAGCTGGATGAGGTTGCCGCAGGTGTCGTCGAGCACCGCGGTGACCACGGGGCCCATCGGGGTCGGTGGCTGGGTGAAGGTAACGCCCTGCGCTTCGAGTTCACGGTGGGCGGCGGCGACGTCGTCCACCGCGAACGAGGCGGCGGGGATGCCGTCCTGCACGAGCGCACGTTTGTAAGCCTTGGCCGCGGGGTGGTCATCCGGCTCGAGTAGCAGCTCGACCCCATCCGGATCGTCAGCGCCGACCACGGTGAGCCAGCGGAATTGCCCCACCGGCACATCGTTCTTGAGCACGAACCCGAGCTTTTCGGTGTAGAAGGCGAGAGCCTTCGCCTGGTCATCGACGAAGACGCTTGTCACGTTGATTCTGGCGCGCATGGGAACTCCTCACGGTTGTTTCAGGGGGTGACGACTTCAGGGGGTGACGACCACCTTGCCGAGCGCACGACCTTCGCCGACGTAGGCGAGAGCCTGGGGCACCTCCTCGAGCGAGAAGGTGCGGTCAAGGTGGATGCGCAGGTCGCCGGCGACGCAGCGCTCGGCGACGGGCTCGAAGTGCGCCGGCCCCGCCTTCACGAGGAGAACCCCCAGCGAACGGCCGGTGAGCCAGCCAACCGCGGCGCCGACCGTCACAACTCGCAGCAGCGTCCGCACGGTTCCACCGACGCAGCGGTATCGGCCGCCGGGCGCCAACGCCCTGCGGTAGGCGAACACGGATCGGTGCGCGACGAGATCGAGCACGAGGTCATACGGTTCCAGCCGGGTGAAGTCCTCACGGCGATAGTCGACCACCTCGTCGGCGCCGAGCTGGCGCATGAAGTCGAGCTTGCGCGCGTTGTCGACGCCGGTTACGTGCGCCCCGGCGAGCTTGGCCAGCTGGATCGCGAACGAACCCGCTCCGCCACCCGCCCCGTTGATGAGCACGCGCTGCCCGCGGCGAGCGCGGGCGGTTCCCTGCAGGGCGATCGCGCCCGCCTGCGGCAGGGTCGACGCCTCCGCGAACGTCAACTGCTGAGGTTTGTGCGCGAGCGAGGCTTCCGGTGCGACCGCGTACTCGGCGAAGCCGCCCATGAGGCTCAGGTTGTCGCCGTACACCTCATCGCCGACGCGGAACCGGGTGACGCCAGCGCCGACCGCGGTGACCCGTCCGGCGATATCGGAGCCAAGCACCCGACGCCGCGGTGCGCGAAAACCGCCCATTCGCGCATACCCCGGACTTCCGGTCAGCCCCTCCCAATCCGACAGGTTGACGGATGTCGCGGCCACCTGTACCAGCACTTGATTCGCCCGCGGCACCGGCACCGGAATCTCCTCGACCCTCAGCACATCGGGCGGCCCATAGCGGTCATAGACGACGGCTCTCATGCGGGTTGGCTCCGAACGGCGGAGCGAGGGCACCGGGACACGCGATCAGCATAGGGGCCGGTGGCTAGGCTGTGCAGCGTGACCAGTCCTGAGCCCTACTACTTTGCGCGCGGGAATGGCCGTTTCGAGTCCACGGTGCACGCTCAAGGGGCATGGAATGCGCATGAGCAGCACATGGCACCGGTGTCGGGCATCCTCACGCACTGCCTCGAGCAGTTCCAGCCGCGGCCAGAGTTGCGGATGGCGCGGATCAGTTTCGACATCCTGGGGCTGATTCCCGACGGCGAGTTCGAGGTGCGCACCACGATGCTGCGCCCCGGTCGCACGATCGAGCTGCTGCAGGCCGAACTGGTGTCGGACGGTCGCACGGCGGTGCGGGCGACGGCCTGGCGACTGCAGCGCTCCGACACGACTGCGGTCGCGGCAATCGAAGACGAGCGGATGCCGGGACCCGACGAGTTTGCGGAACCGCTGGATCTGTCCGAGTGGCCGGGCGGCTACATCCGGTCGATCGACGCGCGTCCGGCGCCCGGCCACGCGACCGGTCGCGGACGAGTGTGGTTGCGCACCGCGCATCCGTTGGTCGGCAACGCGTCGTACTCGGATGTCGCCCGCCTGATCGGCATGGTCGACACGAGCAATGGGATCGCCAGCAGGGTGAAGCCGGGGCCGGGTGACTACCTGTTCCCGAACGTCGACCTGCAGGTGCACTTGTATCGGGAGCCGGCCGGCCAGTGGCTCGGGTTGGCGAACTCGGTCAGCTTCGGCCCGGACGGCATCGGACTCACCTCCACCGTGCTGCACGACGCGCGCGGTCCGGTCGGGCGAGCCGAGCAGATCCTCACGATCCGGCAGTCCTGACAGCAGCGTTCGGCTGTCTTAGGCGACGGATCTCAACCACGTTGTCAGCAGTGGCAGGGTCACGTCGCTGCGCATCGCGCCGATGTGGTCGCGGCCGGGAAGGAGCCGTATGGTCCAGCCGGCCGCTTCCAGCTCGGCCTGATGCTCGCGGAGTGGGGGAGCGATACGCACGGTGACGCCACCCCACCGCGGGCTGTAGGAGATCTCGTCGCCGGCGCCCGCATAGGCGAGGCGGGGGATCGTCAGCTCACGCGCCGCCCGGGCGTCATCGAAGTCCTGCAGTGCTTCGTACAAGGTGACGAACTGACGGGTCTGTGAAGGAGTCGTCGTCACCTGAGCGGAATCCCAGTCGCCCGGCTCGACGTCGACGGGGCTGCCGGGCGCGGTTGACTGGGGCGCGGTCGACTCGGCGTGCGCGGCGCGAGTCACGGCCAGCATCTCGCGGTACGGTCCACCCATCGGCGGATACCCGCCCATCGCCAGTGCCCACAGTCGATCGGTGCGGATAGCGAGCTGCAGCCCGCACAACGCCAGCCAGGAGTAGCCGGCGTACGCGAAACGGTCAACGTCCGCGGCATCCGCAATCGCCAGCAGGTCCTGGCTCAGCGACTCTGGCGTCAACGTCTTGGCGGCGGGATGCGCCATCCGGTGGCCTTCCAGATCGGCCGCGATCACCCGGAAGCCCGCGTCACGGAGGCCGGCGATCACGGTCGGGCCGGCATCCGGATCGGCGCCCCAGGCCCGCATCGTCTCCGCGGTCGCCGAGTCGTACGGGACGGTTCGGATCGGCAGCAGCACCGCCCGGCCGTCGCCCACCGCCACCACGTCAATCGTGGAGCCGTCGTGCAGCACAGCAGCCATCCCGGTCATCGTGACACCCCTTGGTGTATATCTGGGCCTTCCTATCCCGATGGTGTCATGTGATCAGGAGCGAGCGGCCCGTGCCTGTCGCGAACGGACAAAGCGTCGCGTCGGGGGAGAGAGCTCCAGAGCAACCACGATGAGCGCGACCACGCCGAAACTGATCGCCTCGGTCTCCTGGATGGTGACCAGCTTCACCAGGGTGAATAGCGCCATGAAGATTCCCCAGGCGATCACGCCGGCCTGGCCGATGCCGCTGCCCCTAAACTGCGCGATCACCGACACAATCCCGATCAGGGACAAGTAGCCGTACATGGACAGGAACGTGGCATCCACCGGACCGTACCCGTCGAGGCCGGAGAAGTAGATCGCACCGTAGGTGCCCACCGAGGCGAGCAGGACGGTGAGAACGGAGGCGACGATCACAGTAGCCGGCGGACGGCGCGTTGCCGTCCGGCGCTCGGGGGACAGGACTTCTGAGTTGGTCTGAGTTGTCATGGCATAACGCTGGCGGTGGACCTGTCCCAGCGGCGAGGGGCACCCGTCCCGTCTTCGATTGGGACTTCCTGTCCCGTGCCGATGCGCCTGATCGCCGCCATACTGGGCGGATGGGAGCCGTAGGAGGCCTTGTCGCCGTCGTCACCGGGATACTCGGCGGGCTGCTCCATGCGGTCAACGCGGCCGCAGATCGGGTGCACACGCCCTCCTTCTGGTTCATGGGGCTGGCGACAGCGATCGCCTATGGCGCCGTGTCGGTGGTGCTGCGCCGCAGCGACGCGGTGTGGATCCGCCGGGTCACGGCCGCCATCGGAGCGTCCTCGGGGCTCGCCCTGTTGGCGATGGAGTGGGCGTGGCTCGGTGCTGTTCCGCTCGCCGGCTTCGCGCTCTGGATCGGCTCCTGGCTGTGGGTGGTCGCTTACGTTGCCATCCTCTCGGTGCTGCCGCACGTGCTGCCGCGTGGTGAGGTCACCTCGCCGCGGTGGCGCCCGGCGTTGTGGCTCTCCGTCGCCACGCTGGTCGTCGCGTCGACCGTCTGGGCCATCACGCCATACGACCAGCAGGACTTCCCGCTGGAGCTGCGCGAGCTGGTGAACCCGATCGGGATGTCGCTGGCCACCCATCCGGTGACGGTGATCGGTGTCGGAGTGCTGCTCCTCGTCTCCACGGCCCTGGCGATCGCCTCGCTCGCGGCCCGCTGGCGCCGCTCCGGCGGCCTGGCCCGGCAGCAGCTCAAATGGCTGCTGCTCGGCGCCGCCGGCACGTTAGTGCTCGCGGGCCTTGCCCGCGCGTTCCCCGCCGGACCCACCGAGGTGATCGCCGGTCTGGCCATGCTGCCGGTGCCGATCGCCCTGGGCATCGCGGTGCTCCGCCACGGGCTGTGGGAGATCGATGTCGTCATCTCCCGCTCGATCACCTATGCCGCACTGTCGGCTGCGGTGATCGTCGTCTACCTGACGAGTGTGTGGCTGCTCGGCAGCATCCTCGGCGACTGGACCGGCGCCCCGGTGGTCGCGACGGCACTGGCGGCGCTGGTCGCCTTGCCGCTGCACGCTCGCCTGCAGCGTTGGGTCAACCTGCGGGTGCATGGGGATGTCGAGGAACCGCATGTGGCGCTGGCCCGCCTGGGGGACCGGTTGGCCGCGGCATCCGACCCGCAAGAGCTGTCGACCCGGGTGCTGCCCGCCGTCGTCGAGCAGGTCACCCGGTCGCTGCGCGCATCCGGTGCCCGGCTGGTTCTCGTCGACGGCACCACGGCGGTTTTCGGAAACACAGCGGTGTTCGGAGATTCCATCGAGACGGATGTCGCGACCGGCGTCGCCCGGGTGTCGCTCACTTACGGCGGCCTGCCCACCGGTGAACTGATGGTGCACCGCCCCGGCGGGCTGGATGCCTCCGATCACCTCGTGCTCGCGCGACTGGCGACGCAGGCCGGCGTCGCGGCGCACACCGTGTTGCTCGCGCACGAGGTGCAGCGGGCGCGCGAGGCGGTCGTCGTCGCCCGGGAGGAGGAGCGGCGACAGCTGCGGCGCGACCTCCACGACGACATCGGACCCGCGCTCGCCGCAGTCGCACTGCAGGCGGAAGCCGCGCTGAAGCTTGCCGTGGATGATCCGGATGCTGCGGCCGCCCTGATCGCGCGCCTCGCGCCGCGACTGAACCAGGCAGTCGGCGACGTGCGCGCATTGGTGCATGAGCTGCGCCCGCCCACCCTCGACGAGTTCGGCCTCGCGGCATCCGTGCACGAGCTCGCGGCGCGCATGTCGACCCCCGCTGTGCCGGTGACCGCGGATGTCCCGGACCTGGCCGGGCTGTCGGCAGCCCTTGATGTGGCCGCCTACCGGATCGTCGCCGAGGCGGTGACAAACGCGGTGCGTCATGCCGGCGGATCTTCCGTGCAGGTGCGGCTGGCGGTGGCGGGCGGCAACCTCGAGATCGAGGTCTTCGACGACGGGCGCGGACTGCCCGCCGAGCCGGTGCCCGGGCTGGGCCTCACCTCGATGCGACTGCGCGCCGAGGAACTCGGCGGTGAGCTCTGCCTGGCGACGAGTGCACTGGGCACCCGGCTGAGCGCCCGGATTCCGCTGGCCACGCAGGTTCCCGCCGAGCGGCCAGTGCCCACGCGACTCCCGGTTGACCGGCTCGCGGACACTCAACCCGCAGGGCGCCTCGCATGACCGCGCGCGTGCTGGTGGTCGACGACCATCCGCTGTACCGGGAGGGACTCGTGACCGTGATCGCGACCATGCCCGGCACCGAGGTGGTGGGTGAGGCGGCGGACGGCGTCGAGGCGGTACGGCTTGCCAACGAGCTGCAGCCGGATGTCGTCATCATGGACTTGAACCTGCCGCTGCTGAGCGGGGTGGAGGCCACCCGGCAGATCACCGAGGCGGCGCCCGGCATCGCGGTGCTCGTGCTGACGATGCTCGAGGGAGACGACTCCATCTTCGCGGCGTTGCGCGCCGGTGCGCGCGGATACCTGCTGAAGGGCGCCGACCGCGCCGAGATCGAACGATCGCTCGCGGCCGCCTCACGCGGCGAGGTGGTGTTCTCGCCGGCGATCGCCGAGCGGGTGCTGTCATTCTTCGCCGGAGGCAACTCACGGGCCGATGCCGGACCGTTCTCGGCGCTCACCGCGCGCGAGCATGAGGTGCTCGACCTGGTCGCTCGCGGGCTCACCAACGCTGAGGTCGCCCGCCGCCTGTTCGTCAGCGACAAGACGGTGCGGAACCACGTGTCTAACGTCTTCGCGAAGCTGCACGTCGCCGGCCGCGCCGAGGCGGTCGCGCGGGCCCGCGATGCTGGCCTGGGTGCCGGGTAACCTGCGTTTCTGGCGCAGCGCAACCGCCGGCGCGCTCCGACGCGCTCAGCCGCGCTCAGGCGTGCACGGCGGCGCTGGCCGGCGCCGGTTCGTGCCGCAGGTAGGTGCGGCGGAACTGCCCGGTACCCGCGGTCAGGGCGCGGAGCTCGATCGTGTACCGCTTGAGCTCGTCATCCGGAATCTCGGCATTGATCTCCGTGCGCTCCTCGCCCGACGACGTCGTTCCGGTCATGCGGCCCCGCCGAGTCGACAAATCGGTCATCACTGCCCCCACATAGTCGTCCGGCACGCTGATGGTGACGGCAGAGACCGGTTCCAGCAGCTGGATGCGGGTGCCCGACGCCGCCTCGCGCAGTGCCAGCGCCCCGGCAGCCTGGAACGCGGCATCCGAAGAGTCCACGCTGTGTGCCTTGCCGCCAACGAGCCTGACCCGGATGTCCACGACGGGAAATCCTGCGGAGACGCCCTTCTGCATCTGCTCCCGCACACCCTTCTCGACCGACCCGATGTACTGCCCGGGAACCACCCCGCCGACGACCTTGTCGACGAACTCGAAGCCCGCACCGCGCTCGAGCGGTTCGACCTCGATGTCGCAGATGGCAAATTGACCATGACCGCCGGATTGCTTGACGTACCGGCCACGGGCAGCGGATGCCGCGGCAAACGTCTCCCGCAGTGGCGTGATCACCTCCACCGTGCGCAGCTTGACGCCCTGGGCGCGCAGCCGGTCCAGCACCACCTCGGCGTGCGCCTCGCCCATGCACCACAGCACCAGCTGATGTGTCTCAGAATTCCGTTCGACGCGGAGCGTGGGATCGACCGCGGCGACCTTGCCCAGGCTCCTGGCCAGGGCGTCTTCATCGCCGTGCGCCGCCGCCTGCACCGCAACCGGCATCAGTGGTTCGGGCATCTCCCAGGTCTCCACCAGCAGCGGCGACTCCCGATCGGACACGGTGTCGCCAGTTTCGGCGCTGACCAGTTTGGTGAGCGCACAGATGTCACCCGCCACGCTGTACGGCACCGGTCGCAGGCTAGCGCCGAGCGGAGACTGCAGGTGGGTGACCCGTTCGTCGCTGTCGTGATCCTGGTGACCGCGATCGGACAGCCCGTGCCCGGCGATGTGCACCGTTCGGTTCTCGCTCAGGGTGCCGGAGAACACCCGCACCAGGCAGACCCTGCCGAGGAACGAATCGATGGTGGTGCGCACCACCTCGCCGACGAGCGGCCCCGCGGGATCACAGGTCAGCGGCCCCGCCGGGTTGCCGTCAAGATCCGTCACCCGGGGCAGCGCACGCTCCAGCGGCGACGGGAACGCCCGCGTCATAATCTCCAGCAATTCCGCGATCCCCACGCCTGCCTCCGCGGAGGCGGCCAGCACCGGAAAGAACGAACCGCCGGCGACGGCGGTTTCCAGATCACTGATCAGGATGTCGAGGCCGATCTCTTCCCCGCCGAGGTAGCGGTCCATCAACGTTTCATCCTCGCTCTCGGCGATGATGCCCTCGATGAGCGCTCCGCGTGCCGCCTCGGCGTCGGCATGTTCGCCCTCGGGCACCGTGCCGGACAGTAATCCGAGCAATCCGGTGATCGCGCCGTCGGTGCGAATCGGGAGGTAGAGCGGCAGCACCGCGGTGCCGAAGGCCTCCTGGCAGGCTGCCAGGACGGCCTCATAGTGAGCCCGGGGATGGTCGATCCTGCTGATCACGACGGCCCGCGGCATCCCGACCCGTTCGCATTCCGACCACAGCGCGGTGGTTGCCACGTCGACCCCGTCAACGGCTGACACCACGAACAGCGCCGCATCCGCCGCGCGCAACCCGGCGCGCAGGTCGCCGATGAAATCGGCGTAGCCCGGCGTATCCAGCAGGTTCACCGTGACGTCGTCAACGGTCAGCGGCAGCACGGCGAGCGACACCGAGCGTTGCTGATGGATCTCCGACGGGTCTGAGTCGCTCACCGTCGTGCCGTCCACGATCGAACCCATCCGGTTTATCGCGCCCGTGGCGGCGAGCAGAGCTTCGGCGAGCATCGTCTTGCCCGCCCCCGAGCGACCGACCAGCGCGATGTTGCGGATGCTCTCGGGGTGATCGACGGGCGTTCCCATCCCCGCATCGGCTCGACGACGCTCGGGACTGCTTCGGCCCGAGCTTTTCGACGAACCATTCGCGCCTTTAGCCGACATGAGGAACTCCCGACGTCGCATGCGTGATCCCGCATCGTATGAGTCGATTTGACACCCTGACACGACCCCACAGCAAGGGCGACGTGATGTCCCCCGATGTGGGGGTTTGCCGTCACGTAACCGGGCGGCCACCCGGCGGACGTGTTGGGGCCATCCCTCGTGCATACGTTGGTAAGGCAAGGAAAACTCGGAACCGGAGGAAAGCATGAAACCCACCAGAACACGATCACGAACTATCGCGGCAGCCTCCGTCCTCGCTCTTGTCGGGCTGGCGTCGGCGAACATCTCTGCCGCAAACGCAGAGCCAGCAGGCCAGACCGACAAGCTGGGTAAGGATGCCGTGGAGCTGACCCGCACCACGCTGTGGAGTGAGGACTTCGAGTCAGTCAAGACGCCGACCGGCTTTGCCCGCGATGCGCCAGAGGATTGGAGCATCCGCAATTCGGAGTTCAGCACCGGCGAAGAGCGCTGGGCGGGCTGGGCCTTCACCAACGTCCGTGACTGGACCTGGGCGGTGGGCACCGAACAGCGCCACTACTTCACCCGGGGTCACGGCACCTTCGCTGTGGCGGAGAGCCGCCACCAGCGCCTGGCCGAGCACGACCGGATGACCACGGCGCTCCAGTCGCCGCAGATCGACGTGAAGAAACAGGATGTCGTGGAGTTGCGCTTCGACTCCCACTACCGCCAGGGCGCCGCCCCGCAGCACGCTACCGTCAGCGTCTCCTTCGACGGGGGCCCCGCGCAGGAGCTTTCGCGGTACACCGCAGACAAGATGAGCTCGCATGAACTGCTTACCGTCGACGTGCCAGACGGCGCGCGCACCGCGAGCTTCAGCTGGTCATACAACGACTCGCAGAACGACTGGTTCTGGGCAATCGACAACGTCGAGGTGACCGAACCGATGGGGAAGGTCGAGGGCGAGGCCTACGCCGTCGTCGATGTGATCAGCGACATCCAGGGCGCCATCCCGCAGTACAAGTCGGCAGTGGCTCAGCTCAACGAGATGCAGGACCCGGCCGGCGCCATGGTCGTCAACGGCGACTACGTCGACCTCGGCTCCGAGGCGCTGTACGACGAGTTCGAAGCAGCGACGAATGAAGTGCCGCACGATTCCGGCCGCACGTACTTCACGATCGGCAACCACGAGATGCTGGGCGCGGAGGGGTCGGAGACATACATCGACCGCTACCTCGAGTTCACCGGGCAGGACAAGGTCTGGCGTGAGGAGGTTGTCGACGGGGTGCCGATCATCCTCGTCAACACCGAGTACTACAGCGACGCCGACCGCGGTGGGGTTGAGCCGTACGTCAAGATCTCGGACGAGCAGCTCGGGTGGCTGGATACCCGTTTGGCGTACTGGGCAAAGCAGGGCAAGCCGGCGCTGGTCTTCAACCACCACGTGCTGCCGGACACCGTCTCGTCAAGCTACAGCGCGTGGAACCAGCACGACTACTACGACCTCGAATCGTTCGCCGAGGTCGTCGGAAAGTACTCCAACGTCGTCTTCTTCACCAGCCACACCCACATGTCGCTCGAGCTCGAGGACTGGTGGGGCCGTTACCGCGCCGTAGGCACAGACAACGCCCGCGGCTTCCCGGTGGTGAACACCGGCGCCATCACGTACAACACGGTTCCGGATGGCAGTGACCACGAGGGCGACCGGCTCGAGGGCGACCACTCAACCGGCCTGCGGGTGAAGGTGTACGAGGACCGCGTTCGCGTGGAGGCGTGGGACTTCGTCCGCGGGGAGATGATCAAGCACGTCGATCTCCCGACGCCCAAGAAGACCCGCGACTGATGACCTGGCCGGGCGGGGGAGAAATCCTCGGCCCGGCCATACTTCGCCGCTAGGATCGGCGCGTGACCGACATGCCGCCGAGCGGAACGCTCCAGCACCTTGGCCAATTCTTCATCAAGCAGCGCATCACCATGATGGTGAACCGGTACGAGGTGCGCGAGGCGAATCCCGACGGCTCCGAGGGCCGCCTGGTGGCGATCGCCCAACAAAAGCGCATGGCGATGAAGGAGCAGGTCACCTTCTACGCCGACGAGGCGCGCACCCAGGCGGTGTTCTCATTCAAGGCCCGACAGGCGCTGGATCTCGCCGCCGTGTACGACGTGACCGATGGCGCGGGCCAGCCGCTCGGCTGGTTCCAGAAGGACTTCGGTGCCAGCCTGCTGCGCTCGAGCTTCCACCTGGTCGGGCCGGGCGTCGAGGCGTACGGGCAGGAGCGCAACCAGGTGGTCGGCATCATCCGCCGGTTCGTTGACCTTCCGTTCTCGTTCCACTTCGACTTCACCGACAAGAAGTCCGGCGCGACCGTCATGTCAAGCGAGCGCCAGTTCACGCTGCGCGACCGGTACACGGTCAAGGTGGCCGACCCGCGTCTCGACTTCCGACTCGCCGCGGCCATGGCAGTCGGGCTCGATGCCCTGCTGGCGCGCTAACAGCGCTACGCCAGCCCGACGCACGCCCGAGCCACCCCATGGACGGCGGCGCTTGCCGCATCCGAGAATGGCAGCATGCTGCGCCGCGTTGGATGCGTGCTGAGGCCGGAGCCACCGTGAACGGCCCGGCCGATTCGCCCGTGATTCGCACACCCGACCAGCGGCTGCGCGTGTTCGTCAGCTCGACCCTGCGCGAACTCGAACCCGAGCGGCGCGCAGCCCGCGGCGCGATTGAACGGTTGCGCCTCGCGCCCGTCATGTTCGAACTCGGTGCGCGGCCGCACCCACCGCGGGAGCTGTACCGGGCCTACCTCCAGCAGAGCGACGTGTTCGTCGGCGTCTACTGGCAGCAATACGGCTGGATCGCGCCGGGCGAGGACGTGTCCGGCCTCGAAGACGAGTATCGGATGGCGCGGGCAGACATGCCGAAGCTGCTGTATGTGAAGCAGCCGGGGGAGCGGCAGGAGCGGCTCCACGCGCTCCTCGAGCGGATCCAACACGACGACACCGCCTCATACAAGCCGTTCTCGACGGCAGAGGAACTCGCGGAACTGATCGAGGCTGACCTGGCGACGCTCCTGGCGGAGCGATTCGACAGGTCGCGCGCGCCAGCAGCAAGCCCCGCAGACACCGCAGACACCGCGGCGACGGACCGCCTTCCGGCGCCGTACACGCAACTCATCGGCCGAGAACGCGAGGTCGCCGAACTGCTCGCGTGGCTCGATGACAGCGCGCGGCGGCTCATCACGCTGGCGGGCCCCGGCGGAATCGGCAAGAGCCGCCTCGCCATCGAGGTCGCGCGGCTCGCCCGGGAACGGTTCGATCGAGTGGCCTTCGTGGCGCTTGAACACATGCGCGACGCTGACGAAGTGGTGCCCGCGATCGCGCGGGCGCTCGGCGTTCGCGAGATGAGCGATGGCCCCCTGGCCGATCTCATCGCCAACGCGCGGGCCGGCCATCGTGACCTCATCGTGCTGGATAACTTCGAGCAGGTCATGGCCGCCGCACCGGTCATCGCCGCACTGCTCGCTGATCTGCCCGACGCGACCTTCCTGGTGACGAGCCGCGCCAGGCTGCGGGTGCGCGGTGAGTACGTCTTCGATGTCGAACCCCTCGGCGTCCCTTCAGATCCGGCGAAAGGATCCGTGGACGAGATCCTCGATGCACCAGCGGTCCGGCTGTTCGGCGATCGCGCACAGGCCGCCGACCCACGGTTCACGCTGACCGCAGAGAACGCTGAGGATGTCGCGCGCATTTGCCGGGCGCTTGAGGGGGTGCCGCTGGCAATCGAGCTCGCGGCCGCCCGTGTCCGTGCGCTCACGCCGGGCGTGATGCTCGCGAAGCTCGATCGTGTGCTTCCCCTTTTAACAACCGCCGCTCGCGACGTGCCGGAACGCCAACGCACAATTGAGACCACGGTTCAGTGGAGCATCGACCTGCTGGGGGCCGACGCCGGGGCCCTGTTCGTGCGCTTGGGCGTATTCGCGGGCGACTTCAGTCTTGAGGCGGTCGAGGCGATTGAAGCGGTCGGGTCATGGACGGCCGACCTGCTCGAAACGCTCCTCGAGCTCGTAGACAGCAGCCTCCTGCGCCAGCACGACGAGGCCGGCATGCCTTTCTTTTCGATGCTCGCCCCGGTGCGTGAGGTGGCCACCGCCCGGTTCGAACTGGGCGCGGATGCCGCGGTCATCCGTCGTGCGCATGCCGACCACTACGCGCGGCTGTCGGTCGAGACCGAGCCGTTGCTGCGCGGGACCACGCAGCTGGCCGCCCTCGCGAGGCTGCAGGCGGAACGGGATAACCTGCGCGCCGGATACCGCCATCTGATCTCTCTCGGCGAGGTGGATATCGTGGCCGACGCGGTGTGGCGCCTCCTGCTCTACTGGTGGATCCGCACCCTCCTCCCGGAGGCGAAAGGGTGGATGGAGCAGATCCTCGAAGCTGGCGTGCCGCTATCGGGCCGGACCCGGGCGATCGCGCTCGCTTTTTCGTCGTGGGTAGCGTTGCTGCAACCTGGCAGCCGGGTCGATCAGGGGCCTGTCGAGGAGAGCATCGCGCTGTTCCATGCCGCCGGCGAGACATTCGGCGAGGCGTGCGCCCGTACCGTGCTGAGCCTCGCCTGCACCTCGGCGTCGCCACCCGACCTCCACCGCGCCGAGCAGCTCGAGCGGCAGGCGATCGAGCTGGTGGTCGCCCACGGTGACGCGTCGTTCGAGGGTCTGTTCCGCGGCGCGCTCGGCAGCGTGCTGCTCTTTCAAGGACGGGCCGACGAAGCACTCACCATCTTCCTTGCCGTGCTCGAGCACGCGATCCGGATCGGCGACCCCTTTGTCGAGAGCGTCACCCTCACGAACGCCGGCTGGGCGCGCCTGGCGCTCGGCGAGGCGCATCCCGAGGTGTTCGCGCGGCATCTGGAGCTCTCGCTGCGGCTTGGCAACGAGGACGGCGTCGGGTATGCGTTCGAGGGCTTGGCTGCCTGCGCGATCCTGCTCAGCGACGTCGACCGCGCCGGAGTGCTGCTCGGTGCGGCCGAGACGGCGCGGCAACGCACCGGCCTGATTGAGCAGCGGTCATACATCACCTACCAGCCGTTCGTCGATCGGATGCTCGCTTCGGACCGAGCCGCGGAGTTCGAGGCGGCGCGTGCGCGGGGCCGCGCCCTGTCGCGCCGCGCCGCCCTAGACCTGGTTCTGGGCGCTAGGTGAGCGGCTTCTCGTACGTGATGTACTCCGCATCGCGCCGGTACCCCTCGCGCTCGTAAAGGCGTTGCGCGACGGTGTTCGTGTGCGCGGTCTCCAGAACCAGCTCGACCGCTCCCGCCGAACGCGCCAGTCGCTCCGCCTCCGCCATCAGCGCGGTGGCCACGCCGTGTCCCCGCGCCGAGTCCAGCACATACAGGTCGTTCAGGTGCCAGGACGGTGCCGCCGCGATCGACGAGAATCCGGGGTAGAGCTGGATGAGCCCGACAGGGTCGCCATCCAACTCGGCGATCAGCACCACCGACTGCGCACCGTCCAGACGAGCGCGCAGGAATCGCTCCGCCACGCCCTCGTCGTACGGCTGCCCGTAGAACTCGCGGTAGAGCGCGAACAGCGGCGCGCCGACGGACGCGTCGTCGGCCGTCAGCTCGCGGACCTGAACCTGAGGATGCATGCGGCCATTCTGACAGCGGGCATTGCGGATGCCGCGACCTCACCAGCCGCTGCGTGTCGGTGTGTGTCCGTCCCGGGCCTGGTCCGGCATGGTCATCTCCGCCCGGAACCCCAGCAGTCGGATGGGCCGGTCCCGTTCTGTCTTGCCGAGGAGCTCCAGCGCTTGGGTCAGCACGACCTCTCCGTCGAAGGTCTCAGCGATCTTCCTGGTGAAGATCTTGGTGACGAACGGGGCGTAGCGCACCTTGAGGGTCACCCCGACGACCGGGCGGCCCTCGGCCGCGACATCCTGCAGCACCCGCTCCACGAGTTCCCGCACCGCGTCCTCGATCTGCCCGGACGTCGTGAGGTCCTGCTGGTACGTCGTTTCGCGACTGTGACCGCGCGCCACCCACGGGGTGTCATCGACGACCGACGCGCCCTCGCCCCGGCCGAGCTGGGCGTACCACGGGCCCATTCTGGGGCCGAACTCGGCCACCAGACCGTTCGGATCGGCGGCGGCCAGCTCGGCGACCGTGCTGATGCCGTGCCGGGCCAGACGCTGCGAAATCTTGGTGCCGACGCCCCATAGGTCGATGGTGGGCCGGTAGCCCATCACCTCCAGCCAGTTGTCGGCGGTGAGCCGGAACACTCCGCCGGGTTTGCCGAACCCGGTGGCCACCTTGGCCCGGACGAGCGTGTCGCCGATGCCGACACTGCAGTGCAGCCGGGTCCGGTCGAGCACCGCCTGTTGCAGCTGCCGGGCATAGCCCTCCGGGTCCGCGGTCTGCACGCCGATGAACGCCTCATCCCAGCCCAGCACCTGCACGGTGGCTCCCGGCTGCGCCCGCAGGGTGGCCATCACCTCATCGGATGCCGCGAGGTAGGCCTCGGCGTCGACCGGCAGGATCACGGCGTCCGGCGCCTTGCGCGCGGCAATGCGCAGCGGCATCCCGGAGCCCACACCGAACTCGCGCGCCTCGTACGACGCGGTCGAGACCACGGCCCGCTCGGTCGGGTCACCCCGCCCGCCGACGATCAGCGGCTTGCCCGCGAGCTCGGGATGTCGCAGCACCTCGACGGCCGCGATGAACTGATCGAGGTCGACGTGCAGCACCCACGAATTCGGCCGTTGGTTCACGCGACCAGTCTGACCGCCGGATCCCGCTTGGCCAAGCACGCTGATTTGTCACTCTGGATGATTAGGTTAGTCTTACCTAACTGCATAAGTCCGACCTGTTCGGGGGCTCGGCGATTTTCGAAAAGGACACAATGACCGCGACATCCATTCGCTCTGCAGCCCTTGTGGTGGGGCTCGCGCTCACTCTGACCGCGTGCGCGTCGAGTTCAGCACCCGCCGCCACCGCGCCGGACAGCAGTCAGAGCGCGTCCGTCGAAGTCGTGGACAACACCGGCACGCACACGATCGCCACCCCGCCGCGGTCGGTCGTCGCGACCGACAACCGCACGTTCGAGACGCTGTCCGACTGGGGCATCGAGCTCAGCGCCGCGGCCGTGAGCCTGATGCCGGACACGATCGCGTACACCACGGACGACTCGATCGTGGATCTCGGAAACCACCGTGAGCCCGACCTTGAAGCGGTCGTCGCCGTCGAACCCGACCTCATCATCAACGGTCAGCGCTTCGCCCAGTTCCACGAAGACTTTGCGAACCTCGCGCCCGACGCCACCATCCTCGAGCTCGACCCCCGTGAAGGCGAGCCACTCGACGCCGAACTCAAGCGACAGACCACGGTGCTCGGCGAGATCTTCGGCAAGCAGGACGAGGCCGAGAAGCTGAACGCCGAACTCGACGCCGCCATCGAGCGGGTCAAGGCCGCCTACGAATCCGGCCAGACCGTGATGGGTGTCAACACCTCCGGCGGGGAGATCGGCTACGTCGCGCCCAGCAATGGCCGCACGATCGGCCCGATGTTCGACATCTTCGGCTTCGCACCCGCGCTCGAAATCCCCGAGGGCAGCGACGACCACCAGGGGGATGACATCTCGGTCGAGGCCATCGCCGAATCCAACCCGGACTGGATCATCGTGATGGACCGCGACGCGGCAGTTGCGGCCGGCGACCCCGCGTTCTCTCCGGCGAGCGAGATCCTCGAGAGCTCCGAGGCGCTGAAGAATGTCACCGCGGTCAAGGACGCGAACATCGTCTACATGCCCGCCGACACCTACACCAACGAGGGCATCCAGACCTACACGGAATTCTTCAACACGCTCGCGGACGCGCTCGAGCAGAAGAACTGAATCCGCTCCTCTAGTCAATGACCGTAACCACCGCTGAACGCACCCGTTCGCCCGAGAGGCTCTTCGACTGGAAGCTGCTTCTCGGGGTTCTCGGCGTTGGCGTCCTCCTCGTCCTGTCCCTGTTCACGGGTGTCTACGACATCTTCGGGGCAGACAACGGCGGCGAGATGTTCGCGATCACCCGCATCCCGCGCACCATCGCGCTGGTGCTGGCGGGCGCCGCGATGGCGATGTCTGGTCTGGTCATGCAGCTGCTCACCCAGAACCGCTTCGTCGAGCCCACGACAACCGGAACCACCGAGTGGGCCGGCCTCGGACTGCTCACGGTGATGATCCTCATGCCCGACGCCAGCATCGTCGCACGGATGACCGGCGCCATCGTCGCCGCATTCATCGGAACGATGGTGTTCTTCCTTTTCCTGCGCCGGGTGTCGCTGCGCTCCTCGCTGATCGTGCCGATCGTGGGGATCATGCTCGGTGCGGTCGTCGGTTCGGTGTCGACGTTCATCGCGCTGCAGACCGACATGCTGCAGAGCCTCGGAGTCTGGTTCGCGGGAAGCTTCACCTCGGTGCTGCGCGGCCAATACGAGGCGCTGTGGATTGTGGCCCTTGTCGGAATCGCCGTCTTCATCGCAGCCGACCGATTCACCGTGGCGGGCTTGGGCGAGGAGGTGTCGACCAACGTCGGGCTGAACTACAACCGGATCATCCTGCTCGGCACCGGACTCATCGCCGTCGCCACCGGCGTGGTCACGGTCGTCGTGGGGGCGCTGCCGTTCCTCGGCCTCATCGTGCCCAACATCGTGTCCATGTTCCGCGGCGACGACCTGCGCAGCAATCTGCCGTGGGTGTGTCTGCTGGGCATCGCCATTGTCACTGTCTGCGACCTGGTCGGACGAACCATCATCATGCCCTTTGAAGTCCCGGTGTCACTCATCCTCGGAGTGGTCGGCGCCGTCGTCTTCGTCGCTCTCCTGTTGCGGCAGCGCCGTCGTGCCTGACGCGACGATCAACACGCGGGCGCCCGCGATCTCCCAGGTGAAGCGGCCTGCCGGTCGGCACGGGGCCGGTCCGTTCGCGTCGTCGCGGGTGCGTCGCCGCTACTGGATCGTGTTGTCGGCGCTGTTCGTCCTTGCCCTCGGGTTCGCGTTCGGTCTGCTGGCCTGGGACAACCCGATGCCGGTGGGCAGCGAAGGCTTCTGGCGGATCGCCGAACTGCGCGCGACATCCGTCATCGTGATGGCCATCGTCGCCTTCTGTCAGGCGCTGGCCACCGTGGGCTTCCAGACCGCGACGAACAACCGCATCATCACGCCGTCGATCATGGGGTTCGAGTCGCTGTACGTTGCGGTGCAGACCGGCGCGGTGTACTTCCTCGGCGTCACCGGGCTGGTCTCGTTGCAGGGGCTCCCGCAGTTCGTGCTGCAAATCGCCATCATGGTCGGGCTGTCCCTGGCCCTCTACGGCTGGCTGCTGTCTGGCAAGTACGGCAATCTGCAGATCATGCTGCTCGTCGGCATCATCGTCGGTGGCGGGCTCGGAGCAGTCTCCACCTTCATGCAACGTCTGCTGACACCCAGCGAGTTCGACATCCTCACCGCGAAGATGTTCGGATCGGTGGCGAATGCGGATGCCAGCTACCTGCCGGTCGCCATCCCACTGTGTCTCGTGGCCGGTGTTCTGCTCTGGACAAGCGCCAGACGTCTCAACGTCATCGCGCTCGGCCGGGATGCCAGCATGAACCTCGGGCTGCACCACCGGTTCGAGATCATGCGAGTGCTGCTCCTCGTCTCCGTGCTGATGGCGGTATCGACGGCGCTGGTCGGGCCGATGGCGTTCCTCGGGTTCCTCGTCGCCACGCTGGCGTATCAGGCGGCGAACACCTACGACCACCGCTATATCTTCCCGATCGCGGTGCTGGTCGGTTTCGTGGTGCTCTCCGGGGCCTACTTCGTGATGAAGAACATCTTCTACGCGCAGGGAGTGGTCTCGATCATCATCGAGATCGTCGGAGGCAGCGTCTTCCTCTTCGTGATTCTGAGAAAGGGGCGCTTGTGATCACGCTCACCGGCGTACGAAAGAACTACAGCGACGAGGTCTCCATCGGCCCGGTCGACCTGCAGATCCCGGCCGGCGGCATCACCGCTCTCGTGGGACCCAACGGGGCCGGCAAGTCCACGCTGCTGTTGATGATCGGGCGTCTGCTCGGGCTGGACGAGGGCGCGATCGAGGTCGCCGGGTACGACGTCGCGGGCACCAAGTCGAAGGACCTCGCCAAGGTGCTCTCGATCCTGCGGCAGGAGAACCATTACGTGACCCGGCTGACGGTTCGGCAGTTGGTCGGCTTCGGGCGCTTCCCCTACTCGAAGGGACGGCTGACCAAGGCCGACGAGGAGATCATCAGCCGGTCGATCGACTTCCTAAACCTCACCGAGCTGGAGAACCGCTACCTCGACGAGCTCTCCGGCGGCCAGCGGCAGCGTGCCTACGTGGCCATGGTGCTCACCCAGGACACCGAGTACGTGCTGCTCGACGAGCCGCTCAACAATCTCGACATGAAGCACTCCGTGCAGATGATGCAGCACCTGCGTACCGCCGCTGCAGAACTCGGCCGCACGATCATCATCGTGATGCACGACATCAACTTCGCCAGTTGCTATGCCGACCACATCTGCGCGGTGAAAGACGGTCGGGTCGTCGAGTTCGGAACTCCCGACGTGATCATGACCGACGAGGTGCTCACCCGGGTTTTCGATACCCCGGTGCAGGTCATCGATGGCCCGAACGGCGCGCTCGCCGTCTACTACTGACCGGGACTGTTCAGATAGGCGAGGGCGGCAACCACGTGAGCCGCGGTGGCCACGCCGAGCGTCGGGTCGATGGCCGGGGCGAAGAACGGTGAATGGTTGGCGGGGATATCCCGCGACACCGTGCCGTCGGCGACGGCGCGGCGGTACTTCTCAGAGGGGACCGAGCCCACGGTCCAGTACGTGTACGGCACACCGAAGGCATCCGGAATCCGACTGAAGTCCTCGGAGGCGGTGATCGGCGTCGCGTGGAAGACGGCATCAGCGCCGAAATGCTCCGTGAACGCCGCCGTCACCCGCTCGTTGGTGGCCGCGTCGTTTGTGGTGAGCGGGTACTGGTCATAGAACTCAAAGTCGGGGTCCTGGGGGGAGCCGGCTGCGGCGCATTCTCCCCTGACGATCCGCTCGATCGATGCCACCATCCGGGTGCGCAGGTCGGTGTCATAGGTGCGCAGGTTCAGCAGCAACTCCGCCCGGTCGGGGATGATGTTCGACTTGGTACCCGCGTTGGATGCGCCAACGGTGAGCACCGCGAACTGGCCGGGCTGCGTCTCGCGCGAGACGATGGTCTGCAGCCGCAGCACGATTAAGGCGGCGAGCACCACCGGGTCGATCGCGAGGTGCGGCATGGAGCCGTGCGCGCCGCGACCGTACACGGTGATCTTGAGGGAGTCGCCGGCGGAGAGGACCGGGCCCGCGGTGGTTCCGATCCGGCCGGCCTCCGACGGCATGACGTGCTGGGCGAATGCCACGTCGGGGCGCGGCACCTTGGTGACCAGTCCATCGTCGACCATCGCCTGGGATCCTGCTGCCGTCTCCTCTGCGGGCTGGAACAGCGCGATGTAGGTGCCGGACCAGGCGGCCCGGCCATCCGCCATCAGCTTCGCGGCGCCCAGCAGGGAGGAGATGTGCATGTCATGCCCGCACGCGTGCATCACCCCGGCGACGGTTGAGGCGTATTCGAGCCCGGTGTTTTCCGTGACGGGCAGGGCATCGACATCCGCTCTGGCCAACACGGTGCTGCCGGCTCCGTTGGACAGCACGCCCACCACACCGGTGCCGCCGATCCGCTGTACCGCGTAGCCGAACTCGGTCAGCTTCTGCTCGATCTGCGAAGCGGTGCCTTCTTCCTGCGAGCTGAGCTCGGGATGCCGGTGCAACTGCTTGTACAGCTCGCGCTGCCAGACCAGTTCCTGGTCGAGGGGTCGAAGGATGTCCTGCGCGTTCGTCATGTTCTGCCCTTCTCGCCGTCCCAACGTACGCCCGGCCCCGCATGCTGTCCACCGGCCGCGGGGGAGCGCCTCGCCGTACAGTTACGGCATGGAATCCGATGTGTGGGCCCTCGTCCCAGACCTGTTCGGCACATTCTTCTTCGCGGTGTCCGGTTGCCTGCTGGCCGCCCAACGAGGGTTTGACATCATCGGCTCGCTGCTGCTCGGAACTCTTACGGGAGTCGGCGGTGGTGTGCTGAGGGACGCGATTCTGGGGCGGGTGCCCACCGCCTTCGCGGAACCGGTGTATTTCATCCCGCCGGTGGCCGCTGCACTGGTGGTGTTCTTTCTTCTTCATGCTTTCCAGCGCTTTCGCCGAGCACTGCTGGTGTTCGATGCCGGTGGGCTCGCCCTGTTCTGCACCACCGGAACCATCATCGCTTTGCAGGCGGGTGTGAACCCCGTGTCGGCGGCGGTGCTCGGCGTGACGACGGGGGTCGGCGGTGGGCTGATGCGCGACGTGGTGGCGAACCGGGTGCCTCAGTTGTTCAATCCGCGGGACCTGTATGCGGTGCCGGCGATGCTCGGGGCGGCGGCGACCGCGGTGCTCTGGACGCTGGGACTGCTGAATTTCTGGACCGGGTTCGCCGTGGCCGCTGTGGTGTTCGCGTTCCGGGTCGTCGGGTTGCGCTTCCGCTGGCATGTGCCCCTTGCCGCGTCGGGCGTGGAGCCGCACAAGGGGCATAACGACTCGTAATCGGCGTGTGGTTTCTGCTCGGATCTTGCGTCTTTCGCCGCGGCGGGGCCGGACGTATGCTGACTCCACAGTCGACCCGGGGGCTGGTCTCGTCACGATCTACGGGAGACGAACTGACATGAGCAGCAACACGGCGGCAGTGAAATCCGCAACCGGCTGGAAGCCCACCGATCGGTGGCTTTTCGGAATCGTTCTGGCGGTTATCAACTTCTGGCTATTCGCCCAGACCCTGCTCAACGTCATCCCCGGGATACAGGATGAGCTCGGCATTGAGCGCACCGTGGGAAACCTTGCAGTGGCCGTGACCTCACTGTTTTCCGGGATCTTCATCGTGGTCGCCGGCGGCCTCGCCGACCGGATCGGTCGCGTCAAGATCCTCAACGCCGGCATCGTCCTGAGCATCATCGGCTCCCTGCTGATCGCCCTGACCCCGGCCGATGGCGGCGTCGTCACCTCGATCATGTTGTTGGTCGGACGCGCTGTCCAGGGACTGTCGGCCGCCTGCGTCATGCCTTCCAGCCTGGCGTTGATCAAGGCCTTCTACGAGGACAAGCAGCGTCAGCGTGCCCTGTCCTTCTGGTCCATCGGGTCGTGGGGCGGTTCCGGGTTCTGTGCGCTGTTCGGCGGTCTGATGGCCACGTCGTTCCTCGGCTGGCGGTCCATCTTCTGGATCTCGATCGTGCTCTCGATCGTGGCGATATTCTTGCTCCGCGGCACACCTGAATCCAAGGCGCCCGCCGCACCCGGCGGGGAACACAAACGCTTCGACTGGTCCGGGCTGATCTGTTTCATCATCGCCCTGGTGGCGCTGAACGTGTACATCTCACAGGGGCCCAGCATCGGCTGGCTGAGCATCACCGGCATCGTGTTGCTCGTGCTATTCGTGGTCTTCGGCATCCTGTTCTTCCAGCTGGAGTCGACCAAGAGCAACTCGTTTGTGGATCTGAAGGTGTTCGGCAACCTGACCTTCACCGGCGCGACGGTGTCCAACTTCCTGCTCAACGGTGCCGCGGGCACGCTCATCGTTGCCTTGGGACTCGTGCAGGTCGCCGCCGGGTTCTCTTCTCTGCAGTCGGGTCTGTTGACGCTCGGCTACCTGATCGCAATCCTGTCCACCATCCGGGTTGGTGAGAAGCTGCTGCAACGGCTCGGGCCGCGCAAGCCGATGATCTGGGGCTGCCTGATCACCGGGTTCGGCATCCTGATGTGTTCGATGACGTTCGTGCTGGTCGAGCAGTACGTCATCCTGGCCTTCATCGGATTCACCCTGTTCGGCATCGGCCTCGGGTTCTATGCCACCCCGTCCACCGACGCGGCGCTGGCCAACGTGCCGGCCGACCAGGCGGGCGCTGCTGCGGGTATCTACAAGATGGCGTCCTCGCTGGGAAACGCCATCGGTGTGGCGATCTCCGCGGCGCTGTACGTGGCAGCCCAGTCTGTGGACCCGGAGTTTGTTCAGAGCCTGGGGTTGTTCGTCGGCAATCAGGAGAACCTGGGGCTGCGCTTCGGCGGGGCGGTGGGACTGCTGTTCAACCTGCTCATGGTGATGGTCGCCGTCATTTCCGTCATCCTCACCGTGCCTCGCCACCGGACCAAGGCCGAGGAAGAAGCCCATCCGGAGGTTCCGGCGCCGCCGCCCATCGGCAACTGAGCGCACCTCCCGCTTCGCGCCGCCCTACGGGGTTCGGTCCACGATCCCGACGAAACGCGAACCGATGCCGTAGACCTCCTCGCGGGCGAGCCCGGCGGCGGGTTCAGGAAGCTCCAGCAGGTCGTGGTCATCGCAACTGAGGTAGGTGAACTCTGGCCACCACTTCTTCGGGCGGGCAGCTTCGGTGTATCCGCAGATGTCGCAGGTGAGCTGCACCCAGACCGGCTTGCCGGTGCGATTGGCGCGGGACTGCGCCAGCCAGGGCGGGGGATTCTTGTCGAGGTCCGCGATCTCGTCCTCGGTCATCCTGGTGGGAAGGCCATGACGGGTCGCCATCTCGAGCGGGATGTCGAGACGCAGTGCCGCGTCACGTCTGCTGATCATTCAGACAAGGATAGTCGCCCACCCGGGGCGACCATCCCTGTCTCGAGAAGGGTCAGGCGGCCTCGAGCTCGATCACCGGAAGCTTGTCCAGGCCCTGGCTGGAGTTGTTGATCTTGCGCTCCGGCTGCCCGACGCTGAATAACCGCACCCGGCGCACCAGCGCGTCGATCACCGCGAACGCCTCCAGGCGGGCGAGGCCCTGCCCGGCGCAGGCGTGCACCCCGTAGCCGAATGACAGGTGGTCGACCGGGTTGCGCTTGACCAGGAACGTATCCGGGTCCTCATAGTGGCGGGGGTCGCGGTTTCCCGACCCGAACAGCAGCGCCACGTGCGCGCCAGCCGGAATGACCGTTCCGTCGACCTCGATGTCCTCCTTGACGAGTCGCCCCTGCGCGATCATCAGTGCCTCGTACCGCACGACCTCGTTGAACGCCGACGAGATCAGCGACGGGTCATCCCGCACCAGCTGGTACTGATCGGGATGCGCCGCGAACTGCGCGATGGCGTTACCGATCGCGGCAACCGTCGTGTCCATTCCGGCGGCAACATACTGGTGGATGATCTGCCCGCAGCTCTCCTTCGGGATGTCACCGCGTTCCCCGGCGTCGAAGATGGCGCGTCCCATGCTGCCCTCGGTCAGGTCCTTGCCCTGCAGGGTGCTGGCCCACTGGAACAGCTCCCCGGCTACGGGGAAGTTTTCGGCGGTTCGCTGGTTCATCGGGCCGAGCACGTTGAACGCCGCCTCACCCCAGCGCAGGATGTTGTCGCGGGCGTCGCCCTGCACCCCGATCAGGTCGGCCACGACCTGCCGCGGCAGTTCCCTGGCGAGGTCATCGATCGCGTCGAACGATCCTCGTTCGACCAGGCTCGCCACCAGCGCGTCGGCCTTCTCGTCGATGCTGGCCTTCAGCCGGCGCAGCGCACGGGGGGAGAGGTTCTCGGTCAGCGCGGCTCGAAGTGCCGTGTGGGCCGGCGGGTCGGTCGCCAGCGAGGTTCCGGCGAGGGCTCCGTTCATCGCGTCGTTGAAGGCGACGGCGTTCGAGGAGAACACCGCCCAGTTTCCGAGGGCGTCGCGGAGCGGCTCGTATCGGGTCAGCGCCCAGAGCCCGTTCGTGTCGAGGCGAACCACGGATGCCTGCTCGCGAAGCTCGGCGAAGAAGGGATACGGGTTCAGTAGAACCTCGTCGGAGAACAGGTCAATATCGGACGCAGCCAACGTTTCCGTCGTCATCGGGCACCTCACGGCTCGGGGTTCGCGACGGCGGGACGGCCCGCGCCGTCGCGAGTGGTTATCGAGCCTCAGTAAACGGGATCGAACATCTATGGCGCAAGTGAATCCTGAGCATGGGGAGTATGCACTGCATGAATAACCGTTAGCGGATCTGAAGAGATACCGCGGTTTCCACCAGGATGTCGCGCATCCAGCTTCGGAAATCATCGTCAGCGAGCCAGGGATTCCAGACCATGTCGACGCCCAGCTCCGGCAGCGGGAAGGGAAACTCCTCGACCCGCAGATCGAGGTAGCTGCTGAACGCGGCGGCGATCCGGTACCGGTGCACGGCAACTCCGCCTGCATGCGCGACCAGGTGCGGGACCATGAGGTTGTCGGTGATGCGGTCGCGCACCCCGTACTGAACGCCCTGCTCATCGAGCACCTCATACGGGCGGATGCGGTGGGGCGACGAATCGAACGCGACGTGCGGCAGCGTCGTCAACAATTCAAGGCCGCTGGCCCCTTCTGGCGCGCTGGAATGGGCAAGGACCACCCAGCGGTCGTCATACAGGCGTTCTCGGGCAAGCTGCGTGGGGAACTTCTGAGAGAGCAGCACCACGTCGACACCGTCGTCGGTGAACACGGTGGGCGAGGTCATGTTCGTGGTTTTCAGTCGAAGCTCCGTGTTCGGCGCCCGCTCGGCAATAAGGCGCGCAAGCGCGCTCCCGATGACGAACGAGGTACTGGTGGTGCACGCGACGGTGATCACCCGGCGGTCGACGGCAGGGTCGAATGACGAGGACGTGACAATGCGCGCGGTCTGCTGAAGCGCCTGACGGAGCGGCGCGATGAGTTCCGACGCGCGGGGAGTCAGCACCATCGTGGCTCCCTGCCGCACGATGAGCTCGTCACCGAGCAGCGTGCGCATCCGGCGTAGGGCGTGGCTCATGGCCGGCTGCGACAGACCGACTTTCGCGGCGGCCTGTGTCACCGACCGCTCTTCGAGAAGCGCCATCAGGGGGACCAGCAGGTTGAGATTGACCGAGGCCAGTCGGGCAAGCTCCGCGTCCGTCGCGGATGCGCCGCTATTCATCACTCGCCGGGAAGGTGATGCGAAGACGGCTGAGTGGCTCGCCGACGCGGTACTGACCGCCCAGCAGCAATTGGCCGTGGCCGGTGAGCGACGCCGCCGCGTCGATATGTCCTGGAGCATCGGTCGCGCTCGCCGAATCCAGCTCCAGGCTGGCGAACGGAAGCATCGTGCCGGGGTTGCGACCCCCGCGCTCCCGCACCAGCAGCGTGCCGCTCTGGCCGGTCAGCTCGATGCGGGGATCCCGCAGCTCCACGTCGAGCATGCCCCAGTGACCGGTGAGCTTGACGGTGCCGACGAATTGCAGGATGCCGGTGAGGTTGCTGGCGTCGAAATCAGAGGCTGCCTCGTCCACGGGAAACAAGAAGCCAGCCTCGTCGCGGGATGCGGGAGCGAGTGCTTCGACCACCCCATCGTCGAGAGCCTCGATGTAGGCCAGCAGGGTGTCCTTGATGGACCATGTCAGTTGTGGCGTCATTGCCGCTCCGCAGTTCTCAGGGCGGCCGTGGACCGGCCGCCAATGTCGATTCATCTCGTGCATGCACAGGATAACCGAGATTCATTTGACGAAGGTTATGGCCTCGATCAAACTCGGTTATAGCCAGGGTGGCGCCGTAGCCACTCCAGAACTCGGCGGAGGCACACCATGAACCACATCATCCTCGATCGACCACGCTGCGAGGGCCACGGCCTGTGCGAAGAGGCCGCGCCCAAACTGATGCACTTGGACGATGACGGCGAACTGATTCTGGATGTCGCGACCATTGACGACGCTGACCTCGCTGCCGCACAGGCCGCCGTGCGGATCTGCCCGGTCGCCGCACTCCGGCTCGCCTGACCATGTCTGAGCTGCGTCGTGTGGTCGTCGTCGGCAACGGCATTGCCGGTCTCACAGCGGCCGACTCGTTGCGGGCCGCCGGCTTCGACGGCGAACTCACCATCGTCGGTGACGAGCATCATGCTCCGTATAGCCGGCCCGCCCTGTCGAAGGCCGCGCTTCTGGACGCCGACGACATGACGTCGCACCGGTTACCGGACCCGACTCACCAGGCGACCGAACTGCTGGGCGTGAGCGCCACGGGGCTCGATGCCTCCCGCAAGCTGGTGCTCCTGAACGATGGTTCCGATGTGCCGTACGACGCCCTCGTCATCGCCACAGGCTCGCGCGCTCGCCGCCTGGCCGACACGGGTCGGACCGCGGGCGGGGTGGAAGAGTTGACGCTGCGCACCCTCGAAGACGCGCTCACCCTGCGGCGCCGGCTTGCCGGAAAGCCGTCGGTCGTGGTGCTCGGCGGCGGTGCCCTCGGCATGGAGATCGCTTCCGGATGCCTCGCCGCGGGTTGCCCGGTCACCCTCGTCTCCCGCGATCGGCCCCTCGTCACCCAGCTCGGCGGTCACCTCTCCGAGGTCTTCGTCGCCGCAGCCGAAGCGGCAGGACTGAGAGTGGCGTCGTCGCACGCGGTCGAACTGCGTGACGCCGACGGGCACCCGCTGGTCGTGCTCGGTGACGGCTCGGTCATCGCGGCCGAACTCGTAATCAGCGCGGTCGGCGACGCCCCGAACATCGAGTGGCTGTCGACGAGCGGTCTGCTGACGGACGGAACCCTCGAGGTGGACACCCGAGGGCGAGTGCGACCCGACATCTTCGCCGCCGGCGATGTCGCCGCGTTCCCGACCAGACGCGGCATCCGTCGTATTCCGCTCTGGACCAGCGCCATCGAGCAGAGCAAGGCCGTCGCGCACACGCTGATTCGAGGCGAGGAGGCCCCCGAGCTCGATCTTCAGCCGTACTTCTGGACCGAGCAGTTCGGACTCAGCCTGAAGGCCAGCGGATACCTGCCCCTGACCGGGCAGCCCGAACTCATCGAGGGCGATGCTCACGGCAACCCGGCGCTGATGCGCTGGTCGCACGACGACGGGTCAGGAACCGCGGTCGCGATCAACTACCGGATCCCGATACCCAAGCTGCGCCGCCTCGCCAACCCCGAACCCGTGGCTGTGTCGCCTGCCGCCTAGCCATCCACCCCGATCGGGTCGATGATTGCTGATGTGACGAGATGCCGCGTGCCGATCGGTCCCGGGCGATGAACCCGGCGGCGCGGCGCGTGCAGCGCATCTACCTGATCCTTCTGCTCGGCAACACGCTCGCGGCATCCTTCATCTGGGGCATCAACACCCTGTTCCTGCTCGACGCGGGACTGTCGAATTTCGAGGCGTTCGCCGCGAACGCCTTCTTCACCGTGGGCATGGTGATCTTCGAGATCCCGACCGGGGTTGTCGCCGACACGGTGGGGCGGAAGGCGTCGTACCTGCTCGGCACGATCACCCTGTCGGTCACCACGGCGCTGTACTGGATGCTGTGGGTCTGGCATGCCCCGTTCGGCTGGTGGGCGCTGGTGTCCGTGCTGCTCGGCCTCGGCTTCACCTTCTTCTCCGGCGCGGTGGAGGCCTGGCTCGTCGACGCGCTCACCTTTACCGGGTACACCGGCGATCTGGAGGCCGTGTTCGGCCGCGGGCTGGTGGTCACCGGCATCGCCATGTTCGCCGGCTCGGTACTGGGCGGTGTGATCGCCCAGGCGACGAACCTGGGCGTTCCGTTCCTGGTTCGCGCCGGCGTGCTCATCGTCATGTTCGTGTTCGCGTTCGTCGTGATGAAGGACCTGGGCTTCACCCCGGATCGCTCGACCGGACCGCTGACCGCCACCCGCACCGTGCTGACCCAGTCCGTCGAGCACGGGCTGAAGCGCCGCTCGGTGCGCTACGTGATTCTCGCCGCGCCGTTCGCGTCCGGGGTGGGAATCTACGCGTTCTACGCCCTGCAGCCCTACCTGCTCGAGCTGTACGGCGACCCATCCGCCTATTCCATCGCCGGTCTGGCCGCCGCCATCCTGTCCCTGGCGCAGGTTGCCGGCGGTGTGCTGGCGGCCCGGATTCGCGGCCTGTTCGCCAGGCGCACGACCACGGTGATCGTCGCGTCGCTCACCAGCGTCGCCACGCTCGTGCTACTCGGAATCAACAGCGTGTTCTGGCTCGCGCTCGTCTTGCTGGTGGTGTGGGGCTTCGTCTTCGCCGTTGCCGAGCCGGTGCGGAAGGCCTACCTCAACGACATGATCCCCTCCAAGCAGCGCGCGACCGTGTTGTCGTTCGACTCGCTGTTCGGCAGCCTCGGCGGCGTGTTCATTCAACCGGCGCTGGGCCGCGCCGCAGACATCGGCGGTTACGGCGCATCCCTGGTGATCGGCGGCATCGTCGAGCTCATCGGTGTCCCGTTGCTCTTCGCCAGCCGGCGCCAGCATGACAAGGCAGACACGGCGCAAGCCCGCCAAACGCCGTCGCCGCACTGAACCTCGGCCGACGACATCCGGAGCCTCGACCGCACTGCGCTCGATCGGTGTGCTCAGCGGCGGCGACCCCAGATGAACCAGGCGATCGGGCCCACGAAGTTGATCCCGATGATCGCCGCCCACAGGGCCTTCGGCCCGTTCACGCGTTCCGCCGGACGCTTGGCGAGGTCAATCCACGCCGTGGCTGCGAGCGCCAGTTGAATCGAGCCGGTCACGAGCACGCCGGTTTGCTGGGACGGGCTCATCTCGTTCCATGTCATCTTTTTCGTCATGCGCCCATTGTGCGCGCAGACGCGTCCGCGCGGAACCGCCGGCGCTGAACCGCCAGCAACACCCAAAACGCGGACGGCAGCGTTACGACGACTCTGTGTCTGGAACGGTGTCGGCGTGCCGGTGGACTACCTTCCACTCGCCGTCCTCGCGGCGGTACACCTGTGTGGCGCGAAGCGTGTACGCGCGCGGTTCGTGGTTGACCGACGCCTGCGTGTGCTCATATCCGACGGTGTACGCCATGTCCCCGATCACGTCAGCGGCCACTAGCTCGAACGTGTACGACGTGCAGTCAGAGAAACTGGCTTCCAAATCGGCGAAGAGCGCTTTCACCTCACTCTGACCAGTCGCCGACTTCCACGCGCCCAGAACTGTGACGGGATCGCGGCGAGACCAGATCGCGCGCCGGGGTGCCGCATCGCCGTTGTGTATGGCGATTTCGGCATCCCTGAGATGGGTATTAACCCACTGAACAAAATCATCACGGTCACTCACGCTGCACCTCCACGGTTGTTGGTGAGATATGGCTCAGCTCAGCACGCTCAGGTCAGCACGCTCAAGTCAGCGCTGACCCGTCCGCCCGGCCCGACGCCGTGAGAGTCGTCGCGTCGGAATCGAGGGCCGCCCACGAGGCCCGCACCCGGAACACCGCGAGGGCTGACGTCGGCATGGACACGTCGTCCCCGGCGAGCAAGGAGGCGAGCTCCTCCATCGCCGGGTTGTGGCCGACCAGGACGATGGTGTGCACGTCGTCGGGCAGCTCACGCACCACCCCGAGCAGCTGTTTGGCGGATGCCGCGTACACGCGCTCGTCGAACCTGACCGACGGCGGGGTGTCGAACTCTGCCGAGGCGAGCTCCCAGGTGTCGCGAGCCCTGGTGGCGGGGGAGACGATTGCCAGATCGATGCTGTCGACCTGTTCGGCCAGCCAGCGCCCGGCCTCCGGAGCCTCCCGCTGTCCGCGCTTGGCCAGCGGGCGCGCGACATCCGGTTCGTTGCCCGACCGGTCGGACTTGGCATGCCGCAACAAAATCAGAGTGCGCTCGGAATGTTTCGTCATCTTGCCAGTGTGCCCCCTGAAGCGCGCCAGCGCTCTGGTGTTTGCGGGGTGCGGTGGTCCCTATCGCTCGGGTGCGAGCCGGGTTAGGTTCAAAATGACGAGGGATGGGTGGCATGTACATCACACGATTCGGCGAGTTGGGGCGAGCGGATGTCGCGCTGGCCGGTGGCAAGGGCGCCAACCTCGGTGAGCTGGTGGGCGCCGGGTTCGCGGTGCCCGACGGTTTCGTGCTGACCACCGACGCGTACGAGGCCTTCGTGTATGCCAACTCGTTGGAACCCGACATCCGCGCGTTGGCAGTCGTGGCGCCGACCGCCGAACCGCAGGCGTTCGCTGCGGCGTCCGCCGAAATCCGCGCCCTCTTCACCGCCGGTGTCATGCCAGAGGCGATCGCGGCCGAGCTCCGCCAGGCGTACGAGGAGCTGACCGGAGCGGATGTCGCGGTGGCGGTGCGCTCCTCGGCGACCGCCGAGGATTTGCCGACGGCAAGTTTCGCCGGCCAGCAAGACAGCTACCTCAACATTCGCGGCATCCGGGCGCTGACCGACGCGGTGGTCAACTGCTGGGCGTCGCTGTGGACCGCCCGCGCCATGGCCTACCGCGCACGGGAAGGCATCGCTCCCGACACCGTGTCGCTGGCCGTCGTGGTGCAGCAGATGGTTGAGTCCGCGGCATCCGGAGTCATGTTCACGGCGAACCCGACCAGCGGACGTCGCGACCAGGTGGTCATCTCCGCTGCGTGGGGGCTGGGAGAGTCGGTGGTCAGCGGATCGGTCACCCCCGACGACCTGGTGATCGCCGCGGACACCGGCGCCGTGCTGTCGCGGCGGACCGCAGACAAACAGGTGATGACCGTGCTCGCCGACGAAGGCACCCGGGAGCAGCCGGTGCCGGACGCACGCCGCCGCGAACCCGTGCTCGACGACCGCGCTGCGGCCCGGCTGGCCCAGCTCGGCACCCGCATTGCCGACCATTTCGGCGCCCCACAGGACATCGAATGGGCGCTGACGGATGCCGAGTTCCAGGTGGTCCAGGCCAGGCCGATCACCGCCCTGCCGGAGCCCGCGGCCGAGACGCCGACCACGTGGACGCCAGCGCGACGCGGCCTGTACTTTCGGGCGAGCATCGTGGAGCAGCTACCCGATCCGCTGTCGCCGCTGTTCGCTGACCTCATCGACAGCTCGGTGACCCGGTCGCTGGAATCGCTGCTGTCGAGGGTGTTCGCGAGCGGAGGCCCGCGTGGCGGAGACCTCGGGCTGCCGACCGTCAACGGGTACGCCTATTACTACTACCGGCCGGCGTTCTTCTGGGGGTTGCTGCTCAAATCGCCCGCCGCGCTCGGGGTGCTGTTCCGCGGCGGCGCGGAGATGGGGCTGGCCGGCTGGCAGCAGCAGGCGCACCCTCGTTACGTGCACGTGGTCGAGCAGTGGGCGGCAGAGCCGGTGCAGGCCATGCCCGCGCAGCGGTTGCTTGACGGGGTGCTCGCGCTGCTCGACGCCGGCACCTCGTACTACACGGCGGTGCAGTCGGTGATCCCGGTTGCGGCCACCAGCGAGGGACTGTTCCGGGCCTTCTACGAGCGGTTCGTGCGCCGCCCGGGCGACCCGCCCGCGTTGACCTTCCTGCTCGGCTACGAGAGTGAGCCGATCCGCGCCGAGGAATCGCTCTGGGACCTCGCCGCCTGGACCCGCGACGAGCCCGGCCTGGCCTCCGCCATCCTGGCGGCGCCGGAAGCCGACCTGGCCGAGGCGCTGGCATCCGGGGCGGCGCCCGCCGGGGTGGACGCCGAGGCGTGGCAGCAGTGGCACACCCGGTTCCGCAGCCACCTCGACCGGTTCGGCCATGCGGTCTACAACCTGGACTTCGCCAGCCCGGTTCCCGCCGACAACCCGTCGACGCTGCTCGCCACCCTGCGGTTCTACCTCAGCGGGCAGGGAGTCGACCCGCATCAGCGTCAGGCGGCATCGGCAGCGCGTCGCGCCGCGCACACCCGGGTGATGCGCCGCAGGCTCGGCAGGGTGCGTCGCACGGCATTTGGCCGGCTGATGCGCTGGGCGCAGCGGGCGGCGCCGATGCGGGAGGACGCGTTGGCTGACATCGGGCTGGGCTGGCCGCTGATGCGTCGGATGCTGCTCGAGTTGGGCAGCCGGCTGGCTCGCTCCGGCGTGATCGGCGCGCCCGCCGACGTGTTCTGGCTGCGTCGCACCGAGCTGGTCAGCGCGATCGCGTTCGGGCTGGCGAATCCGAGCGGCGGGGGAGTGGCCGGGCCAGAAACGGATGTCGCAGCCTCACCGCCGGTATCGATCAGTGGGGCACCGAGACCGGTGCGCGCTGACGCCATCGAGAAGCGCAAGATGCTCTGGCGTGGCAGGCGCCGCGCCAACCCGCCGCAGCTGCTGCCGCAGAAGGGGCTGGTGTCGCGGCTGTCGGTGCGGTGGATGCCCGCGGGCTCCCAAGACCAGCAGGGTGAGGTGATCAGCGGGGTGGGAGCGAGTGCCGGGCAGGTTAGCGCGCCGGCGCGGGTGCTGGCCGGGCCGGAGGAGTTCGGGCAGATGCAGCCGGGCGAGGTGCTGGTCGCCCGGATGACCACGCCCGCGTGGACGTCGCTGTTCGCGATGGCGTCGGCTGTGGTGACGGATGTCGGTGGCCCCCTCAGTCACAGCTCGATCGTCGCCCGGGAGTACGGCATCCCCGCCGTGCTCGGCACCGGCGTGGCAACCCAACGCCTCACCAGCGGTCAGGTCATCAGGGTCGATGGCGACGCCGGTACGGTTACCGTCGCTCGCGATGCGCGCCGAGCGCGGTGACCACCGCGAGCGTCGAGCAGAGGGCCATGACCACTGCCATCGGTACCGCGGAGTGCTCGCCGGCGAGTGCGGTCAGCGGACTCACCAGGCCGCCGAACAGGAACTGCACCAGCCCGATCACGGCCGAGCCCGCGCCGGCTCGGCCCCGCGCACGACCTTGCGCCAACGCGATGGCGTTGCCGCTGATGAATCCCATGCATGACTGGAACAGGAAGAACTGCAGCAGGGTCGGCCATCCGGTGATCCCGGCCAGGATCAGGCCGAGCCCCACCAGGTTGATCAGGCAGGCCACCACGACCACCATCCGCAAAATGGCGCCGGGGTCGATCCGGTTCACCAACCGGGCATTCACGAGCGCGCCGGTGATCATGCCGCCGGCGTTCACCGCGAAGATCACCGCATACCCCAGCGGTGCGATGCCGAGCACGTTCTGCACCACGAAGGACGATGCGGAGATGTAGGCGAACAGTGACCCGAATGCGAGTCCGTAGGTCAGCGCGTACGCCATGAACCCGGGGAGCGCATGACCGTCCACGAGGATGCGGCCATCGAGCGCACCCCGCCGCCGTGTCGCAGCTCGACCGGAAGCGTCTCGGGCAGCACGAACACCGAGCAGGCGAGCATCAACAGACCGAACCCCGTCAGCGCCCAGAAGACCACCTGCCAGGGCGCGACCGTGGCGATCACGCCGCCGAGCAGCGGCGCCACAACCGGCGCCAGCGAGCTGATGGTTGCCAGGATCGAGAACAGTTTCGCCGCGTCCCGGCCGGTTGCGATGTCGGAGACGACGGCACGCGCGATCACCACTCCCGCGGCGCCCGCCACGCCCTGGACGCCACGGATGGCGATCACCACCTCGATACTCGGGGCGAAGACGATGGCCGCGGAGGTGATGAGGAAGAGCACGTTGCCGGCGATCATCAGCCGACGTCGGCCGAGCACATCCGAGACCGGTCCGAGCAGGAACTGACCGAGCGCCATGCCCACCATGTATGTGGTCAGGGTCAGCTGCACCGCGGAGGCCGACGTCTCGAAATAGGAGACCAGCCGCGGCATCGAGGCGAGGTACATGTCGGTGGCCATCGGGCTCACACCGCTCAGGATGCCCAGCGCCACGATGAGCAGAATGCGGTTACTGCCACCGATCGGGCCGAGACGTGGACGACGAATGCTGTACTCCTGGATCACCGGTGACGAGAGGGCAGGCGAGACGCTGCGCTGCCTGATGGTGCCCCGCCGCGCATCTCAGATTAGTGGGGCGTCGCATCACCTGCCATGCGACGCGACGCGTCGCCGAACGCCGCCGGATCGCTAGTTCACAGGGCCTCTGAAATGCATTCCCAGGGCCCTCTGGAATGTCGGTGGCGGGGTTCACCCTGTGGTCATGGAAAGAACCAGTGACCAGCGGGGCGATCCGGACGCCGCCGACTGGGACGACTTGCCTCCGGATCCGCAGTTGGCGGAGGACTGGGAAGCGATGTTGCCTCGCGATCCGTTGTCGGCGGAGGACTACGACACCATCATCCAGGCGCTGCTCGCAGAGATGCAGTACCTGGACCCGATCGATGAAACGCAGCCGCCCGATCTGTTCGATGAGGTCATCCCGGTCGACCCGTTCGCGGCATGGCTGTCGGTCGACCCGCGCGCGGAACGGCGACCGGTAGACCCGAGCCCTGAGCGGCTACCTGCCGATCCGTTCGAGGAGCAACCTGTCGATCCGATCGCGGCGGGCATCCAGCACGTGGCCCGACTGGAACAGGACCGCGCCGCGCTGGAGGCCGAACAGGCGCGGGCGCTGGCGAACCTGGTCCAGTTGGCCATCACCGAGGCCGGGCCCCGCCCGGACCTGGCCATCGTCTACCGGTCGCTGACCGCCGAACTGGCAATGGCCGCGCACCTGTCCGACCGCACCTTCCAAACCCGGATCAACACCGCCGAAACCCTGGTCAACAAGTTCCCGGCAACGGTGACCGCGCTGGAAACCGGCAGCATCGGCATCGGTCATGCCCGCGTGATCGTCGAAAGCGGCGAAGTGATCGGCGACCCGGAACTGCGGGCCCGCTACGAACACGCGGTACTGGAACGGGCCGGGAACATCACCCCGGGACGGCTGCGGAAACTGACGCAGGTCGCCGCCGCAAAGCTCGGCGAGGTCACCTTCGAGGACCGGCACACCAAGGCGGTCGCCGACCGGTCGGTGCGGATCGGAGAGATCGGCGACGGAATGTCCGAGGTGATCCACACCATCGCCACCGTGCACGCGGTCGCGATCCGGGACCGGCTCACCCAACAGGGCAAGGCCATCAAGAAGGCAAACCCCGACGACCCGCGCAGCCTGGACCAGGTACGGGCGGATCTGGCGACCGAACTGTTCCTGACCGGGCAGCCCTCCGGTTGCCCGGACGCTCCACACCAGGCCGGGGTCGGCATCCGCGCCGAGGTGTCCATCCTGATCCCGGTGCTCACCCTGCTCGGCAAGAGCGACGAACCGGCCACCATCGCCGGGTCCGGCCCGATCGGCCTGCAGGAGGCGATCCGGTTGGCCGCCGACGCCCCCACCCTGGTCCGGGTGCTCACTCACCCGGTCAGCGACCAGGTCCTCGCCGTCGACACCTACCGGCCCTCCAAACAGCTGGCCCGGTTCCTGCGCGCTAGGGACGGCCGCTGTCGCTGCCCGATCTGCAACCGCAGCGCCGCCCGCGCGGAGATCGACCACACCCTCGACTGGCAATACCACGGCAAAACCAAAGCCGACAACCTATCCAGTCTGTGTCCGCCCTGCCACACCCTGAAACACCTACCCGGCTGGACCGTGAAACAAACCAGCCCCGGCGTGCTGGAATGGACCAGCCCACACGGCATCGTCGCCACCGACTACCCCGACACCCCCGTCAGATTCGAGTAAGGGTCACAAGTACGTATTCCCGTAACGGTCACAGGTACGTGTTCAAGTAGCGGTCATAAGTACGTGTTCCGGTAACGGTCACAACACGTGTTCCACTAATGGTCACAAACACGTGCAGGGACGCAAACTCCAAGCTCGTCTGCGTCCCTACACGGTCAGTCAGCTAGCTGCGGGGCTTGCGCTCCGGCCGGTCACCGCGGTTACCGCGGTCGTCGAATCGTGGGGCGCTCCGGCGATCCGGCCGGATCTCGATCAGCTTGCCGCTGATGCGGGTGTCCTGCAGTTTGTCGAGCACATCGCCGGACATGTCGGCGGGAAGCTCCACGATCGAGAAGTCCGGGCGGATCTGGATGGCGCCGAAGTCGTCGCGGCTGAGGCCACCCTCGTTGGCGAGCGCTCCGACGATCTGTCGCGGCTCCACCCGGTGCCGCTTGCCGACCTCGATCCGATACGGCGTCATCGGCTTGGTCGAGCGCGGTCGGCGCTCGGGGCGCTCGCCCCGCTCAGCCCGGTCCCCGCGGTCGCCCCGGTCACCACGGTCCGAGCGGCCGCCGCGTTCGGCTCCGGCCTCGCGCTCGGCGTAGCGCTGCGCTCGCTCTTCCTCCGGGGAGAGCAGCAGCGGGGTGTCGCCCTGTGAGACGACGGCGAGCGCGGCAGCGACATCCGCCTCGGGAACGTCGTGATGTGCCACGTAGTGACCGACGATGTCGCGGAACACGGCAATGCGATCTTCGTTATTGAGCGCCTCGGTGATCGCGTCGTCGAACCGCGCCAAGCGGGTGACGTTCACGTCTTCCACGCTCGGCAACTGCATCTGCGTCAGCGGCTGCCGGGTTGCCTTCTCGATGGCCACGAGCAGGCGACGCTCGCGTGGGGTCACGAAGCTGATCGCGGCGCCGCTGCGCCCGGCCCGGCCGGTGCGGCCGATGCGGTGCACGTAGGATTCGGTGTCGATCGGGATGTCGTAGTTCACGACGTGACTGATCCGGTCGACATCGAGACCGCGCGCCGCTACATCGGTGGCCACCAGGATGTCGAGCTTGCCGGTCTTCAGCTGGTTGACGGTGCGCTCGCGCTGCGCCTGCGCCACATCGCCGCTGATCGCCGCCGCGGAGTAGCCGCGGGCCCGCAGCTTCTCGGCGAGAGTCTCGGTCTCGTTCTTGGTGCGGACGAACACGATCATGCCCTCGAAGTTCTCCACCTCGAGGATGCGGGTGAGCGCGTCGACCTTCTGCGGGTACGACACCATCAGATAGCGCTGCGTCGTGTTGGCGGATGTCGTGGTCTTCGCCTTGACCGTAATCTCTTCTGGGTCGTGCAGGTACTTCTTCGAGATCCGGCGGATCTGCGCTGGCATGGTCGCGGAGAACAGGGCGACCTGCTTGTCGTCCGGGGTGTCGGCGAGGATCGTCTCGACATCCTCGGCGAAGCCCATCTTCAGCATCTCGTCGGCCTCATCGAGCACCAGGTACTTGAGCTCGGACAGGTCGAGGGTGCCCTTGGCGAGGTGGTCCATGATGCGGCCGGGGGTGCCGACGACCACGTGCACGCCGCGGCGCAGTGCCGACAGCTGCACGCCGTAGGCCTGTCCGCCGTACACGGGCAGCAGGTGCACGCCGCGCATGTGAGCGGCGTACTGCTCGAACGCCTCACACACCTGCAGCGCCAGCTCACGGGTGGGGGAGAGGACGAGGGCCTGCGGCTTCTTCTGCGACACGTCAAGACGCGACAGGATCGGCAGGGCGAACGCGGCGGTCTTGCCGGTCCCGGTCTGCGCGAGGCCGACGACGTCGCGGCCAGCGAGGAGCGGAGGAATAGTTGCGGCCTGGATGGCCGAGGGGGTCTCGTAGCCGACATCGCGGATGGCTTTCAGCACCGCATCGGAGAGGCCGAGATCAGAAAAGGTTATCGCCGCGTCGGCAGTGGTGTCTGCCTCGGTCTGCGCGGTCGTGTCAGGAGGCGTCATCCTCTAACGGTAGCCTGTCGCTCACTCGTCGATGTCCCGTCTGGACAGTCGGACTTCCTCGATATCGAGTTTGCTCTGCACCTGGCGGAGAACGGTGTCGTCGATGCGGCGTTCGTCACGGAGCCTGACGATGGTCGCCCTCTTGCGCCCGAGGAGAGCGAGACGCAACGCGGTGTACTGCTCGTCCTGCCGCAGGGCTTGCTCATCGTCGACATCGTCGCCGCGGGCCTGCAGAACCCGCAGGTGTTCCTCATACTCCTGACGCAGCCGGTCGACGACCTCGGAGTCGATGCCGAGACCCGACGCAACCTCTGGGATGGCTGCCAGGGCTTCCTCGGTGGCCCTGCGCTCAGCGAACTCGCGTTCCTCATCCACCGAGGTATCGCGCGGCAGCCGCGCCCATGTCACGACTCTCCGCAGCAGCAATCCCTGCACGACCAAGGTGACCACTATGACACCGGAGACGATGAAAATGATCAGGTTGCGCTGGGGGAACGGTAGGCCCTGCTCGTCAACCGCGGGGATCGCCAGGGCGGCGGCCAGCGACACCGCACCGCGAAAGCCTGCCAGCCCGCTGACCACACGGGAACGGTTGCTGACCCGGCGCAGCCGCTGCTGCGGGCGACGGTCGATCAGCCGGATCAGGTAGGTCGTGCCGAACAGGAAAGCGAAACGCACCGCAACCACCACCGCGGTCACCAGACCCACGGCGATCAGCGCGTCGATCAGGTCACCGGCGGTCACACCGCGCACCGCGGACTGCAGTTCCAACCCGACCAGAACGAACAGGGAGCCGTTCAGCAGGAATGTGGACAACGACCAGAACGCCTGCGACTGCTGCCGAGTGTCGGCGCGCACCAGCCGCGGCCCCGCCTGGCTCAGGATGAGGCCGCACACGACCACCGCCAGGACGCCGGATGCGTGCACGAGTTCCGCGAGCAGAAACGCGCTGAACGGCGTCAGCACGGACACGACATTCTCCAGCATCCGGTCATCCAGCCGCCGGCGCACCTGGATCGCGAGCCATGCGGTCACGATGCCGGCGAGCACGCCGCCGACGTACGCGAGAGCCAACAGGCCGGATACGGTCAACGCGGTGAGCTCGACGTCGCCCATCGTGACCCCCACGGCGACGCCGTAGATCACGAGGGCGGTGCCGTCGTTGATGAGGCTTTCGGCTCTGAGCACCGTGGTCGGTCGGCGGGTGAGCGACCGGGCGAACACGCCCACAGCGGTCGCGTCGGTGGGCGCCACGGCTGCGCCGAGCACCCACGCCGGTCCCCACGGCATGCCCAGCGCGTGAGCGGTGGCCGCCACCGCCCCCGCGGTGGCGACCACCAGCCCGGTGCTCATCAGGATGATGCCTCGGAGGTTCGCCCGGATCTCGCGAAGCGACGTCGTCAGGCTCTCCCAGTAGAGCAGCGCCGGGAGGAATAACAGCAGCACCACTTCACCGGGCAGGTGGATGTCGCGCAGGGCTGGGATGAACCCGAGCAGCACGCCACTCGCCAGCAGAAGCAGCGGAGGGGCGATCCGAAGTCGCCGCCCCAGCACGCTGCTGACCAGCACCGCCACGCCCAGCAGTACGACAAGTTCGAGGCCGACCATCCGTCATCCCCTGCCCGGATGGGGTCCGTTAGCCCGCCGGGGCTCTGGGCAGCAGGCGGATGGTGAGCGGCGCGATCCGATCGCCGACCATGGATCCCACGGTCGACGCACCATAACGGTCGTACTTGGCGTGGTAGGCAGCGTCGATGGCCGGGTGGACCCCGCCAGCCGCGTCCGCGAAGCTCACGTCACGCTCGACGCCGCCGGCACGGATGCGGCCGGCTCCGCTGGCTCTCGCGCGCACGTACCAGGGATTGTCCGGGCCGTACGCGGAACGCACATAGAGGTCGTCGCCCGCGCGCACCACCCACATGGTGACGTACGGGCGCAGCGAGCCATCGGGGCGGAGCGAGGCAAGCTTCAGCTCTTCTGCACGGCCGATCCGGTCGAGCTCATCGGTGGTCCATTCGCTCACGGTTGCTCCTTCCCGTATTTCCATGGTGCGCTCGCGTCGGTGTCAGAGGGAAGAGGGCGACAACAGACGGCAACCGCTTTCGATGCGACCGCGGCTCCCCCAAACTGGGGGGCAACCGGGGTGGCCCGGGTATCGGCGACCGCAATCGGTCGTCGGTGCAGTGGGGAGGCGCCACGGCGCCTCCGATATGCGTTCAAGGGAGAACTGTCATGACCAGATCAGATTCGCGTGCGATGCGACGGCGAGGCCTGGTGGGCCTCGCCGTCGCTTTGCCGCTGACCCTCATCATGGGCGCCGGCGCCGTCGCCGCCGCCCCCAAGCAAGACAACGAGCGCGCGGTCGCCGCGTCGGCCACGAATCAGGGCAACCACGGAAAGCCCCCGACGCTGGAGGCCCGTGCCAAGCAGATCATCAAGGTCAACGGACGCCAGTTCAAGGACCTGAACGGCAACGGCGCACTTGATGTCTACGAGGACTGGCGGAAGCCGGTCGAGACGCGAGTCGCCGATCTCGTCGAACAGATGACGCTCGAGGAGAAGGCCGGCCTCATGCTCATCGACACGGTCAATGCGGCCTGTTCGCCCACCGGACAGCGAGGCACGGTGCCTGCCAACGGAATCGACTTCATCAACAACCAGCAGATGCACCGATTCATCTTCCGCAACGTGGTGACCAGCGAGGACAAGGCCACCTGCACCGGCACGCCCGCGATCACGCCGGCAGAGGCCGCCACCTTCACTAACAGCATCCAGGCGCTGAGCGAGGCCACACGTCTCGGGATCCCGGTGTTGTACAAGTCCAACGCGCGTAACCACATCGACGCTCAGGCCAGGGTCGGCATCAACGAGGCCCCGGGCGCCTTCTCGGCCTTCCCGAAGGAAGCAGGCCTCGCCGCAGCCGCGCTGGGCGAGCAGGCCAAGGCAACCGGTGAGGCGACCGACGGCGACATGTCCGTCATCGAGGAATTCTCCGAGGTCATGGGTGAGGAGTGGGCCTCCATCGGCCTGCGTGGCATGTACGGCTACATGGCCGACCTGTCGACCGAGCCGCGCTGGTACCGCACGCATGAGACATTCACCGAGGACGCCGACCTGGGCGCGAACATCATGGGCGAACTCGTCCAGACCCTGCAGGGCCCGATCGGGAAGGACGGCAACTCACTGAGCCCCGACACGTCGGTCGCGCTAACGATGAAGCACTTCCCGGGCGGCGGCCCGCAGGAACTGGGCCTTGACCCGCACTACGCCTTCGGCAAGGCGCAGGTCTACCCCGGGGATGCCTTCGGCTACCACCTCAAGCCCTTCCAGGCAGCCATCGACGCAGGTGTGGCCTCGATCATGCCGTACTACGGCGTCCCGGTGGACGTGACCTACGAAGGCGTGGACTATGACGAGGTCGGCATGGCCTTCTCCGACCAAATCGTGAACGGGCTGCTGCGCGACCAGATGGGCTTCAAGGGTTACGTCAACTCCGACACCGGCATCATCAACGACCGCGCGTGGGGCCTCGAGGACGCTACTATCCCTGAGCGCGTCGCCGCTGCGATCAACGGCGGCACAGACACGCTCTCCGGCTTCAACCAGGTGCAGACGATCATCGACCTGGTCGACGCCGGCCTCGTGAGCGAGGCGCGCGTTGACCTCGCCGCGAACCGGCTGCTCGCCCCGATGTTCGAGCTGGGCCTGTTCGAGGACCCGTACGTCGACCCCGCAGTCGCCACGGCCACCGTCGGCAACGACGAGAACCGTGCGGCGGCCGTCGACATGCAGCGCAAGTCCACCGTGCTGCTGCAGAACCAGGAGATCAACGGTGACACCGTCCTGCCGCTCGACGGGGGCGAGACCGTGTACGTGCTCGGCAACGTCGATGCCGCGCAGGTTGCGGCCGCCGGCTACGACGTCATCAATGGCAACAACCCGGCCGAGCAGCGCACTGCCGCAGACGCCGACGTCGCGCTGATCTCGATGACCGCGCGGAACGTAAACACCGGCTCCTACGTTAGCAACAGCCCGGCCACGGGGCTCAACCCCGAGCACATCAACCCGAGCGTCATCGAGGGCTACGACGGCCTCGACGGGCAGAGCCCGTACGGCGCTGCGGACGCGTGTGTCCACACCGGCGGTGCCTGCACCGACAACGGGCTGCGCTTCGGTGGCTCCTTCCCGTGGGAGTCGAGCATCATCGACTTCAGCGGCATGGCAGACGCCCAGTCGTGGGAGGTCACCCCCTCCCTCGACAAGGTGCAGCAGGTGATGGCCGAGGTCGGTGCCGAGAACGTCGTTCTCGACATCTACTTCCGCCAGCCGTTCGTGCTCGACGAGGCCAGCGGCCTGCTCGACGCAGGTGCGATCCTTGCCAACTTCGGCAACAGCACGACGGCGCTCATGGATGTCGTCTCCGGCGAGTTCAACCCGCAGGGCCGCATGCCCTTCGCGTTGGCCGGAACCCGTGAGGCGATCATCCAGCAGAACAGCGACACACCGGGCTATGACGAGACCGACGACGGGGCGCTCTTCCGCTACGGCTTCGGTCTCAGCTACGCGGAGTAACGCTTCTTCTCCCCACTGAGGCGGCGGGCCACCGGACGGTGGCCCGCCGTTTCACTGTGCTGGCCGCGGTCCTTGTGCCTCTCGCGCAGCCTCCGCGGCCCGAGCCACCCACTTGGGTGTCTCACCGAAACGCATGGGGGCAACCAGCCGACCCGCCGCGCTGTCTTCGATGACCTGCGTGAGCCGCCGTTCGCGGGTGGCCTCCTGCTTGGCGGACAGCACCCAGTGGGTCACCTGCCGTCGGTAGGTGGGCGTCGCTGCGTGCCAGAAGGCGGATGCCGCGACATCCGCTGCCATCCGCGCCGCAGCCTCCGGCGGCAAATCCTGAATGGGATTCTCGTGCGAGTACACGCCGGACCGGTCTTCCCGCCGACGCTCGAACGCGGCGAGGCCGGCCTCGCGCATGCGCCCCTCGGCGGTGAGCTGCTCGACGAGCGCGATGTTCACGCTCGACCAGACGCTCGAAGGCTTGCGCGGAGTCCAGCGTTGGCGACGCGTGTCATCGTCGATGCGCTGGCTTACCGAGTCGATCCAGCCGAAGCACAACGCCTCGGGGACCGCCGATTCCCAGGTGAGTCCGCGGTCGGGCACGTGTTTCTTGAACAGGCCCATCCACAATTCGGTCTCGGTGGCGTGGTTGACCTCGAGCCAGGCACGGAACTCCACCGGCCCCGAGAAGAAGAGGGCAGGCCGCTCGGGCGTGCCGCCCGGCGTGCCAAACGTCTTGGTCATGGCGCAAGTCTGCCAGCAGGCACCGACAGGACGGCGACCTCGCTCACACGAGTGAATAGGCTGGCTGCATGATGCATTCCCCCCGCGACGCGCGCGCCGAACTGCTCGCGCTGGGCGCTCGCGGGGTGGATTGGGCGGCCCCGAGCCGTACGCTCCTGGACCCGGCTCATGCCCGGCAGGCTGCCGTGCTCGTGCTGTTCGGCGTGCTCGATTCGACTCCCGCCGGATCCAGCGCGCCGGTTGCCGGTGACCTCGACGTGCTGCTGCAACGCCGCTCCGCCACGATGGGGCACCACGCGGGCCAGATCGGTTTCCCGGGAGGGGGAGTCGAGGCATCCGATCGTGACATCACCGCGACGGCCCTGCGTGAGGCCGTCGAGGAGACCGGCCTCGACCCCACCGGTGTGGAGGTGCTCGGCACGCTGCCCCAGCTGGGCCTGCCCGTCAGCAACAATCTGGTGACCCCGGTGCTGGCATGGTGGACGCGGGTGTCAGAGGTCGCCGCGGTGGACCACCGTGAGGCGGTGGACGTGTTCCGGATGCCGGTGGCCGACCTGCTGGATCCGGGCCACCGGGTGACCGCGGTGTTTCATCGCGATGGCCGGGAGTACCGCTCGCCGGCGTTCCAGGTCGGCGAAGTACTCGTGTGGGGGTTCACCGCGCTGGTCCTCGACCGCATGTTCGACGCTCTGGACTGGGCGGTGCCGTGGGACCGGCAGCGCACGGTCGACCTGAGCTGAGCCCGCGGCAGCCCACGGAGCTGCTGAATCCCGACAACTCGGTCGGAGTTCGGGCGCTCGGAAGGACGGTTTCTGGCAAAATCTTCCTCCCGAGCTCGCTATTACCTGCCGAGTGGTTACTGAAGCGGTCGGCTGCGTTTCGAAGCCTGTCGCGGAAACCTAGGCTCGAAACATGACGGGGAAGGACTCGCCGGAGGACGCGCAGCTCCGCGCGGCGCGGTACGTGGTCGACCGGTTGCTGCCGGACGGGCCAGACCTGGACGGGCATGAGGCAGACGGGCATGAGGCAGACGCTGACAAGCCCAAGCTGGACCCGCCGACCGCGGCGCAACGTGCTCAGATCGCCGAGACCGCCATCCAGCAGGCGATCCGCCGCGGCGAGTTCGACAACCTTCCCGGCACCGGCAAGCCGCTGAAGAACCTCGACCGGGTGTACGACCCCGACTGGTGGGTGCGCCAGAAAATCGAGCGCGAAAACCTCACCGGACTCGGTCCGCCGGCGCTGACACTGCGTACCGAGAACGCTCGCCTGGACGACCGGCTGGATCAGGAGACATCGGATGTCGTCGTCCGCGGCATCCTGGAGGACTTCAACACACGCGTCATCGACGCCCGCCGGCAGTTGCTCGGAGGACCACCCGTCGTCACGCCCATTCGCGACATCGACGAGGAGATCGCGAAGTGGCGGGAGCGTCGCGATGCCCGGCTGCGCGCCATCCAGGAGCAACGAGAGCACGAGCAGGCTGCCCGCGCCGCGATGACCTGGCGAGAACGCCGCAGGGCGAAACGCGGCCGGTAATGCTGTCTCGTCATCCTTTCGGATGAAAACGGCTCGCGTTCGCCGGGACGGGCTCCTGTAGCCACCTATTCTGACGACATGAAGATCACTCGTACGGGCTTGAGCTGGTGGGTGCCACCGGTCGGCGGCGCCATTTTCTTCACGCTGTGGGTTATCGCCGAGGCAGGCAGGTCGAATCTGGCTGGCAACATGGTTGTCTTCGCCCTGTTCGCCGTCGCGATTGGGTGTTCGGTAGTCCTTCCTCACGCGGCTGTCGGAATCGTCCTGCTGGTGCCGGCGCTGCAGATTCTCGGAGTGCTCACCGCGCTCGGGTCAACGACGTGGCCTACCTACCTCGCGGCGGCCGTCGTCGCGTTCATTGTCGCCAACCGTCCCGAGGGCATCGTGAGATATGCCGCGCTTCCCCTTGGCGCTCTGTTCTCTGCAGAGGTCGCCATCGCGATGGTGAGGCCGAGGGCAGCTGAGCCGTACAAATGGTCGTCGTGGATCGGGCAGCCGAGCTATCCGGGCTCGCAGTGGGAAGACCTGGTCACCCTGGCACTCGCTGCCTTCGGAATCTACGTCGCGGCCTGGGGAATCGGCTTCGCATGCGCCGCCATCCGTCGCACCTGGCTGATTGGCGAGACGCTGCGGGCCCGAGAGGTGAGTTTCGCTGAGACCGACTTCGAGTTGCGGCTTGCTCAGGATCGCGCCCGTATCTCCCGCGATGTGCACGACGCTCTCGCACATTCCCTTGCCGTCATCGTGTCGCAGGCGCAGGGAGCGCTGGCACTGCAGCCAGACAAACCGCATGTGGCGGGCGAATCACTGAACAACATCGCCGAGGTGGGGCGGGCGGCTCTGGTCGAGGTGCGACGGCTGGTGGAGCGCATTCACAATGACGGCGACGTCGCTGCCTCACACCAGAATGTCAGCGACATCCCTCCGCTGATCGCGCGGATGCGCGAGATCGGAATGGACGCGTCGTTGCGGGTCGTTGGCGACCCGGGCGTTCTGACGCCATCGCAGGAGTTGGCGGTCTATCGAATCGTGCAGGAGAGCGTGACCAACGCGCTCAAACATGGTGGCCCCACAGGCGCCGTCAGGGTAGTCCTGGACTGGCAGGGCCCGGGGCTCGCAATACTTATCTCCTCTCACGCCTCCTCTCACGGCGAAACGCCGCTGGTAGACGGGTCGATGACACGCAGCCGCGGCATCGGGATCGACGGCATGAAGGAACGCGCACACCTGGCGGGAGGCTGGCTCACCGCGGCGACTTCGCCTGAGGATGACACCTTCCTCGTTACCGCGTTCGTGCCCACCGATGAGGTCAGTGCGACCGGTTCGGTGCCTCGCCTCAGGGAGCTCACCCGTGTCTGACGCCCGCATCCGCGTCGCGGTGGTCGACGACCAGCCCTTGTTCTCCGCTGGCTTGCGCATGCTGATTGAAGCTCAGGACGGCATGGACTGTGTGGGGACTGCGCTCGACGGTGAGGCGGCCGTCGCCTTGAACGACAAGGAACGGCCAGACATCATGCTGATGGACTTGAGGATGCCGGTCATGAACGGCCTCGACGCGACGAGACGAATCAGCGCCAGCGGGCACGCGGACGAAACGCCCGGCGTGATCGTGCTCACCACCATCAAGCACGACCTCGCCGTCTACGACGCCTTCCAAGCGGGGGCGAGCGCCTTCCTCACCAAGGACGCCACGCCCGATCAGGTGATCGGAACCATTCGAGATGTGCACGGCGGGCATGCGATTCCCGACGTGAGAGAAACCCTCGCGATCGTGCACGACTTCGGCCGACCTGCACCACGAGACCGTCACCTGGACGTCCTCGAACCGCTCACGCAACGGGAGCGTGAGGTGTTTCTGCTCCTCGCCCGCGGGTTGACCAATGCGGAGATCGCCGATGCCGGCTACATCAGCGAAGCCACGGTCAAAAGCCATGTCAGGGGAGTGCTCCAAAAGCTCAATCTGCGAAGCCGAGCGCAAGTTGTCGTGTTCGCGTATGAGAACAACCTCGTCGCGCTCTGACAGCGTGACCGACCGGGAGGAATGATGGGCGTGGGATTCAGCTCTATTGATCCGAGTGGAATAGTTCTGCCACCGACTGTGCAGCACGATGTGACTGACATCGTCGAGGCCATGCTGTCTGCATCACGTGAAGCATGACAGCTCGTCACTGACGTGCGGCGTGAGAAACCACCGCTTCCGCTCGGAACCTGCGCAACCGCAGGCTGTTCGTCACCACGAACACCGACGAGAACGCCATCGCGGCTCCGGCAAGCAGCGGGTTCAGCAGCCCCAGCATCGCCACCGGAATAGCGGCGACGTTGTAGGCGAACGCCCAAAACAGGTTTCCCTTGATGGTGCCGAGGGTGCGTCGTGACAAGCGGATGGCGTCGGCGACGGAGAGCAGATCGCCGCTCATCACCGTGAGGTCGCTCGCGGCGATCGCGGCGTCGGTTCCGGCCCCCATGGCGATGCCGAGGTCGGCTGCCGCGAGCGCTGCGGCATCGTTCACCCCGTCGCCGACCATCGCCACCACTCGACCTTCGGCCTGCAGTGAGCGAATCGCCGCCAACTTTCCGGCCGGGGTGACTTCGGCCCGCACATCGGTGATCCCAACGGATGTCGCGACCGCCCGGGCGGCTCCACTGTTGTCACCGGTGAGGAGCACCGGGGCCAGCCCCAGTCGGCGGAAACGCCGAATCGCCTCCGCGCTGGTGGGCTTCACCCTGTCGCCGACCACAAGGGCACCACGCACGGCGCCGTCCCAGCCCACAACCACGGCCGTGCCCGCACCGGCCTCCGCCGTGTCAACCGCCGAGCGCAAGCCGTCCGGAAGGGCGAGCGCCCACCGGGCTTCAACCCATGACGCCCGGCCGATGATCACGGCCTGATCGCCGACCGTTGCGGTGACGCCATTGCCTTGCTCAGAAGCGAAGGAGCTTGCGGGCGGAACGGGCCCCTCCAGTTCAGCCGCCGCCACGATGGCACGACCGATCGGATGCTCGGAGCCGTGCTCCGCCGCTGCGGCCAGCATGAGGACAGTGGCCCGGTCGGCCTCATCCGTTGTCAGCACGTCGAGTAGTTGCATCCGTCCACTGGTGACGGTGCCGGTCTTGTCGAGCACAATGGTGTCGACCTTGCGCGTGGACTCCAGCACCTGAGGGCCGCGGATCAGGATTCCCAATTGGGAGCCACGTCCGGTACCGACCAGCAGGGCGGTCGGTGTCGCGAGGCCGAGCGCGCACGGGCAGGCGATGATCAAGGTCGCGACGGCTGCGGTGAACGCGGCCTCGACCGACCCGTCGATGAGCAGCCAGCCGAGCAGTGTGAGCAGCGCCAAACCGATCACCACCGGTACGAAGACCGCCGACACCCGGTCGGCGAGCCGCTGCGCCTCGGCCTTGCCGGTCTGCGCCTCCTCAACCAGGCGAGCCAGACGCGCGAGCTCCGTGTCGGCACCGACCCTGGTTACCTCGACGACCAGTCGGCCCCCGACGTTCACGGTGGAGCCGACGACTCGGTCGCCGACGCCCACCTCACCCGGCATCGACTCACCGGTGAGCATGCTCAGATCCACCGCCGAGGCACCCTCCAGCACGAGGCCGTCAGCGGCGATCTTCTCGCCCGGTCGAACCAGGAACTGGTCGCCGGGCACCAAGGCTGCGACAGGCACGCGCACCTCGACACCGTCGCGCAGCACGCTGGCGTCTTTAGCTCCGAGCTCAAGCAGGGCACGCAGGGCCGCCCCGGACTCGCGCTTGGTGCGAGCCTCGATGTAGCGGCCGCCGAGGATGAACACGGTGACGGCGGCTGCCACCTCGAGGTAGATCTCGCTGGCACCGGAGCCCGGTTCAGCGATCAGGCTGAACGTCATCTGCATCCCCGGCATGCCGGCCGTTCCGAAGAACAGCGCGTACAGCGACCACGCGAACGCGGCGAGCACCCCCACGCTCACCAGCGTGTCCATGGTGGCGGCGCCGTGGCGGGCGTTTACCCACGCGGCCCGGTGGAACGGCCACGCGCCCCAGACCGCCACCGGGGCGGCGAGAGTGAGCGCCAGCCACTGCCAGTTGGTGAACTGCAGAGCGGGGATCATCGAGAGCGCGACCACCGGAACGGTCAGTGCCGCTGAGAGGATCAGCCGCAGCCGGAGGGACGCGAGCGTGTCCGGAACCGTGGCCGCGGCATCCGACTCTGGTTCGGCGCGTGGCGGTGGTGGCAACTCCGCGGTGTATCCGGCGGATTCGACCGTGGCGACCAGCTGGTCGACCGTGACCTCGTCGGGGACGGTGACGCGGGCCTTCTCGGTGGCATAGTTCACCGTCGCCTGCACCCCGGGGAGCTTGTTCAGCTTGCGCTCAACCCGATTCGCGCACGACGCGCAGGTCATGCCCCCGATGTCCAGTACGAGATCCGCCATGAGAATTACGCCTGCGCCAGGGCGTATCCGGCCACATCGACGGCAGCGCGGATGGCCGCTGGGTCAAGCGGCATCGTGCTGGCAACCGTCACGGTTGAGACGCCGCCGACGTTCAGCTGCACGCTGACCGACTCCACTCCGTCGAGCGAGCTGAGTTCTTCGGTCACGCTCGACACGCAGTGCCCGCAGGTCATGCCGGTCACTGGAAGGTTCGTGGTGACCAGGTCATTTCCCGCTGCCGCAGCAGTCGTGGCGGGGGAGTGACCGTGACCGCAGGCGCAGCCGCCGTTCCTGTCGGTGAGGCCGAGGTCGTTCGAGGCATTGGTTCCGCACATTGCTGTACTCCTGGTGTGGTGGGTGATGGGTGAGTGGTCAGGATCGGACGAGCCGAGCGATGGCGGCCGACGCTTCCTTGATCTTGGCGTCGGCAACGTCTCCGCCCTCGCGGGTGGCCGCAGCCACGCAGTGGCTTAGGTGGTCATCGAGTAGCTGCAGAGCTACGGTCTCCAGCGCCTTGGTGGCCGCGGAGACCTGGGTCAGGATGTCGATGCAGTAGACGTCTTCGTCGACCATGCGCTGGATGCCGCGGACCTGGCCCTCGGCGCGACGGAGTCGTTTGAGCAGCTCGTCCTTGTTGTTCACGTAGCCGTGGGGCGTGACGTCGTGGTTCATTCCGGGCCTCCTGAATATACCGGGCGGGGGTATCGGTATTACCCCTATGGGGTATATCTTAGGCATATGAGCGACTCGCATGGGGGAATGGACCACAGCAAAATGGATCACGGCACGATGGACCACGGCACCATGGACCACGGCGCGATGGACCACAGCGCCATGGACCACAGCGCCATGGGGCACCAGGGCCACGCCGGGCACGGCGATCACGTCGCCCAGTTCCGCAGGCTGTTCTGGATCATGCTGGTGATCGCGATCCCGGTGGTGCTTCTCAGCCCGATGTTCGCGGGCATCGTCGGCTACCAGCTGCCCGACTTCGCCGGTGTCGAATGGATCTCGCCGATCCTCGGCACGGTGATCTTCGTCTGGGGCGGCCGCCCCTTCCTCACCGGCGCCGTCAGCGAGCTCAAGGCCAGGAAGCCCGGCATGATGCTGCTGATCGGCACCGCGATCACGGTCGGATTCATCGCCTCGATGGGCGCCAGCCTCGGCCTGCTCGATCATGAGCTCGACTTCTGGTGGGAACTCGCCCTGCTGATCGTGATCATGCTGCTCGGCCACTGGATCGAGATGCGATCGCTCGCACAGACGTCGTCCGCGCTGGAATCCCTGGCCGCCCTGCTCCCCGATGAGGCCGAGCGCATCGAGGGAGATCAGATCGTCACCGTTGCACCCTCGGCGCTGCGTGTCGGCGACCTGGTGATCGTGCGACCGGGTGCGCGCATCCCCGCCGACGGCGACATCGTCGAGGGAACCGCGGATGTCGATGAGTCGATGGTCACCGGTGAATCACGCCCGGTCAGCCGCGGACCCGGCGCACACGTGGTCGCCGGCACGGTCTCCACCGACACCGCCCTGCGCATCCGCATCTCGGCGGTCGGAGACGACACCGCCCTCGCCGGCATCCAACGGATGGTGGCGGACGCCCAGAACTCCACCTCCCGGGCGCAGCGCATCGCCGACAGGGCCGCCGGCTGGCTGTTCTGGTTCGCCCTCGGCTCCGCCGTGATCACCGCCATCGTCTGGGTGATGCTCGGCCTGCCCGATGACGCGGTCGTGCGCACCGTGACGGTGCTCGTGATCGCCTGCCCGCACGCGCTCGGGCTGGCCATTCCCCTCGTCGTCTCCATCGCCACCGAGCGGGCCGCCAAGGGAGGGGTGCTCATCACCGACCGCCTCGCGCTTGAGAGCATGCGCAACGTGACATCCGTGCTGTTCGACAAGACCGGCACCCTGACCAAGGGGGAGCCGATCGTCTCAGCGGTCGCCACCACCGACGGCCGCACCGAAGACGAGGTACTCGCCCTCGCGGCCGCGGCCGAGAGCGACAGCGAGCATCCACTCGCCCGCGCTATCCTGGCCGCAGCCGACGCCCGCGGGCTCGCCCTGTCGGCCGCCACGGCGTTCCAGTCCGCCCCGGCGGAGGGCGTGGTGGCGACCATCGACGGCCAGCGGATCAGCGTCGGCGGGCCGTACCTGCTCGGCCGGCACGGTGTCGAACCGCTCGCCGAGAGCGAGGAGTGGGCACGCGAGGGCGCGATCATCCTGCACGTCTTCGCGGATGGACGGGTGATCGGCGCGCTGAAGCTCGCTGACGAGGTGCGGGAGGAGTCCCGCGAGGCCGTGAACGCCCTGCACCACCTCGGCATCGACGTGGTGATGATTACCGGCGACGCCGCGGCGGTCGCGAATAAGGTGGGCGCCGACCTCGGCATCGACCTCGTGCTCGCAGGCGTGCGGCCGGAGGAGAAGGCCGCGAAGGTCGCCGAACTCCAGGCCGGCGGGCGCCGAGTTGCGATGGTGGGTGACGGTGTCAATGACGCTCCCGCTCTCGCGCAGGCCGATGTCGGCATCGCCATCGGGGCGGGAACGGATGTCGCGATCGCCTCAGCCGGCGTCATCCTCGCCTCCTCCGACCCCCGATCGGTGCTGTCGGTGATCGAGCTGTCCCGGGCGAGCTACCGCAAGATGAAGCAGAACCTGTGGTGGGCGGCCGGCTACAACCTGATTTCGGTGCCGCTCGCCGCCGGCGTACTCGCGCCGATCGGATTCGTGCTGCCGATGTCGGTCGGCGCCATCCTGATGTCGCTGTCCACGATCGTCGTGGCCCTGAACGCGCAGCTGCTGCGCCGGCTCGACCTGCGACCGCAGGCGACCACCCGCACGGCGCTCGCCCGCGAGGCGAGCGGCAAGCGGCAGCCGGTGAGCGCCGCGGCGCAGTAGCGGCGCGGGCAACACGGCGAATTTTCAGGCTCGCGGCTCACAGTGGGTGGCGAACCGAATCGGACCGACATGCTTGTTTGCGGGCAGGGCGACTGAACGCCAGTGAGAATTCTGGTTGTCGAGCATTACACGAGGATCGCGAATCTTCTGGCGCGATCACTCGCGGAGGCCGGTTACGCGGTGGATACCGCCGACGGCGACGACCCGAGACTGTTGTCGTTTCAGGTGGGCGTGCATGACCTCGTCATCCTCGACGTCGCTCCGGAGGATGAGGGCACCGAGACCGCCCTCTGCCAGGCGATTCGCGGAATCGACACCGACATCCCGATTCTCATGCTGACCACCCTGCACTCGCCGTCACGGCGTGCGCGCGTGCTGGATGCCGGAGCCGACGACTATTTGGTGAAGCCGTTTCACGAGATCGAGTTCCTGGCCAGGGTGCGTGCCCTGCTTCGCCGCGCCCCGCACGCCGACCCGCCGATCCTGCAGGCGCAGGGCGTGCGGCTGAACCCGGCCACCAGGAGCGCCGAACGCGGTGGACGGCAGATCACCCTCACCGCGAAGGAGTACGCGGTCCTGGAGTACCTGATGCGCAACGCCGGCACCATCGTGAGCTCGACTGCCCTGATCGACCACGCCTGGGATCAAAACTATGAGGGCTTCAGCAACGTCGTGCAGACCTACATCCGCTACATCCGGCAAAAACTTACGGCGGCGGGGGAGCGCGACATCATCGAAACCCGACGCGGATCTGGCTACACGATCGCGGCGGATTCACCGGATGCCGCGACTGCGCCGGATGCCGGGGCAGGCCCTACTCGCCCGGGGTGACCAACGCGGTTTCGAAGGCGAGCACGACCGCCTGCACGCGATCGCGCAGGCCCAGTTTGGTCAGGATGCGGCCGATGTGCGTCTTCACCGTCGCCTCCGACAGGAACAGCTGCGTCGCGATCTCGGCGTTGCTGTGCCCGCGCGCCAGCACCCTCAGCACGTCGATCTCGCGAGGGGTGAGGGTGGACAGCCGCGGGTCGGCGCCGTTGCCCGCCGCGGTGGACTTCACCGGCAGGTGCGGGGCGAACAGTTCCAGCATGCGATGCGCAATCCGTGGGGTGAGGGCCGCGTCGCCGGCGGCGACCGTGCGGATCGAGGACAGCAGCTCGCTCGGCAGCACGTCCTTCAGCAGGAACCCGCTCGCCCCGGCGCGCAGGCCGGCGAAGGCGTAATCATCGAGGTCGAACGTGGTGAGGATGATCACCCGGGTCTCCGGCAGCGCCTCGACGATGCGGCGGGTCGCCTCGATCCCGTCGGTTCCCGGCATCCGCACATCCATCAGAACCACATCGGGCCGCAACTCATGCACCGCCGCCACCGCGTCGGCGCCGTCGCCCGCCTCGCCGACCACCCGCAGATCGGGCTCGGCATCGATGACGAGCCGGAAGCCCATGCGCAACAGCGGCTGGTCGTCGACGAGCAACACGCTCAGTTGCGGGGTCGTGGGATCGGTCACGTCGTCTCCTCCGGATCAGCGAACAGCACCGCGTGCACATGCCAGCCCCCGGCGGGGCCGGGTCCCACCTCGAGGGTGCCCCGGTAGATCGCCACGCGTTCCCGCATGCCGATCAGCCCCTGGCCGGCGCCCTCGACGGGACTGTCGCCCACGCCGTGGCCATTGTCGCGCACATCCACCGTAACCTGAGTACTGCTCGACACGATGGCGACGCTGACCCTACTGGGTTCGTGGGCATAGCGCAGCACGTTGGTGAGGGATTCCTGCACGATGCGGTGCACGGTGAGTTGCAGACCGGCTGAGCTCGGTGGCTCGCCGGTGAGGGTGAGCGTCACCGGCACGCCCGCCGCCCGGTAGCTGTCGACGAGGCTCGCCAGGTCCTCGTTGCCCGGCTGCGGGCGCAGTGCCGAGGCCGCGTCATCCGGTGCCGCGTCCTCACCGTCGCGCAGCACGCCGAGCAGCCGACGCATGTCGGCGAGGGCGCTTCGGCCGACATCCCGTACCTCGCGCATCGCCTGCTTCGCCTGGTCGGGGGATCGATCGGCCGCCGCCTCGGCGCCGTTCGCGAGCGCGACGACGACCGTGAGGCTGTGCGCCACGATGTCGTGCATCTCCCGGGCGATCCGCGAGCGTTCAGCCGCGCTGGCCAGCTGCGCCTGCGCATCGCGTTCGCGCGCGAGCTGTTCGGCACGGTCGATCAGCGCAGTGGTGTACCGCCTGCGGTTGCCCACGTTGCTGCCGATCAGGGTCGCGATGAGCATGAGCACCGCGAACGCTATGGCAAAGGACACCCAGTCGTTCAAGGGGATCCAGAAGAATGACGGCAGCACGACACCGGCGAAGCTGAGCCCGTAGGCGATCCAGGCGCCGCGGCTGGAGGCGTACACGGCCACCGAGTAGAGCGCGATCAGCAGGCCGAGGGAGGTGGAGTCCTGGGCCTGCTGCCAACTCGCGATCGCTGTCATCGCGGCGATCACCGTGACCACGATGACCGGATGTCGGCGCCGGTACAGGAGCGCGATGCCAACCACCGCGAGCAGGAGCACCTGCAGCACGGCCTCCGGCCACGGATATCTGCCCGGTTCGACAATGGCCATCACGACCGTGGTCAGCATGACGGGCACCACGTGCAGGGCGAGCAGGATGTCGGCCAGCCGCGGGTGGCGGGCCCAGAATCGCCGGATCGCGCCCGGCGGTGTCGGCAACGGCAAATCCCCGGGTGCCTGCCGCGTCGGCGAGGCACCCGGGAACTGGGGTGGAGAAAGGGTCACGCGTCCCGCTTGCGGAGCAGGATCACCGCTGCGGTCAACGCCGCCGCCACCCAGACGAGCAGAACTCCGAAGCCTTGCCACGGCCCAAGGGTAGCGGTCTCGGTGGCTTCCATCATGATCTGCTCGCCGGCCTGCGCGGGAAGGTAGGTCGCCATGGTGGAGGCCCACTCCCAGGGGAGCATCGACAGGATGATCGGCACGATCAGCAGCATGGCGACGATGGTGCCGATTCCGCCGGCGGTGCTGCGGATGATGGCACCGACGGCCATCGACAGCACGCCGATCGCGGCGAGGTACAGGCCGCTACCGAGCAGGATGCGCAGCACCTCGGGATCGGTCAGGGTGGACTCGAGCTGCTCGGTGGCGAGGATCGGGTTGGTGGCGAGGAACGTGGCCAGCGTGGTCGCTACCCCAACGATGAAGGCGACGACCGCGAAGACGATGGCCTTCGCCGCGAGCATCGGGGTGCGGCGCGGCACGGCCACCAGCGTGGAGCGGATCATGCCCGTGCTGTACTCGCCGGAGATGATGAGCACGCCGAGCGTGGCGACCGCGAGCTGGGCGATGAACACGCCCATCGTGGCGGTTGACACGCCGAGACCCAGCTCGCCGCTGACGCCGAACTCGGCGGTCGCCTCGGCCGCGCCGCCCAGACGGGCGGCCTCGGTGAAGCCGATGGCGAGCAGGATGCCGAAGCCCACGACGAGCGCGGCGGCGATGGACAGTGTCCAGGCGGGGGATCGGAGGGAGCGGAATTTGATCCACTCGCTGCGCACCACGCGGCCGAAGCTGAGGACGGGTGCGGGGCTGATGGCGGTCATGAGCGGGTCTCCTGGGTAGCGCCGGATGGCGTGCTGGTTCGGTATTCGATGTCATCTTGGGTGAGAGACATGTACGCCTCTTCGAGGGATGCCGTGACGGTGCTGAGTTCGTGCACGATCACACCACTGCGCGCGGCGATCTCGCCGATTGCGGGGGCGTCGAGGCCGGCGACCTGGAGCACGTTCGCGTCCGCGGTCTGCGTGACCGTGACATCCGGTCCTCGCAGCGCGTTGACCAGCGCGTCGGGCTGAGGGGTGCGCACCCGCACGGTGGCGGTGCTGGCCATCGCCACGACGTCGCCGACCGGGGCATCGGCGATGATCCGGCCACGGCCGAGCACGATGATGTGGTCTGCGGTCATGGCCATCTCGCTCATCAGGTGCGAGGAGAGCAGCACGGTGCGGCCCTCGTTGGCGAGGTGGCGCAGCAGGTGGCGCACCCAGAGCACGCCTTCCGGGTCGAGTCCGTTCACCGGCTCGTCCAGGATGACCGTGCTCGGGTCGCCGAGCAGGGCGGCGGCGATGCCGAGGCGCTGCCCCATGCCGAGCGAGAACCCGCCGACCCGCTTGCGCGCCACCGAGTCGAGACCGGTCATGGTGATGACCTCGCGCACCCGGCTGGTGGGGATGCCGTGGGTCGCGGCGAGCGCGAGCAGGTGGTGGTATGCGCTGCGGCCGGTGTGCACGGCCTTGGCGTCCAGCAGGATACCGGCCTGGCGCAGCGGGTCGCGGTGCTCGGCGAACGGCTTGCCGTTCAGCGTGACGCTGCCGGAAGTCGGGTAGTCCAGCCCGGCGATCATGCGCATGGTGGTCGACTTGCCGGAGCCGTTCGGGCCGAGAAAGCCGGTAACGCGACCGGGGTGAACGGTGAACGTCACATCATCGACGGCGGTCTTCTCGCCGTATCTCTTGGTCAGGCGGATTGCCTCGATCACGTGGTCCTCTATCTGTTGGAAGGTCCAAACCGGTGTCGGTTTGGTTGATACTTCGACAGTAGAAAGCGCACGGGCCGGGCGGATCGGCCGCAAGAGGTCATTGCGGCACCGGCAGCGGGTACGCCAAAAGTCGTACCCGCTGCGCCAGATGGCTGACACTGCGGCAGTGACGTGCGCGGGCATAGAGTGCTGCCATGGCCGAGGTCACCGATTACATTGCGGGGCTCGATGAGCCGGCGCGCTCGCTGATCCAGCGATTCGTCGAGCGCACCGTCCGGCTGGTTCCCGACGCCGAGCAGGGGATGAGCTACGGGATGCCGGCGCTGCGCTATCGTGGGCGGCCGCTGCTCAGCGTGATGGCCACCAAGAGCGGGTACTCGCTCTTCCCGTTCAGCTCCGACGTCGTCGCGCACGCCATCACCGAGCTCCCCGGCTTCGCCTCCACCAAGGGCGGCATCCGCTTCACCGATCAGGCGCCGATTCCGGATGCCGTGTTCGATCGCATTGTGCTCGATCGGCTGCGGGAGATCGACGCGGCGCTCACGGGGCAGCGGTGATGAATCCGTTCTCGGCCATCCAGTCGAACGCCACATCGGCGGGGTCCTCGCCGTCCACGTCCACGCGCAGGTTCAGCGACCGCATCACCTCATCGGTGAGCAGTGGGGAGAACTGTTCGAAGATGCCGGCCAGCTCAGGGAATTGCTCGAGCGTTTCGGTGTTGAACACCGGCGCGACGTTATAGGCGGGGAAGAATTTCTGGTCGTCGGCCAGCACGGTAAGCCCGAGCGCGTCGATGCGGCCGTCGGTGGCGAAGACCTCGCCGAACGTGCACTCCCCAGCGTTGGTGGCGCTGTAGATCGCGCCGACGTCATACAGCCCAATGTTGCTTTCGGGTACGCCATCCGGGGTGCCCCGATCGAGGCCGTAGTGCGCGAGCATCGGTGTGAAGCCGTCTGGACGGGAGTTGAACTCCGGCTCCACGCAGTAGGTGCGTTGGTCGACCGGGACCTTGGCCATGTCCGACAGGGTGCTAAGGCCGTACTCAGCCGCCGTCTCATTGGTGACCGCGAGGGCGTAGGTGTTGTTCAGCGGTGCCTTCGCGCCCCAGGTCAGACCGTTCTGCAGGTCTTCGTCGTGCACCGCCTGCCACTGGGCGTCCTGATCCGGGATTCCCTCGGTGTGACCGAGGAATGACAGCCATGCGGTTCCGGTGTACTCCCAGATGATGTCGGCGTCGCCCTCCAGCATCAGGGTTCGCGTCGGTTGGCTGCCCGGCACGTTGGTCAGGTCAGACACGGTGAACCCGGCGGCCTTCCCCGCCAGTACGGCCATCTTGCCGAGGATGAGGCCCTCGGTGTTGTTGCGGCCGGTGACCGTCACCTCGGCCTCGGATGCTCCCTCAATCGGCCGGATGCTGCCGGGCGCGGCATCCGGCACATACGAGGTCGCCGGTTCCAGGCCGCATCCGGCGAGCGTGCCGACGATCGCCAGCGCCGCGACACCGACGCCGAGGCGCCGAGTGCTCTTCGCACCGTTCCGCTTCAGGCGGTCGAGCATCTACAGTCCCTTCGGCTTGGCCACGTGTTCTACCACCCGTCCGAGCCAGTCGATCAACAAGGCCAACAGCGCCACGAGCACTGATCCGGTGATCAGCACCGCCGGTAGGGCCAGCTGGATGCCGGTGGTGATCAGCACTCCGAGGCCGCCGCCGTTGATGAATGCGGCGAGCGCGGCCGTGCCCACCATCAACACCAGAGCGGTGCGGATGCCGGCGAGCATGATCGGAACGGCCATCGGCAGTTCCACCTTGAGCAGCACCGCGCGGGAGGTCATCCCCATTCCACGTCCGGCTTCCACCAGCCTCTGGTCGACGTGCTGCAATCCCACCATGGTGTTGCGCAACACGGGCAGCGCGCCGTAGAGCACGAGAGCGATCACGGCGGCCCAGAAGCCGAATCCCATCCAGAAGGCCAGCAGCACGATGAGGCCGATCGACGGTGCTGCCTGCCCGATATTCGCGATCGCGAGCACCGGGCCGCTGAACTTCCGCATCCGGCGCCGGGTCAACCCGATTCCGAGAGGCACGGCGATGATCAGCACAATCAGGGTGGCGACCAGGGTCAGTTGCAGGTGTTCTACCGTGTATCCCCAGAGCGCGGCCGGGGAGAGAGTGGTGAGCTCGGTGGGCGAGAGGTCCGCCAGGGACAGCCACACGACCACGACGACGAACAGGGCAATGATGACCCCGAGCTGGATCCACAGTGCCTTCCAGGAGCGGCCTGCAACCTGGCTCTCGAGGTCCGCTTCCGCCTCAGCGAGCGTTTCTTCGTCGAGGGATTCGGTGTCGACCGTTGGTGGGTCCACAGCCGGATCGTTCGACGAGGCGCCGATTCTCTCAGCCATCAGTGCTCGGCTCGCTGCTCGGACACCACGGCGGCGGTGTCATCGGTCAGCCCGACTGTCTGGATAGCGGCGGTGTTGATGCCTACCGGGGCATCCTGTGGCACGATCGCCGCTGCCTCATGCGCCTTGGTGATGGCGGCCATCACCGTCTTCACGTCGATGACCCCCTCGAAGACGTCCCGGCGTCCGGTGACGAGCGCGGCACCGGCGCTGGACACCAGCATGGTGTCCAGGGCGTCGTTGAGCGTTGCCCGGTTGCCGACGACCGGCAGCTTCGGGTCGAGCTCTCCGCTGATGATCTGCTGGCGCTCCAGCTGACGGCGCGACGGCCACTGCAGCGGACGCTGCCGCTCGTCCACGATCACCGCGTGGCCGTGCCCGGCCGCCGTGACGCGCGCCAGCACGACGCTAGCCGCCTCGCCGGGACGACCGATCACCGCGTCTGCCAGTGGCGCATCGCTGACCCTGGACAGGGTCAGCTGTTTGAGTCCGGCGCCGGATCCGATGAAGTTCTCCACGAACTCGCTGGCCGGTTCAGCGAGGATGCGCTCCGGAGTGTCGTACTGCACCAGCTGCGCGCCCTCGTTGAAGATCGCGATCCAGTCGCCGAGCTTCACCGCCTCATCGAAGTCGTGCGTCACGCAGACGATCGTCTTCTGCAGTTCCGATTGCACCTGCAGCAGCTCGTCCTGCAGCCGCAGCCGGGTGATCGGGTCGACGGCGCCGAACGGCTCATCCATCAGCAGCACCGGCGGGTCCGCGGCCAGCGCCCGGGCAACACCCACGCGCTGCTGCTGACCGCCAGACAGCTCCTTCGGGAAACGATTGCGGTACACGGCGGGGTCCAGCGAAACCAGTTCGAGCAGCTCATCCACGCGGGCGGCGATGCGCGCCTTGTCCCAGCCCAGCATCTTGGGAACGACCGCGATGTTGGCGCCCACCGTGATGTGCGGGAACAGCCCGCCGGCCTGGATGACGTAGCCGATCTTGCGGCGGAGCTTGTCGCCGTCCATTTTCGTGACGTCCTCACCGTTGATCACGATGCGGCCCTCTGTCGGTTCGATCAGCCGGTTGATCATCTTCAGCGTGGTGGTCTTGCCGCACCCGGAGGGCCCGACGAACATCACCATCTTTCCGGCCGGAATCTCCAGGGTCAGCCCGCCCACCGCGGGTTTGCGCTGGCCGGGGTAACGCTTGGTCACCTGGTCGAGCAGGATGCTGGCACCGGTCACGCCGTCAGCGCGGGGTGCAGGGGAGACGGTTGGTTCAGACACGGATACCTCGCGGGATTGTCAGGCGGCCAAGGCCGACCAGTAGGAAATCAAGAATGAGCGCAAGAATGACGACGCCGATGACGCCGACGGCGACGGACTCGATGGAGTTGGCGCCACCCAGGCGGGACAGACCGGAGAAGATGAAGCCGCCGAGGCCGGGGCCGAGGGCGTATGCCGTGATGGCGGCGATGCCCATCACCATCTGGGCGGAGATCCGCACCCCGGCTAGCACCACCGGCCAAGCGATCGGAATCTCCACCTGTAGCAGCGTGCGGAATCGGCTCATGCCGATGCCGCGAGCGGACTCGATCACGGTGGGCTTGATGCTGGCCAGCCCGACGACGGCGTTGCGCAGGATCGGTAGCGTGGCGTAGAACGCCACCACGATCACGGCCTGAGTCACCCCGAAACCGAACGGACCGATGAGCAGACCGATCAGCGCGAACGAGGGGATGGTCAGCCCGACCGCCGAGATCGAGTTGGCCGCCGCCACCAGTCCCTTATTGCGGTACACCAGCACCGCGAGCACCATCGCGATGATGGTGGCGAGAATCACACACTGCACCACCAGGCTGAAATGCTGCCAGCTCGCGAACAGGATCTGGTTGAGCCTGTCCGATATGAAATCCAGCACAAACAAGCTCACTTTCGCGGGTTAATCGATCGATCGCGTCGCACGCGAAGCAGGCGGCTCCGCTGTCCGTCCCAAAGGATCGGCGACTCTCGTGGTCGTCTGAACGCGAATTCAGTTGATGGGCGATCCCGTCGATGTGGTTTGGCAGGTTTCCGGTCACAGATCACTGCTCAAACGACGGCGTTATTCGCCAAGGCTTAGACGCGGTCGCGGGCGCGGGGCGGGCGAGGGTCCGGGGCAATTGTACCCGCATCCGCCCAATCCAGTTTCGGGATGGCACGTCGCCGGGGTGCCCGGATGCCGGATCCACGGTGATAAATCTCAGGCGCGTTTCGCCTTCCGGGGGCAGAGTGGTTGTCATGACGACGATGCCGATGTTCCCCCTCGCGTCGGTGCTGTTCCCGGCGATGCCCACCGCGCTCCGCATCTTCGAGGAGCGGTACTTCGTCATGCTGGCCCGGGTGCTGCAGGCGGAGCGGCCGGAGTTCGGCATTGTGCTGATCGAGCGCGGCTCGGAAGCCGGCGGCGGTGAGCAGCGGTTCGGCATCGCCACGGTGGCGCGCATCACCCAGCTGCGGTCCGACGACGGCACGGTCGGGCTGCTGGCCAGGGGCGAACGTCGCATCGAGGTGACCAGGTGGCTTGCCGACGACCCGCACCCGCAGGCCGAGGTGCGCGACGTGCCAGAGCTCGAGTGGTCAGATGAACTGCAGCCGCTGCACGACGAGGCGGAACGCCTGGTGCGTCGCACGCTCGCCCAGGCCAGCGAGTTCACCGAACAATCGTGGCCCGCGGATGTCGGACTGTCAGAGAACCCGATCGACTCGTCCTGGCAGCTCGCCGGAATCGCACCGGTCGGCCCGCTCGATCAGATCCATCTGTTGCAATCGGCAACGACCGAGCAGCTGCTGCGCGGCGTCATCGAGGCGACCACCGACGCCGCCGAGGTGATCGCCATGTCCTGGGACGAGGATATGCCGCCGGCGGATGACGCGGACTGACCGTCAACCATCTTCCGCGCCGTGGCGCCCAGTCCCATACTGGCGGCATGGCAACGTCGTTGCTGTTCGGTGTGGTGGCATCCGGTGCCCTGTTACTGGGCGCGTTCGTCGGCGCGCGGTTCCAACTCCCCAAGCGGTTGCTCGCGGTGATGCTGTCGTTCGCGGCCGGCGCTCTGATCTCCGCGCTGACCTTCGAGCTGTTTGAAGACGCGTACCACCGCGGGGGAATTGTGCGCGCCGCCATCGGCCTGTTCGTCGGCGCCGGAGTGTTCATCGTGCTGAGTGCTTTGCTCGACCGGTGGGCGCAAGCGGGGCCACGCCCGAAGCCTGCCGCGGAATACCATGGCAGCGCCAAGCTCGACACGGATGCCGCCGCCCTGGGAAGGGCGCCCACCGTTGCGTCGACGCAGGGTGCCGCCGGGCTTGCCCTGCTCGCCGCCGCCACTCTGGACGGGGTGCCGGAGAACCTGGCGCTGGGAGTATCGCTCAGCGAGGGAGGGGGCGCGGGCGGGTTGGCGCTGCTGATCGCGATATTCGTCGCCAACTTTCCGGAGGGGCTGGTCAGCGCCGCGTCGATGCGTAGCCAGGGCTGGTCGACCGTCAAGATCATGGCGCTCTGGTTCGCCTGCTTCGTTCTGTTGGTGGTCGCGGTCGTGGTGGGTGCGAGCCTCCTGGCGGACACTGACCCGAAGACGATTTCGTTGCCGCTGGCGTTTGCTGCTGGGGCCGTGATCGCCGCCCTGTCCGACACGATCATGCCCGAGGCGTATGAGAACGGAGGACCGGCGGTCGCCCTCAGCACTGCGGCCGGGTTTGTGCTGTCGTTCGTGCTGTCCCTGGCCTAGACCGCGTCATATCTCTTACCCCGCGCGGTGCGGCGGCACCCCGACCTCGCGCGCGGAGCGAGACAATTGAGGCGTGCGATTCCTTCGGCGAAAACAGCGGGTCGACGTCGGCACTTATGAGCCGGCGGAAGCCATTCCCCCTGCCCCCATCGAGCGGGTTGTGGAGGAAGGCCTGCTGATCGCGACCACCGCGGTGCGGATGCAGGTGAAGAACCACATCATCATGGACGCGATCCAGCGCAACACCGAGTACGACCCGATCGATCTTGCCGCCGTCGCCAGAGATGAGTTCGAGGTGCTCGCGAAGCAGAACGACAGCTTCGCCTACAAGCAAACCGAAGACCGGTATATCGACATCCACCGGTCACTCGCCGAGGCGCTGCGGAAGGCCGCAGACGACACCGACAAGGTGGCTGGGGTGGTCGAGCAGGCCCGCGAACAGGCCTGGAACGAGGTCGGCAGCGCCATCGTCGCCAAACTCGCCCGCGCCGGGGAACCCGGCCGTGACCCGGACTACGAGCGGGAGAAGCAGTCGCGACTGCGCACCCTGATCACGGTCGACCTCGCCACCCTCAGCGAAGAGTCACGCGACACGTACTAGTCCCGTCTGCCCTTTGCAGATCTGCCGCTCGGTGGAAGACTGGAGATCTCATCCGGAACCAGGAAGGTTTCGGGCGGATACCCGGGTTTTAGGGGGCCGATGTGAGAGCGCGCATTGTGGCTGCCCTCTCCGGCGTGCTCGGCGTTCTGCTCACCGCAGGCGCCCTTGTGGCCGGCCCCGCCGCGCACGCTCCGAACCGCGCGAGCGTGAAGGCCATCGACTCGGCCAACACCATCGAGGATCCGGCCTGGTTCCAGGCTGCCTACGACGCGGGGTTCCGGCTGTACGTGATGCATGCGACCTCGTGGGGCACCTGCGAACCGTGGCACCGAACCCAGTTGCAACTGAAGATGGCGCTGAACGCCGGGTTGATGATCGCCGTGTACACCCGTGACCCTCGCTGTTGGGAGGGGGGAATAGTGGCCGCCGGCCCGTACCGGAGCCAGTTGCAGTTCTTTGCCATCGATGTCGAGCCGGGAGGCGCGCAAGTCACCCGCGAGATGATCGATGGCGTGAAGCGGATGGGCGTGCGACCCGTCATCTATTCGGGATCAGGCATGTGGCCGGAAGAAATGCAGTACTCGATCGCGTTCACTGATGTCCCGCTCTGGGATGCCGCATCCGGCCCGATCGACTACGACACCTGGGAGGCCGACTTCGAGTCCCCGAAACCCGACCGTTTCGGCGGATGGAACACGCCGCTCACCATGCGCATCGGCGTGCAGCAGGCGTTCGAGCACGAGCTGAACGGCATCTACGTCGACCTCAACTCGTTCGACGCAACCTTCCTACGCTGAACCGGCCGCGGCCGCTTCGTTACGCTGGAGCCATGACGAACGGTGACGGCACGGCCGCGCGGGCGACGACCGGGGTCTTCACCCTCGCGGCCGCGCTCATCCTGGACAGCCGTGGCCGGGCACTCCTTGTCCGCAAGCGGGGAACGGATGCGTTCATGCAACCGGGCGGCAAGGTGGAGCCGGGCGAGACCGCCCTCGAGGCGATCGTGCGGGAGCTCGAGGAGGAGTTGACGCTGCGCCTCACGCCGGCCGATCTGGGCTATCTGGGCCGGTTCGCGGCGGCCGCGGCGAACGAACCCGGCTGGACGGTCGACTGCGAGGTGTTCACCGTGACGACCGATTCGCCGGTGCAGGCCGCCGCCGAGATCGCCGAGGCGAGGTGGTTCGACCCGTCCGACACCGGTTCGGCGATCATTGCACCGCTGACCACCGAGCACGTGTTTCCGGCCGCCGGACTCTGACCCTCGGATCGAGCTGGGAGAAGAGCCCTACGCCCCTTGCGTTTTGGGGCAAGTGGGTTCTCACTGAAAGAGCAAGTTGCAGTCCCACAAGGAGGAGCAATGTTCGCTCGAGTCAGCACCTATCAAACCGGTCCGGATTTCACCGCGACGTCGATGCCGGAGGAGACGATGGACCAGGTTCTCGCGCTACCGGAATGTCGCGGCGTCTATTTTCTGAATGCAACAGACTCCACCACGGCGCTCACGATCTCGCTGTGGGAATCCCGCGATGCCATGACATCCAGCAGGGAAGCCGTCAACCCGATCCGCTCCGAGCTGAGCGAGAAGATGGGCATGGATATCCTCTCGACAGAAGAGTTCGAGGTTCTGCGCAGCAAACTCACCCGGTGAGTGGGTTGCTCAGCGCAGCGGTTCGATCAAGTGCGGGCCGTTGTTCTTCACCGAGTTGGCGTCCTTCGACACCTGATACGCCTCCAGCCGGTGCGCCACCTCGAGCGAACTGCGATCCAACAGTTTCAGCAGTTCTTCGGCATCAAGGTGACCGCCGAGCCAGTCGTTGTAGCTCTCCGGGGTGAGGCACACCGGCATCCGGTCGTGCACTTCACCGGGTGCGACGTGCGCATCGCGGGTGATGATCGCCATGCTGAGCGTCCACTTGGCTGGATCGTTCTCGTCTTTCGCCGGATCAGGCCAGGCCGAGATGATTCCCGCCATGGTGATCGCGCCGGCCGGGTCGTGGATGAAGTACGGCTGCTTACCGCCGTCCTGCTCGAGCACCCACTCGTAGTACCCGTCGGCGGGAACGAGGCAGCGGGCTTGCGCAAATGCCTTGCGGAACATGCCGCTCGTCGCCACGTTCTCGATCCGGGCGTTGATCGGTTGCGGCTTCTTCCTCAGATCGGGGTACCAACTGGGCACGAAGCCCCAGCGCACCCCGGGCATCTGCCGCTGCCCGTGGCGTTCGCGCACCACCGCCACGTCGTCTGTCGGCGCCACGTTGTAGCTCGGCCGGAGGTCGCCCAGTCCCTCGATGAGGGTGGCCAATTCGTTGGCGGTCGTGTCGCTGACCACAAAGCGTCCGCACATGCCCCCATCTTCGCCCGCCACGGGCAGCGGCACAATCGGCCCCCGCACTCGTGCCTGCGCCATCACTTGCCACGGGGCGCTCGCCGCTGGGAAGGTTGTCGCTATGGCAACCGACGCAGTTCTCCTGCCCATTGACGGGCCACATGGGCAGCGCGACATCCGAATTTCGAGCCCCAATCGTGTGCTTTGGCCGGAACCGGGCATCACGAAACTCGATCTTGCCCGCTACATCGTCGAGGTCGGCGAGGCGTTCGTCACGGCCAACGGCGACCGGCCGCTCTCGCTGCAACGGTTTCCGGCCGGCATCGACGGTGAGCAGTTCTTCTCGAAGAATCCGCCGAAGGGCGCGCCAGACTTCGTGCGCTCCGTGATGGTGGTCTACCCGAGCGCCCGGACGCATCCGCAGCTGGTGATCGACGAGCCGGCCGCCGCCGTCTGGGCGGTGCAGATGAACACGGTGGTGTTCCACCCCTGGCCGTCCCGCGCCGAGAACTCCGACAACCCGGACCAGCTGCGCATCGACCTCGACCCGCAGCCCGGCACCGACTTCGACGACGCGATTCCCGCGGCGCTGGAACTGCGGAAGGTGCTCGACGAGGTCGGGCTGACCACGTTCATCAAGACCTCAGGCAACCGTGGCCTGCACGTGTTCGCGCCGATCGAGCCCACCCGTGAATTCCTCGACGTGCGGCACGCGGTGATCGCGGCCGCCCGAGAATTGGAACGGCGGATGCCGGACAAGGTGACGACTGCCTGGTGGAAGGAGGAACGCGGCGAGCGCGTGTTCGTCGATTTCAACCAGGCCAACCGTGACCGCACCATGGCCGGCGCATACAGCCCTCGGGCGCTCGGCCACGCGCCGGTCTCCACCCCGATCGAGTGGGATGAGCTGGAGAGCACCGACCCGCGGCAGTTCACCATCCTCACCGTGCCGGACAGGCTGAAGAGCACGGGCGACCCCTGGGCGCGGATGCATGAGAATCCGGGCACGATCGATCAGTTGCTCGGCTGGTGGGAGCGGGATCTCGCGGCTGGCCTCGGCGAGCTGCCGTTCCCGCCCGATTACCCGAAGATGCCGGGTGAACCGTCGCGGGTGCAGCCGAGCCGGGCGCGCAAGGACGCGTGATCGTCTTCACACCGATCTGTGAGCTTAGATCGGTGCCAACAGCGTCGGGGTGGCGTAGCCTCGGCTGAAGAGCAAACTCCACCGTGGGAGGTCTCACCATGACTCGTGTTTGGGCGCGCTGGGTGCCTGCCGTTGTTGCGGCGGTGGTCATCGCGGGCGGAACGGTCGCCGCCACCGCGGCACCGGATGTCGACTTGCCAGACAAGTCCCCGAGAGAGGTGCTGGCGCTGGTCGCCGGGCACTCACTGGATGGCTTCAGCGGAACAGTCGAGAAGTCCACTAACCTCGGGCTGCCAGAGCTACCGGTTGGCGCGGACAAGTTCGGTGGCGCCGACGTCGGGTCGGCGCTTGACTTCCTGACCGGTTCGCACACCGCGCGGATCTTCGTCGACGGCCACGACAAAGCCCGAGTGCAGGTGCTCGATCAGCTCGCCGAGCGCGACGTTGTGGTCAACGGGCAGGACGTCTGGCTGTACGACTCCTCGAAGGCCACAGCGGTGCACCTGACGGTGCCCGAGAAGGACGCAACGGGGGATCACGCCGGCGATTACTCCCCGGCCGACCTGGCTGACAAGCTCCTCGACCACGTCACGCCGAGCACCGAGGTGACGGTGGGCGAGGACACCAGCGTGGCCGGACGCGACGCGTACGAGCTGGTGCTGACCCCGCGCACCTCCGAGACCCTGGTTGAGCAGATCTCCATCGCGGTGGATGCCGAGACCGGCCTGCCGCTCGCGGTGACGGTCGAGGCAGACGGCCAAGACGATCCCGCCATCGAGGTGGCCTTCACCTCGCTGACGATCGGAGCGCCGCCAGCCGACACCTTCGCCTTCACCCCGCCGGAGGGGACGGATGTCACGGAGCACGCGCTGCCCGAGAAGTCCGGCCCGCCCGCCGAGCACCCGATGCCGCAGGTCAGCGGCAGCGATTGGACTACCGTCCTCGAGTTCCCGGCCGGAACGGCGCCGGCCGAACTGACGAACTCGCCGGTGTGGGCGGAGCTGACCAGCCCCGTCGCCGAGGGGCAGCTGCTCAGCACCTCCCTGCTGAACGTGCTGGTCACGCATGATGGGCGCGTGTTCGTGGGGGCGGTTCCTGCGGAGGTCTTGCAGGCTGCGGCCGCCGGGTGAGCGGCGCCCACCCGGTCGCGGAACTGGCGATCGAGACGAGCAACCTGACCAAGCGGTTCGGTAACCGAGCCGCGGTCGACCAGGTGGATCTGGCCGTGCCGCGCGGCGCCGTGTTCGGATTCCTCGGACCGAACGGCTCGGGAAAGACCACCACCATCCGGATGCTGCTGGGACTCGCCGCGGCATCCGATGGAGACATGCGAGTGCTCGGCCAACAGATGCCCCGCGCGCTCGCCGCGGTGCTGCCCAGGGTCGGCGCCCTGGTGGAAGGTCCGGCGTTCTACCCGTTCCTGTCCGGCGCGGCCAACCTGATGCGCCTCGACTCCGCCGACCGCTACGCGCCAGCCGCCACCAGGCGAGCGCGCGTGCAGACCGCCCTGGAACGGGTCGGCCTCAGCCATGCCGGGTCGAAGCGAGTGCGGGCATATTCGCTCGGGATGAAGCAGCGCCTCGGCATCGCGGGGGCACTGCTGTCACCGCGGGAACTCTTGGTGCTCGACGAGCCGACCAACGGGCTGGACCCGCAGGGCACCCGCGAGGTGCGCAGCCTGGTCCGGTCGCTCGCCGATGCCGGCACCACCGTGTTCGTGTCGAGCCACCTGCTCTCGGAGGTGGAGCAGATGTGCACCCACGCGGCCATCATGAGCGTGGGACGCCTGGTCGCCCAGGGCACGCTCGACGAGCTGCGACGGGTGGGGGAGTCGCATGTGCTGGTGCGCACTCCGGATGTCGCGCTGGCGCGCCAGGTACTGCGGGAGCTCGGCCTGCTCCCGACCGCTCCGACCGGCGACACGCCATCAGATCAGGTGCGTGCCGTGCTCGGCGGGCGGCAGGTCGCGGCAGAGCAGATCGTGGAGACCCTGGTGCACCGCGGCGTGCGGGTGCGCGGGTTCCTGCTGGAGAACGCCACCCTCGAGGAGCGGTTCGTTGCCCTGACCGGGGAGGGGTTCGACGTTGTCAGCTGAACAGGCGGCGTCAGCCGAGCAGGCGGCGACCAGCATCCCGGCGCAGGCGGCGACCGTGGCCCGTCGCACGCGGCCGGCCGCCGGGTGGGCGCTGATGGCCTCAGAGGTGTCGGTGTTGTATCGGCGCTGGCGCACGTGGGCAATGCTCGCCGCGCTCGCCGCGGTTCCGATCCTGATCGCGGTCGCTGTGCGGCTGACCACCGGCACCCCGGCCGCCGGGCGTGGGCCGGCGTTTCTGGACCGGATCACGCAGAACGGCCTGTTCGTGGCGATCACCGGGCTGATCGTCTCGATCCCGCTGTTCCTGCCGTTGACGGTCGGGGTGGTGGCCGGCGACACCATCGCCGGTGAAGCCAGCCAGGGCACCCTGCGCTACCTGCTGGTCGCTCCCGCCGGACGGCTGCGGCTGCTGGTGGTGAAGTACGTGGCGTCTGCGGTGTTCTGCGTCACCGCCACTCTCGCCGTGGCGATCGCCGGGGTGCTGAGCGGGATGGCGCTGTTCCCGATCGGCCCGGTCACGCTGCTCTCCGGTGACACCATCGAGATCGGCGAATCCCTGGTCAGGGTGCTTCTCGTCGCCGGCTACGTCACCGTGTCGCTGCTCGGCCTGTCGGCGATCGGCCTGTTCATCTCGACGCTGACCGATGTGCCGGTCGGGGCGATGGCCGCCACGATCGTGCTGTCGGTGGTGTCGCAGGTGCTCGACTCGATCCCGCAACTGGAGTGGCTGCATCCGTGGCTATTCAGCCACTACTGGCTCGGATTCGCCGACCTACTTCGGCAGCCGATCTCCTGGCAGTCGTTCGGCGACAATGCCCTGCTGCAGCTGGGCTACTTCGTGCTGTTCGGTGCGCTCGCGTACGGCCGGTTCACCACGAAAGACGTGCTCTCCTAACCGGTGCGGCGCTCAGACCAGCACCGCGCTCAGGTCGTACGCGATCGGACGCTCCAGCTGCTCGAAGGTACAGGAGCGCGGGTCACGGTCGGGCCGCCAGCGCTCGAACTGCGCGGTGTGCCGAAACCGCATGCCCTCCATCTGGTCGTAGCGCACCTCAAGCACCCGGCTCGGCTCGAGCCGCACGAATGAGACATCCTTGGCCGAGGAGAAACGGCTGCGCTCGGTCGCGCCGGTGACCATGTCGCCGGCGTCGTCGCGCAGCACCAGCGGCGCCAGCTCGTCGATGAGCTCCAGCCGCCGCTTGTCGCTAAACGCCGATGCGCCGCCGACGTTGCGCAGCACCCCACCGTCGTCGTAGAGCCCCAGCAGCAGTGACCCGACGCCGCGACCGCTGGTGTGCACGCGGTAGCCGAGCAACACGACATCCGCAGTGCGATGGTGTTTGGTCTTCAACATCACGCGTTTGCCGGGGGAGTACGCGGCGGCCAGCGGCTTGGCCACCACCCCGTCGAGGCCTGCCCCCTCGAACTCAACCAGCCACTGCCGCGCCAGCTCGACATCGCGGGTGACCTGGGACAGATAGACCGGGTGGGTGAGGCCGGCCGCCAGCCGTTCGAGTGCTGCTCGGCGTTCGGCGAACGGCACCGCGAGGTAGCTCTGGTCCGCCAGGGCGAGCAGGTCGAACGCCACGAACATCGCCGGAGTCTCATCGGCGAGTTTCTGCACCCGGCTGTCGGCGGGGTGAATGCGCTGCGAGAGCGCTTCCCAGTCGAGCTTCTCCCGCCCCGGTTGCCCGGCGCGCACCACGATCTCGCCGTCGAGCACGCACGGTCCGGGAAGCTGGCTGGCGAACGCCGCGACCAGCTCGGGAAAGTACCGGGTGAGCATCTTGGAGCCGCGGCTGCCGATCTCCACGTTCTCGCCATCGAAATAGACGATGCCGCGAAAGCCGTCCCACTTCGGTTCGTAACTGAGGCCGCCGTCGATGCTGTCCTGCTCTGGCACGGCGGCGACCGCTTTTGCGAGCATGGGGGCGACCGGGGATGCTGCCGAAACGTCCATGCGTCGATTCTGGGGCAGACAGGGGTGCGCGCGACAGTGTTGGCACGACACTGCCCGCCCGACACCGCCTGTGCCAGTTCGGCCACGCCGGTCTCAATCGATGCCATGTCGGAGGGGCGACGTACTCTGCCCACATGGAGATCAGGAACTGCCCGGACTGCGGCGAAGACACCATCAACACCGGCCTGGCGTTCTGGCCGGGCATCGACGAGCCCGTTGCCATCATCGGGTGCACCGATGACGCGTGCGGCTGGGTCGGCGTCGACGAGGAGCTGCCGGCCACCGTGTCGAGCGTGCGCGCGCACTCCGCCGCGTAGCCCCAGGCCTGCCGCGTAGCCGCCAGGCCCGCTGTCAGACGCGGGGCCGCCAGGCCAAGACTGTCAGCCCCAGGACCGTCAGCCCCCGGACCGTCAGCCCCGGACCGCCAGCCGGCACGCCGCGGGGTCAGCCGAGCAGCCGAACAATCTCGGTGACCGCGGCGCGACCGGCCCGGTTGGCGCCGATGGTCGAGGAAGACGGCCCGTACCCGATCAGATGCACCCGCGGCTCGGCGGCGACCCGGGTGCCGTCCATCACGATGCCGCCGCCGGGCGCCCGCAGGTGCAGCGGCGCCAAGTGGTCGAGCGCCGCCCGGAAGCCGGTGGCCCAGAGGATCACATCGGCAGGCTGGAACCCGCCATCCGACATCCGCACGCCGTCTGGCTCGATGGCGGTGAACATCGGATGCCGCTGCAGAACACCGCGGGCGGCGGCGGCCCGCAACGCCGGTGTCCAGAGCAGGCCGGTGACCGAGACGACACTCTGCGGTGGCAGCCCCTGCCGTACCCGCTCCTCGACCAGCGCGACCGCGTCGTGTCCAGCCTGCTTGTCGAACTCGGAATCGCGCCACTCCGGCTCCCGGCGGGTGAACCACCCGGTCGTGGTGACCTGGGAGATCTCGTCGAGCAACTGCACCGCGGAAATCCCGCCGCCCACCACGAGCACATGCTGCCCGACGAACTCGTTAGCCGATACGTAGTCCGCCACGTGCAGCTGCCGGCCGGTGAAGGCGAACTGCCCGGGATAGATCGGCCAGAACGGCTTGGTCCAGGTGCCGGTGGCATTGATCACCGCACGGGTCGACCAGGTGCCACCGGATGTCTCCACCCTCAGTAGCCCGTCGGGATCGTCGTCGCGGCGAACGGCGGATACCTTCACCGGCCGTTCGATCGCCAGTTCCAGCTGCTGCTCGTAATTGCCGAAGTACCGGGTCAAGAACTCGGAACTGGGCTCGTTCGGGTCGGCCTCCGCCTGCGGGATGCCGGGCAGGTCATTGATGCCGTTGACGGTGCCCATCCTGAGACTCTGCCAGCGGTGCTGCCAGGCGCCGCCGGGCCCCGTCTCGGCGTCGAGCACGATGTAACTGCCGGGAGCGTCGGCGGGAATTGCCGGGTCGGCAGGCGTGAAGCCGTCGGCAGGCCTGAAGCCGCGGCGCCGCAGATGGTACGCCGCCGACAGACCGGCCTGGCCCGCCCCGATCACCACCACGTCCGCGCTGCGTACCGGGATGCTGCTGGTCGGGAGGTCAGTGCTGGGGGACGCTGTGCTGGGGGAGGCGGTGCTGGTGGCAGGGTCGGTGCTGATGGTCACACCCTGCTGTAACGTCGAACAGGGGCGGCAACTTCCCCCGAGGGGCGGTGAAGGGTCGCGCTCGCCAATCCCCGTCGATGGATTCGCCGCGGCATCCGTCACTCTGCCCTGAATTGCGCCGTCAGGCATTCTCGTGCGCCGGTGCCGCCGCCGGGCAGACGGTGAGGTCTGGCATTCGGCCCTTCGCGCGCCAGGTTAAGAACCAAAACGCAGACCTCAGCGTGCGCGGGCCGTCACAAGGTGAGCAGGATGCTGGCGAAGGTGAGCGTCCGGTCGCGGCGCTCGTCGTCGCCGGGTGAAGTCTGTTCTTTGGTCCTTCGCGAGCCAGGTTTAGGGCCGAATGCCAGACCTCACCACGCCAGACCTCACCATGCCAGACCTCACCACGCCGGAGCGGCACCACGCCGGAACGAAGGATCTCCGGAGACGGCACCCCGATCGGCCTAGCTAGGCTGAGCCTGTACGGCCGCGCGTCGGTACGGCCGGTTTCGACGGTCGGAGGAGCATGCCACTCGACGCGATCGCCGCAGAGCTGTACGGGCTCACCCCCGACCAGTTCACCGCCGCCCGGGGGCAGCAGGTGGCCGAGGCCCGCGCGCACGGCGACAAGACGCTTGCCGCCGAGATCCAGCGTCTGCGCAAACCGTCGACGGCGGCGTGGCTGGTCAACATGCTGGTTCGCCACCGCGCGGATGACGTGGCGGCGATCCTTCGGCTGGGGGAGTCGCTGCACAGGGCGCAGGAGCAACTCGACGCACCGACGATGCGCGAACTGACCACACAGCGTCAGGCCCAGCTGAGGTCGGTGAGTCGGCAGGCGAGCGAACTCGCCGAACAACTCGGCAGCCGGGCAAGCGCCGCCGTGCTCGACGACGTGACCCAGACCTTGCAGACGGCGACGGTGGACGCCACCGCGGCCGCCGCCGTGCGCACCGGCCTGCTGATCACCGCACTGTCCTCGCCGCTGCAGCCGACCGATCTCGCCGGGGCGGTGGCGATTCCCGGAGCGGTCGACCTGTCTGGCCTGCGCCAACCGCAGGACGACGACGCGCCGGTCCGCGCCGGCCGGAAGACCGACCGCGACCGCGCCGCCCACCGCGCCCCCAACCGGGCGGCCGACCGGCGAAAGCGGGTGGAGGCGCAGCAGCGGGCGGATGCCGCGACCGAACGTGCCGCCGAGGCACAGCAGCAGCTCGACGAGGCGGTCCGGCTGCTCGGCGAGCTCGGCTCGCGGCGGGAGCCGCTCGAGCAGGAGCTCAGCGACATCCGTGATGCAATCGCCGACCTGGATCGCCGCCAGGGCTCCGCCGAGCGCGACCGGGCGGCCGCTGAACGCCGGGCGGGCGACGCGAAACGGCGCGAGGAGCAAGCCAGGAAGGCACTTGACCGACTGGGATGACCGCAAGGTGTCGCCGCCAGGCGTGACCGCCAAGCGTCACGGTTAGTCCTCCGAGGTCAGCATCCGCCGGTGGGCCGAGAGCAGCTCCAGCTCTGGCCGGCCGGCCACGAATCGTTCGATCGAGTCGAGCAGCTCCACCAGATGCGCGGCATCCGCCGACGCCGCGGCCACACCGACCCCACCGCGACGGTGCAGGTCGAGGTGGTCAACCTCGGCGGCAGAAACCTGGAACCGCTGCCGCAGCTCGGTGACCAGCGGCCGAATGATCGCGCGCTTCTCCTTCAGCGAGCGCACGTCGCCGAGCAGCACGTCGAATTCGATCCAGCCGATCCACATACTGATCAGGGTGCCACTCGCACCCCGGCATCCGCACCCCGGCATCCGCACCCCGTCGTCTGCCCCTTCCCAAGCGGGAACGCCGAACCTACCCTCGGCAGCAGGGATTCAGCCGAGCAGAGGAGACACCGTGAAGGCACTCGTGTACAAGGGACCGGGCGAGAAGGCGTGGGAAGACGTGCCCGACCCGGTCATCCAGCAGCCGACCGACGTGATCGTGAAAATCGACACCACCACCATCTGCGGAACCGACCTGCACATCCTGAAGGGCGACGTTCCCGCGGTCACTCCCGGCAGGATCCTTGGCCATGAGGGCGTCGGCACCATCACCGAGGTGGGCTCCGCGGTGACAAGCCTGAAAGTCGGCGATCAGGTCATCCTGGCCTGCATCTCGTCCTGCGGGCACTGCGACTACTGCAAGCAGGGCATGGCCTCGCACTGTCTGGGCGAGGAAGGGGCATCCGGCATCGGCTGGATCTTCGGGCACCTGATCGACGGCACCCAGGCCGAGTACGTACGCGTGCCGTACGCCGAGACCTCGGTCTACCCGCTGCCGGCCGGAGTCAGCACCCAGCATGGCGCGCTGCTCTCCGACATCCTGCCCACCGGCCATGAGATCGGCGTGGTCTATGGGCAGGTGAAAGCCGGCGACGTGGTTGCGGTGATCGGCACCGGACCGGTGGGGCTCGCCGCGATCGCCACTGCCGGGCTGTACGGGGCATCCCGCATCATCGCGATCGACATCGACGCCAACCGTACCGAGCAGGCGAAAGCGTTCGGCGCCACGGATGCCGTGGTCTCCAGCGCAGCCGATTGGAAAGACCAGGTGCTGGCCCTGACCGATGGGCTGGGGGTGGATGTCGCGATCGAAGCAGTCGGCATCCCGCAGACCTTCACGATGTGCCTCGACATCACCCGCCCGGGCGGCCACGTCGCCAACGTGGGCGTGCACGGCAAGCCGGTGGAGTTGCCGCTGCAGAACCTCTGGATCTCGAACATCACGATCAGCATGGGCCTGGTGAACACCAACACGCTGGGCACACTGCTGAAGCTGGTGGCACAGAACAAGATCGCCGCCGACCCGTTCATCAGTCACACGTTCGCGTTGCAGGACATCCTCGAGGCGTACGACGTCTTCGGCCGCGCGGCCGAGACCAAGGCGCTCAAGGTGATGATCAACGCCTGATGATCAACGACTGACCGACCGGCGCCGCGGTCAGTCGTGCAGCGAGCGCAGGATCTCGACCACGTCGCGGTGCCAGCGCCGCGCGGCTGGCAGCACGGCGGTGAAGATCGCGGTGTCATGCGTCACGCCCAGGTACTGCACGGCGCTCGCGTCGATGTCGGCCCGCCGCAGCGCGGCAGTGTACGCTGCCCCGTCGCCGCGCAGCGGGTCGTACTCTGCGGTGAGGATGTAGGCCGGCGGCAGGTCGGCGTGTGATTCGGCGAGCAGCGGTGAGGCCCACGGTTCCAGCGCCTGCTCGCGCCTGGCCAGGTAGGTGCGCGCCACCGACCGCATTTCGCGCATCGCCAGCACCGAGGGGATACGCATGGCGCGGGTCGGCCTGAGGTCGATGTGCCGACCGGTGAGGTCGACCACCGGCACCTCGAGCAGTTGCAACCGGATCGGGAGCCTGGACCGTTCCCGGTTCATCAGGGTCACCGCCGCGGCAATGTTGCCACCGGCCGAGACTCCGGCGATGGCGACGCGGCCGGGATCGATGCCGAGGGCCTCGGCCGACTCGAACAACCAGGTCAGGGCGGCATGGCCCTGGTAAACCTGCGTCGGATAGCGATGCTCCGGCGCCAGCGCGTAGTCCACGGCCGCGATCGCCACTCCCGACTCCGCGGCACGCCGACGGAACGCGGCATCCGTGGTCGGAAAATCGATGCCGCCCATCCGGAAGGCTCCGCCGAAGAAGGCGAGGCACACCGGCACGATGCCAGCGGTCGCCGAGTCTGGGTAGTAGATCCGCACGCGCACGGCGGGGTATCCGGACACGGCAACCTGGTGCTCCTGGGTGCGCAGCTCGGGGCCGGGGATGCCCACCGTGGCGAGCTCTTTCCTGTCCCAGGCGAGCGCCGCCTTCCGCTTGCGGGCCCTCGCCTGCCGCTGGCTGGTGGCCGGGGCGGCAGGTGGCGTGGGCTCCACCGTCTTGAGCCCGCCCGACGCGGAGCGAATCACCTCGACGCCGGAAACCTGTGCCACGGCGGGGGTGCTTCGCGCGGCCGCGCGTCCATTCCGCCGGCGGGGCAGCCGTCGGAACGCCTCGGGATTGGGCCAGCGCAGGAGCGACTTCACCCTGTCGATGGCCTGACCCAACAGGTATCTGCGGTGCGTATTGAGTCGGTCGGAGAAGATCGGATCCAGTGGCACGGCAACCTCCCGACGGGCATGCGGATATCGGCATCCTAAGCGCCAGCGCGCCCCGCCGGAACTGTGCGGTCGAACCGTTCGACCGCGGCCGATCAACGAACTGACATCGGACGTGTGCAGAACTCGCAGCGAGAAAACGTAGGCTGACTTTTTATGAGGGTGATCAGTTACAACTTGCGTAAGCACCGAGCGGTCGGCGAACTCGTCGCACTCGTCCAGCGGCACGACCCCGACATGCTCTGCCTGCAGGAGTGCGACACGCTCGAGCTTCCCGCTGAGGTGGGCCCTCTGCACCTGGCCGACTCCACCAAGCGCAACCGGCTCGGGCTGGCGCTGTATTACCGCCGCGACCGGTTCACCGCCGTCAAGACGCAGGCGTTCGAGCTGAAGAAATCGCTGCACGACCGGGTGCTCACCCCGGCGCACGAGCGGCTGCTCGGCACCAGGCTTCTCGACACCGAAGCGGACCGCGAACTGATCGTCGCGTCGTTCCACGCCGCGCCGCTGACGGCACTGAACTCGCTGCGCCGCAACCAAATCCGCGCCGCGCTGCGGCAGTTGCACGCGCTCGCACCGGGCGTGCCGACCCTGATGGTGGGGGACTACAACTATCCCTGGTTCACCGAACGGCTCGGCGCCCGCATGAAGGTGTTCGGGTATGACCTCACCCTGAGCGACAGCACCACGTACACCCGGTACAAGTATTTCCGCGGTCACTTCGACCTCGCGACATCCACTGGTCTGGTGATCGACAACATCGTCACCCTGCCGCGCGGGATCTCAGACCACATGCCGATTCTCGTCACGGCGGACTACGGCGAGGGGGAGGCGGCGCGCTTCAACCGCGGCGCCGCGGTTGAAGCCAACAAGGTTGAGGTCGACGCGTCGGTGCAGGACTTCACGATCTAGCAGGCGCGATGTCAGTACGCGCCGACCGGATGCATGAGCACTCTAGCCGTACGCCAGAGGATCACCAGGTCGCCCATCAGCGACCAGTTCTCCACGTAGTACAGGTCGAGGCGCACGCTCTCCTCCCAGCTCAGGTTGGATCGACCGTTCACCTGCCACATGCCGGTGAGTCCAGGCTTGATGAACAACCGCCGGTGCACGTGCCGTTCGTATGCCTCGACCTCCCGCGGGAGCGGCGGGCGCGGACCGACCAGGCTCATGTCACCGACCAGCACGTTCCACAACTGCGGCAACTCGTCGAGCGAGTACCGGCGCAGCACCCTGCCGAGTCGGGTGACGCGGGGGTCGTGCTCCATCTTGAACAGCAGCCCGGCGCCCTCGTTCTGCTCCAGCAGCAGCGCCAGGTCGGCCTCCGCCGTTTGCACCATCGAGCGGAACTTCAGCATCTGGAAGGTGCGCCCGTCACGTCCGACGCGCTCCTGCCGGAACAGGGCGGGGCCGGGGCTGTCACGCACCACCAGAACCGCGATCAGCGCGAGAAGTGGCAGCAGCATGAATAGGGCGCCGGCGGCCATCACGCTGTCGAAGCCGCGCTTCAGCACGTGCCGGGCGCCCTCGTAGTTCGGCAGCTCCACGTGCATCAACGGCAAACCCTCGACCGGGCGGAAGTGGATGCGCGGGCCCGCGACATCCGTCAGCCGAGACGCCAGAACCAGTTCGGCGTTCGTGCGTTCCAGCTCCCAGGCTAGGTTGCGGACGAAGTCGTGGCCACCGCGAGGGTCACCGGCGACGATCACGAAGTCGGCCTGCAGGGCGGCGGTGGCGTCCGCCACATCACCAAGATCCGCCACCACCGGCACCTCACGCCCTTCCACCCGCACCGGCCCGTCGGATCCGTTGCTGAGGGCAACTCCGATCACGTGGTAGGCGGCCCCAGACTTGCGTTCGATCTGTTGCACCACGTACTCCACGTCCGAGCGGCGACCGAGAACGATGGCCTGAGACAGGTAGTGCCCGTAGCGGCGCTGTTTCGTCAGCCAGTTGCGCCATGCCCAGCGGCTCGCGAGCAATCCGAGAACGCCCACGGGCGCGGCGGTGAAGAAGAAGCCGCGCGGCACACTCAGGTCGGCCACCAGGGTGAGCACCGCGACAACACCGAACGCCAAGCCGGTTGCGGCGACGACGCGGTGGTACTCGGTGGGGCCGACGCCCACGACCCGCCACTCCCTGCTGCGCAGGGCGCCCATCGCGCCGAACCAGACGAGCGCGATCAGGCCGGTGATCAGCCACCAGCGTGAGGCGCCCGCCGCGGTGTCGGGGATCGCGGGCCCCATCAGCACGGTGAAGGCGAGCGTCGTGGTCAGGATCACGGCGACGTCGGTTGCCAGCAGTTTCGAGCGGTACCGGCGGGCCCAGACGCCCGAGCCCAGGCTGGGGCCATCCGGGCTGACACTGTGAGCGCTGGCAGTGCTGGCCCGGTGAGCGCTGGCAGTGCCGGCGCGGCGAGCGGAGGCGGTGGAGCGTCCGACGGGGCCAAAACCCACACCGCCCGCGTGAGCGGGCTGATCAACGCCGGTCATCGGCCAAGCCTGTGTGTGGAGCGAGCGGGTGTTCGGGGCGTGCGGGTAGAGAGGGCTGTCACGGTAAAGCACCTGCATTTCGGGTTTACAGGTTGACGCGCATGGCTGCGCCGGGGGTAAGCGGCTGCCGGGTGGGTTGCCCGGCTGATCGGGTAGCGGGTGATGACTTGGGGGCCGAGACGGTGCCAGCATCGCGGCAACAGTCGGGTGTGTCCTGGGTGGGACCTGTCTCCGCGATACTGGCACCCTTTCGGGGTACGCTGTGGACTCTACAGGCGGCTGTGCGTTCGCTGTGCCCCCAGTCTGGGGGGTATTTGGTCGAACTACGGCGTGTCGGTTATTGGCGACTAGCCAGAACTGCTAGTCGAGCGAATGTCGATTAAACTCGGCATGGAAACGGCGGGACGCAGGGATGACCAGCATCCGACTCGAGATCACCGGCAGTTACGAACGGATGCCGCTGCTCGCCACACTGGCCGCGCACGCGGTTCCCGGGCTCGAGGTTACCGACCGGCAGACGCTGTCCCACACCCGGGTGATCGCAACATCCGCCGGTCCGACCCTCGTCACGGTGCGCTTCCGCGACGATCACCTGCTGCTCGAGCTCGACCGACCGCCGGCGCCGGAGCTTCTGCCGCGCGTCCGCCGCTGGTTCGACCTGGATACCGACCCGTCGTCGGTGTCCGCGGCGCTGGGAGCAGACCCGGTGATCGGCCCGCTCGTGCTGGCGCGTCCGGGGCTTCGCATTCTCGGATCCATCGACGGCTTCGAAACGGCGCTGCTGACTGTGCTGGGCCAGCAGGTCTCGCTCGCCGCCGCGCGCACGTTCGGGGCGCGCCTGGTGCGGCGGTACGGCGTCGAGGCCGTCGCCGGCTATCACTCGTTCCCGGTGGCCGCGACCGTCGCGGCGGCGCCGGTGGCGGAACTGCAGCGGGTGATCGGGCTGCCGGCCAGTCGGGCGCGCACCATCCACGCAGTGGCAGCGGCCTGCGCCGACGGCCTCGCGATCGATCCGTCCGGCGATCACGCCGAGATCCGCCGCCGACTGCTCGAGTTGCCCGGCATCGGCCCGTGGACGGTGGACTACCTGGCCTTCCGTGCGCTCGGCGACCGCGACGCGTTCCCGGCCGACGATCTCGTACTGAAGCGGGCGCTCGGCGTGGGCAGCGCCGCCCAGGGCCAGGCGATGGCCGAGGCGTGGCGGCCGTTACGCGCCTACGCCGTGCAGCACCTGTGGAGCGTCGCCGCATACGCGTGAAGCCCCGGCGATAAACGCCGGGGCTTCACGGTGATCACGCCTCGAAAGGCGAAAGTCGTCTAGGAGAGACTAGATAACGCGGATGTTCTCGGCCTGCAGGCCCTTGGGGCCGCGGGCGACCTCGAACTCGACGCGCTGGTTCTCTTCGAGGGTGCGGTAACCGCCGGAGGAGATAGCCGAGAAGTGCGCGAACACGTCGGGGCTGCCGTCCTCAGGAGCGATGAATCCGAAACCCTTTTCGGCGTTGAACCATTTCACGATGCCAGTGGCCATGTTGTTTATTCTTTCGTTCTGAAGTGGTAATCGAACTCGACTGTCGAATTCGATCGTCGCGGTGTGCTTTGTGCGCTCTTCAGAAAAGCCCTGCTTCTCATAAAACACTGTTCAACATCACCGGCCCTCCGGGGAGGGTGTCCCAGCGCACACGACGTGCGCGAGAGACTGCGGTTCAGCAAGGCTAGCTCATCGGGGGCTCGAGTGGGGGGTATTACGGAAAGATTTCTCTCGTCTCGCCGCAAGTTGCCAGCTACGGGGAGTCGCGGGCGTGGATTCATGGCTAAACGTCAGCATGTGTCGATACTCTGGACTCATCTACGGAGCACTCGCTCACGATCGCGGCTGGGAAGTCGAACCCAACCGAAGGGTCAGTTTTTGACCTCCACAACCCTCGGCCCAATCCGGACGACAACACCGCGCATCGAAGGCCAGCAGAACATGGTGAGCACCTTCTCGTCTCTGCTCAGCACCGTGCGTGAAGGCGGACTCTTGCGGCGCAGCCGCATCTTCTACATCAGCATGTTCGCGGTTCTCACCCTTGCCTTGCTCGGCTGCGTCACCGGCTTCATCCTGCTCGGCGATTCCTGGTTCCAGTTGCTCATCGCCGGCGCCCTGGGCCTCGTCTTCACGCAGTTCGCATTCCTCGCGCACGAAGCGGCCCACCGTCAGGTCTTTGAGAGCGGGCCGGCCAACGACCGCGCGGGCCGCTTCATTGCGTCCGCCATCGTGGGCACCAGCTACCAGTGGTGGATGACCAAGCACACCAGGCACCACGCGAACCCGAACACCATCGGCAAAGACGGCGACATCGCGTTCGACACGATCTCCTTCCTCGAAGAGGATGCGGCGAAGCAGAAGGGCTTCATGCGGGCGCTGACTCGCGTGCAGGGCTACATGTTCTTCCCGCTCCTGACCCTGGAGGGGCTGAACCTGCACTACACCTCGATTCGGTCGCTGCTTCGCCGCGGCAAGGTCGATGGGCGCAAGCGGGAGCTCACGATGATCGCAATTCGTCTCGGCGGGTACCTGACCGCCGTCTTCCTGGTGCTGCCGCTCGGCATGGCGTTCGCGTTCGTCGGGGTGCAGATGGCCGTCTTCGGCATCTACATGGGTGCGTCGTTCGCGCCGAACCACAAGGGCATGCCGATCATCGCGGCCGGCACCAAGGTCGACTTCCTGCGCCGTCAGGTGCTCACCTCGCGCAACATCAAGGGCGGCTTCTGGATGAGCACTCTGATGGGCGGCCTGAACTACCAGGTCGAACACCACCTGTTCCCGAGCATGGCCAGGCCGCACCTGCGTCGCGCCCAGGAGATCGTGCGTGAGCATTGCGCAAGCCAGCAGATCCCGTACACCGAGACCACCCTGCTGCGCTCGTACGCGATTGTCATCGACTACTTGAACCGCGTGGGGCTCGCCGCTCGCGACCCGTTTGACTGCCCGGCAGCACAGCAGTTCGGGCGCGGCTGATCACACACCGTGAACCTTCGGCTCAGACGTTGTTGTGGAGCACTCATTTCGTCTAGGCTTGGCGTTCGCGGCTTGGGGGGAATTGCCCGCGCAATTACTGGCGACAAGCATTCACGATCGGCCCGCTGAATCGGAATCGGCAGGTCACCTGCCACCCTCATCCGATACTCTGGAACATCAAGGAGGTTCACGATGGTCGATGCCACGCACTCGGGCCAGCCCGACGAGAACATCCCGCCCGAAAACGAGACCACGCGCACGTTTGGCCACGATTTCGGAGCCCAGCTGGCTGGGCTCGAAGCGGGAGTGTCACTCGACGAGCAGGAAGCGATCAACGCGCTTCCTTCCGGCTCCGCACTGCTGGTCGTTCGTCGTGGCCCGAACACAGGCGCACGCTTCCTGCTCGATTCCGACGTCACCACCGCCGGTCGTCACCCTGACGCGGACATCTTCCTCGACGACGTGACCGTGTCACGTCGGCACGCGGAGTTCCTGCGTCACGGCACCGGTTTCGAGGTGCGTGACCTGGGATCGCTCAACGGAACCTACTACGACGGCGAACGGATCGAGACCGCCACGCTGACGGATGGCGCAGAGGTTCAGGTGGGCAAGTTCCGCCTGACGTTCTACGCCTCCCGCGTTGACCTCGCCAACCTGGCCCGACGCTAGTGCCTCGCGCCGCGACTGCTGCTGCGCGCACCGCATCCCCGCCAGCCCTGCTCAGCATCGGACAGGTGCTGGCGCGGCTCAACCCCGAGTTCCCTGACCTCACGCCCTCCAAGCTTCGGTTTCTTGAGGAGCGTCAGCTGATCTCACCGGCTCGCACCGAGTCGGGGTACCGCAAGTTCTCGGTCGACGACGTGGAACGGCTGAGGCTGATCCTGTCGATGCAGCGCGACCACTACCTGCCGCTGAAGGTCATCCGCACTCACCTCGATGACCTCGACGCGGGACGCACGCCCAACCTGCCGGCCGGAACAACGGTCGCCCGGCCGTCGATGCTCTCCGCCGAGCGCCGCTACACCCGCGACGAACTGGTACGCGAGGCCGGCGCCAACGCCATGCTGCTCGGCGACGCGGTCACCGCATCGCTGATCGTGCCCTCAGACCTGTACGGGGAAGACGCCCTCGCCGTGCTGCGCTCCCTGGTGGAGCTGCAGCGCACCGGCATCGAGCCCCGCCACCTGCGCGGATTCCGCGCGGCCGCCGAGCGCGAGCTCGGGCTCATCGAAAGTGCCCTGATCCCCGTTGCCCGACGCAAAGACGCGTCGAGCCGCGCCAAAGCGGCGGAACTCGCCCGCGAAATCGCCGGCCAGCTTGAGATTGTTCGCAGCAGTCTGATCAGGTCGGCACTCACGAAACTGCAGAGTTAGACAAACCGAATTCGACACGCCGACCAGAAAGGTCGGATGTCGTTGCTCCATCCCGACACCGTGAGTACGGTGGGAAGCACCCCGTCGGAGTGTCAACTTCAACATGAAGGTTAGGAAGTCCAATGAGTGAACTCAGCCGTAGCGAGGACAATCGCTACGACCTCGGACTGCTCTTTACCGACGGTTTGCCCGATATGGACGACACCAGCGGGTATCGCGGCGCCGTCGCGGCTCGCGCCGCCGGCATCAGCTACCGCCAGCTCGACTACTGGGCCCGCACCGGACTCGTCGAACCCACCGTGCGCGGAGCGGCCGGTTCCGGCTCGCAGCGTTTGTACGGCTTCCGCGACATCCTCGTTCTGAAGCTCGTCAAGCGCCTGCTCGACACCGGCATCTCCCTGCAGCAGATCCGCACCGCCGTCAACCAGCTGCGCGAAGCCGGCATCAACGACCTCGCCCAGACCACGCTGATGAGCGACGGCGCCAGCGTCTACCTCTGCACCTCCAACGACGAGGTCATTGACCTGGTCAGCCGCGGACAGGGTGTCTTCGGCATCGCCGTCGGCAAGGTGCTGCGCGAGGTCGAGACCAGCCTGGTCGAGATCGACTCGATCAAGGGTGACGACCCGGCCGATGAACTGGCCACCAGACGGGCCTCCCGGGCCTCCTGACCCGCTGCCGCCGCTCGCGCTGCCGCCGCCCGCTCCTCCACGTGGGCTGTGAGTTCGGCACAGGCGTCGCTCACGGGCGTAGCGTGAACCACTAGGCAACCCCAGACCTCGGTCGCCCCGAGCGAAGTCTGGAGAATGCCATGAGCCACGCCGATCAGGCGGCACCGCGCCTCGTCGCGACCCACCCGAAAGCCCCCGCGGCATCCGGTGGCGGCACGCCCGGCAACGGCACCCCTGGCAACAGCGAGTACACCGAGCTCGCCCGCGACATCCGGGCATCCGGCCTGTTGCGCCGCCGCTACGGCTACTACTGGACCAAGCTGGCCGCCATCCCGGTTCTGCTTGGCGTGTTCATTGCCGCGTTCATCCTGATCGGCGACTCGTGGTGGCAGCTCGCGCTGGCCGCCGGGTTCGCGGTGCTGTTCACCCAGATCGCCTTCGTCGGCCACGATGCGGCGCATCGGCAAATTTTCAAGTCGGGCAAATGGAACGACTGGGTCAGTCTCGTCGTTGGCGACCTGTTCACGGGTATGAGCTACGGCTGGTGGCAGCACAAGCACACCCGCCACCACGCCAACCCCAACAAGAAAGGCGAAGACCCCGACATCGACCTGCCGGTGATCTCCTTTACCCCCGAGCAGGTGGCGCGCCGACGCAACAAGGTCACGGCGTGGCTGGTCGCCCATCAAGGGGTGTTCTTCTTTCCCGTGCTGCTCCTGGAGGGGCTCTCGCTGCACGCGGCCAGCGTTCGCCGTGTGTTCCAACGCGAGCACGTTGACCGTCGCGCCGTCGAGATCCTGTTCCTCGGCATCCGGCTGGGCGGCTGGGCCACTCTGGTGTTCCTGGTGCTCTCCCCGGGCATCGCGGCCGCCTTCCTCGCCGTCCAACTGGGCCTGTTCGGGTTCTACATGGGCGCCTCGTTCGCCCCGAACCACAAGGGCATGCCGCTGGTGCCGCACGATGTCCGGTTGGATTTCCTGCGTCGGCAGGTGCTGATGAGCCGCAACATCCGAGGCAGTCGGCTGCTCGACTCCGCGATGGGCGGCCTCAACTACCAGGTCGAGCATCACCTCTTCCCGTCGATGCCGAGGCCGCACCTGCGCCGGGCCGCGGTGATCATCTCGGCATACTGCCGACAGCGGGACATCCCGTACACGCAGACCGGGTTGTTCGAGTCCTACGGGATCGTGCTGCGGTACATCAACCGGGTCGGCCTGGGGGAGAAGGACCCGTTCGAGTGCCCGCTCACGGCGCAGAGGCAGAGCTTTGGACCCCATGACGGATGACGCGGCCTTCGCCGCAGCGGACACCGGGGACGGCGCCGAACTGTGCCTGCCGTTCATCGTCGCGCTCGCGGCGACCGGGGCGGCGATCTCGACCCTGGGGGATCCGTTCGGTATCGAGATGGTGTGCGCATCGGATGCCGCGGCGGCGCTTCTCGACGAAGCGCAGATCGACCTCGGCGAGGGGCCCGGCTGGGATGCGGCATCCGCTCGTCTGCCGGTGATCGTGGCCGACATTCGCACCGAGTCCGGCTCGTCCTGGCCGATGCTGGCGCGCAGCGTCAACCGGGCGCATGTGCGGGCGGTGCACGCGTTCCCGCTGCGGGTCGGTGCCCTCGGCATCGGCGCGGTGACCGTGTACAGCGACGAACCGGGCGCCATGGCTCCAGAGAAACTGACCGTCGCGACCGGCCTGGCCTCAGTCGCCGCCACACACGTGATGCGACGCGCCTTGGCGCGCGATCCGCAGGAGCTGACGGATGTCGCGTACTCACGCCGCGAGGTGCACCAGGCCACCGGGATGGTGATCGCGCAACTCCGGCTCAGCGCCGAGGACGCCCTGCTCCTGATCCGGGCGCATTCGTTCGCCAGCGGCATCCCGGTGCGAGACGTGGCGGCGCTGATCATCGGCGGCGCCCTGATCCTCGCCCGGTGAGGATGAACTTGGTTGGGTGAGTCGGCCGGAGTGCGTCGTAAGATATCGAAATGGCGGGCGAAACCAGGGCGGGCAAAACCAGAGAGAGTCGGATGGTCGAGGCCTTCGTCGGACTCGCCGACGCCCTCGTCCTCGGCTACGACATCGTTGACCTGCTGCAGTCTTTGGTGGAGCGCACGGTCGACCTGCTCGGCGCGGCCGACGCCGGCATCCTGGTGACCGACGGCAACGGCGAACACGGGATCATCGCATCCACCCGTGAGGATGCCCAGCTGATCGACCTACTGCAAACAGCAGAGGGACCCGGCCTTGAGGCACACGCCTCGGGTGAACCCGTCGCCGTCGGGGACCTGACGCGCGTCGACGCGCGGTGGGCGGGTTTCGCCGCCGGCGCGGTCTCGCTCGGGTATCGGTCGGTACACGCGGTGCCGTTACGGCTGCGCGAGCACCTGCTGGGCTCGCTGATCGTCTTCCGGGCCGACACCGGGTTCCTCAGCGACCAGGACGCGACCCTGATGCAGGCTCTCGCCGACGTCGCCAGCGTGAGCATCGTGCACGAGCGTGCGATCCGCGCGGGGGACATCGTGCGGGAACAGCTGCAGCATGCGCTGGACAGCAGGATCGTGATTGAGCAGGCAAAGGGCGTGATCGCCCATACTGAGCACGTGGGCATGGACGAGGCATTCCGGCGGATCCGCGCCAGGGCGCGGAACAGCGGGGCACTGCTCTCGGAGGTAGCCCGGTCAATCGTGGATCGCGCCCAGCACGGCTGACGCGCGGCCGCCAGCTCGAGCCACGGCCTTACGCGGTTTGCGCGAACTCGCCGATCTTGCCGGTGCGCATGACGCGCTCCAGCAGCTGGTCGAAGTTGCGGGCCATCTCCTGGGCACTCTCGCCGGGCCAGATGTGCAGCGGCTTCGCCGCGCCCTGCGCCTGCTGCAGCGACGTGCGCTCCGGCAACTGCGGGCTGAGCACCAGCGGACCGAACATGTCCCGCAGTTCCTTGATGCGGAACTGGTGCTCGAGCGACTGCTGGCGCACCCGGTTCACGACGATGCCGAGCGGCTGAAGTCTGGGGGAGAGGCCGCGGCGGATCTCCTCGATCGCGCGCAGCGCACGGTCGGCTGCGGCGACCGAGAACAGGCCGGGTTCGGTGACCACAGTCACCCGGTCGCTGGCGGCCCAGGCGGTGCGGGTGAGCGCGTTGAGCGACGGCGCACAGTCGATGAGCACCAGGTCGTAGTCTGCCTCGACGTGGGCGAGGGCTTCCTCGAGCTTCCAGATATCGCGGATGCTCGGGTGCGGCCCGTCGAAGTTCAACGCCGACGGGCTGCCGATCAGAACGTCGATCTTGCCCGGACGACCCTTGGTCCACCCGGACGGCGCAATAGCGGCCCGCACGGTCTTCTCCTTGGGCGCCGCCAGCACATCCGCCACGTTCAGGTGACCGGCGACAACGATGTCCATTCCGGTTGACACGTCCGATTGCGGGTCGAGGTCCACCACGAGAGTGCGCAGGCCTTTAGCAAACGCCGCTGAGGCGAGCCCAAGCGTGACGGTGGTCTTTCCCACGCCCCCCTTGAGGGAGCTGACGCTCAGAACATGCACGAATAGAGACCTTACCTTCCCCAGTCTAAAATTTCCTAAATATTGCCTCAGCTATCCATCTGTCCCCCAAACGCGTCAGTGTCGGCTGCCGGGTAGGCTCGTTCCCAGTCAGGAAGGGACTGGATGTTCACCAAGATTCTCGTTGCCAATCGTGGAGAAATCGCGATCAGGGCTTTCCGCGCCGCGTACGAACTGGGCGCCAAAACCGTCGCCGTGTTCCCGTATGAGGACCGCAACTCGCTGCACCGGCTGAAGGCGGATGAGGCCTACCAGATCGGCGAGATCGGTCACCCGGTGCGCGCCTACCTGAATGTCGACGAGATCATCCGCGTCGCGAAGCAGAGCGGCGCCGACGCGATCTACCCCGGATACGGCTTCCTGTCCGAGAACCCTGACCTCGCCCAGGCCGCCGCCGACAACGGCATCACCTTCATCGGCCCGCACACCTCCGTGCTGGAGATGGCCGGTAACAAGGTCACCGCGAAGGAATACGCGATCGCCGCCGGTGTGCCCGTGCTGAAGTCTTCGCCGGCCACCACCGACATCGACGTGCTCGTCGCCGCAGCGGAGGAGATCGGATTCCCCGTCTTCGCCAAGGCAGTTGCCGGCGGCGGCGGCCGCGGCATGCGCCGAGTGAACACCCGCGAAGAGCTGCGTCCCGCGCTGCAGGAGGCCATGCGCGAGGCGGACAGCGCGTTCGGCGACCCCACCATGTTCCTGGAGCAGGCGGTGCTCCGCCCGCGGCACATCGAGGTGCAGATCCTCGCGGATTCGACCGGCGAGACGGTGCACCTGTTCGAACGTGACTGCTCGGTGCAGCGACGCAACCAGAAGGTCATCGAGATCGCCCCGGCCCCGAATCTCGACGAGGACACCCGGCAGGCGCTGTACCGCGACGCGGTCGCCTTCGCCAAGTCGATCAACTACGTGAACGCCGGCACCGTCGAGTTCCTGCTGGACACGGTGGGCCCCAACAAGGGCAAGCACGTGTTCATCGAGATGAACCCGCGCATCCAGGTGGAGCACACCGTCACAGAAGAGGTGACGGATGTCGACCTGGTGCAGTCGCAGATGCGCATTGCGGCAGGCCAGACCCTGAAGGAGCTCGGCCTCCAGCAGCACCAGCTGTCGCTGCGCGGCGCCGCGCTGCAGTGCCGCATCACCACCGAAGACCCCACTCAGAACTTCCGGCCGGACACTGGCAAGATCTCCACCTACCGGTCACCTGGCGGCGCCGGCATCCGACTGGACGGCGGCACGGTGGCGGCCGGCGCCCAAATCAGCCCGCACTTCGACTCGATGCTCGCCAAGATGACCTGCCGCGGGCGCGACTTCGCCGCCGCCGTCACCCGAGCCCGTCGTGGACTCGCCGAGTTCCGCATCCGCGGCGTCTCCACCAACATCCCCTTCCTGCAGGCCGTGCTGGATGACCCCGAGTTCATCGCCGGTGACCTCAGCACCTCGTTCATCGACGAACGACCCAACCTGGTGCACGAGAACGTGTCGAAGGACCGCGGCTCGCGCATCCTGAACTGGCTGGCCGAGGTGACCGTGAACCAGCCCAACGGGGCAGGCAACGGCCTGCTCGACCCCGCGGTCAAGCTGCCGGCGATCGACCTGTCCAGCCCGGCGCCGAAGGGTTCCCGGCAGCGACTGCAGGAGCTCGGGCCCGTCGAGTTCGCCGCCGACCTGCGCCGCCAGACGGCGCTGGCGGTCACCGACACCACGTTCCGCGACGCCCACCAGTCTCTGCTGGCCACCCGGGTGCGCACCAAGGATCTTGCCGCAGTGTTGCCGCACGTCGCCCGGCTGACCCCCGGCCTGCTCTCGGTGGAGGCCTGGGGCGGCGCCACCTACGACGTCGCGCTGCGGTTCCTCGGCGAGGACCCGTGGGAGCGGCTCGCCCTGTTCCGCGAGAACCTGCCGAACATCAACCTGCAGATGCTGCTGCGCGGCCGCAACACCGTCGGTTACACGCCGTACCCGACCGAGGTGACCGACGCATTCGTGCGGGAAGCGGCAGCCACCGGCGTCGACATCTTCCGCATCTTCGACGCGCTGAACGACGTGTCGCAGATGCGCCCCGCGATCGACGCGGTCCTGAACACCGGGAACACGGTTGCCGAGGTGGCGTTCTGCTACAGCGGCGACATGCTCGACCCTGCCGAAGACCTGTACACGCTCGACTACTACCTGCGGCTGGCCGAACAGATCGTCGAGTCAGGGGCGCACATCCTGGCGATCAAGGACATGGCCGGACTGCTGCGAGCCGGAGCGGCGAGCAAGCTGGTGTCCGCACTGCGGGAACGGTTCGACCTTCCGGTGCACGTGCACACCCATGACACCGCCGGCGGCCAGTTGGCCACCCTGATCGCGGCGAGCGTAGCCGGTGCGGATGCCGTGGACGTAGCGAGCGCCCCGATGGCCGGCACCACCAGCCAGCCCTCGGCATCCGCCCTGGTTGCCGCCCTGGCACACACCGACCGGGACACCGGCCTGTCACTGGAGGCGGTCAGCGACCTGGAACCGTATTGGGAAGCGGTACGGCGCGTATACAAGCCCTTCGAGTCCGGCCTGCCCGGCCCCACCGGTCGGGTGTACAAGCACGAAATCCCCGGCGGTCAGCTGTCGAACCTGCGCCAGCAGGCCATCGCGCTCGGCCTCGGCGACCAGTTCGAGAAGGTGGAGGACTGGTACGCGGCGGCGAACCGGATCCTCGGCCGCCCCACCAAGGTGACCCCGTCGAGCAAGGTCGTCGGCGACCTCGCGCTGCAGCTGGCCGCCACCGGCGCCGACCCGGACGACTTCGAGCAGAACCCGCAGAAGTACGACATCCCGGACTCGGTGATCGGGTTCATGGCGGGCGAGCTCGGCGACCTGCCCGGCGGCTGGCCCGAGCCGTTCCGCACCAAGGTGCTCGAGGGTCGCACCGTGAAAATCGGGGTCACCGACATCAGCGCCGCCGACCGCGAGGCGCTCGACGGCGACGCCTCCGCCCGGCGCCGCGCGCTGAACCGACTGCTGTTCCCCGGCCCGACCAAGCAGTTCGAACAGGCCCGCACCGCCTACGGTGACCTGTCGGTGCTCGACACCGTCGACTACCTGTACGGCCTCAAACCGGGAACTGAGCACGTGGTCGACATCGAGAAGGGCGTGAGCCTCTACGTCGGCCTTGAAGCGATCAGCGAAGCCGACGAGAAGGGCATGCGCACCGTCATGGCCACCCTCAACGGCCAGCTCCGCCCGGTCTTCGTGCGCGACACCAGCATCGCCGTGAACATCACCAGCGCCGAGAAGGCCGACCCGGCCCAGCCGGGCCAGGTCGCCGCCCCGTTCTCCGGGGTGGTGACCCTGCAGGTGGAACCCGGCACGACCGTCTCCGCCGGGCAGAGCGTGGCGTCGATCGAGGCAATGAAGATGGAAGCGGCGATCACCGCGCCCATCGCCGGAACCGTCCGTCGTCTCGCGATTGGGACGACCCAGCAGGTGGAAGCGGGCGACCTGCTGGTAGTCATCGACCCGGCGTCATAACGACGGATGTTCGGTTCGGCGGCAGGCCAGCGATAAGCTCAAACGTCAACCACCGAAAGGGACAGCACCACGTGGCGATCAACCAGAGCAACGACACCGACCCAGAGGGCCCGACCCTCGAGTCGGAATCGGCGGATGCCGCCACCTCGCAGGCGGTGCTCGTCGAGCTTGCACAGCCCGACCTCACCGCGGTGCTGCCCGAGTCGTTGACCATCGACATCGACCTGCCCGCGCCGGTGCGCGCGGTTCCGGCGGACGAGATCGCGATCGCGATCGACGACGTGGCGGTCAACCCCGGCTACGTCACTCCGGTGCCGATCAGCACGACCGCGATCGACCTGACGCCCATCGCCGTCGCCGACGATCGCGCGCAGTACAGCAGGCAGGCGCGCCTGCGCGGCGACGCCTCCACCACCCCGGAATCCTCGGCGATGCTCACTGCGGACCGGCTGCTCGAGGGCAAGAAGTTCGGCAGGCCGGCACCGCAGGGCAGGTGGCCGCGGTTCGTCTACGGCGTCACCTTCCACCAGGTCAACCTGGGCGACTCCGCCACGTATCGTGCACGCCGCGCCGTTGACGCCCGCATCTCCAAGTCGTTCGAGGGCGGCACCCGGTTCGTTCCGGTGCTCACCCGCAAAGGCGGCGTCGGCAAGACCACGATCACCACGCTGATGGGGATGGCCCTCGCCGATGTGCGGGAAGACCGGATTGTCGCGATCGACGCCAACCCCGACCGCGGAACCCTGTCAGAGCGGGTGGCCAAGCAGACCAGGGCGACGGTGCGCGATGTGGTCACCAAGGCGGCATCCATCGGCGGATTCACCGACTTCTCCACCCTGGTCAGCCGCGACGAGACCCGGCTGGACATCCTCGCGTCGGACACCGACCCGATGCTCTCCGAGGCGTTCGACGAGAACGACTACAACGTGGTCGCCGACCTGTGCAGCCGGTTCTACTCGATCGTGCTCACCGACTGCGGCACCGGCATCGTGCACTCGGTGATGCGGGCGACCCTGCAACGAGCCGACTCGGTGGTGATCGTGTCCGGCGGCAGCGTCGACGAGGCACGGCTGGCGTCGGAGACCCTCACCTGGCTGGAAGCGAACGGGTACGGCGAGCTGGTGCGCAACGCCGTGGTTGCGCTGAACACCGCGACGCAGGGCACGAACCTGGTGAAGCTCGACGAAATCGAGTCGCACTTCCGGTCGCGGGTGCGCGAGATCGTGCGCATCCCGTACGACCCGCAGCTGGCCGCGGGCTCGGTCGTGAACTATAAGGAACTGAAGCAGATCACCAAGGATGCCGCTCGCGAGCTGGCCGCCCTCGTTGTCGACGGGCTGCCCGCCCGACGCACTACCTGACGCACTGCCCGACGCCGAACCCGCATTCGACCAAGAAGTAGGAACCACGCTATGACCGCGCGCGACATTCGCGTTTTCGGAGATCCCGTCCTCCGCTCCGTTTCCGACCCCGTCACCCCTGGCGACCCCAAGGCGAAGGCCCTCGTCGATGACCTGATCGACTCGGTCAAGCTGCCGGGACGCGCCGGTGTCGCCGCGTGCCAGATTGGCGTCAACCTGCGGGCGTTCAGCTACAACGTGGACGGCGAGGTCGGCTACATCCTGAACCCGGTTATCGCCGAACTCTCCGGCGAACCCGACCTGGTCGACGAGGGCTGCCTGTCGGTTCCCGGCTTCTACTTCCCCCGCCGCCGCTACCCGTACGCCAGGGTCACCGGAATCGACCTCGACGGCAAGCCGATCGAACTCGGCGGCAGCGGGCTGATGGCGCAGGCGCTGCAGCACGAGCTCGACCACCTCGACGGCCACCTGTTCATCGAGGGACTCGAGCCAGAGGAGAAGCGCGAGGCGATGCGCGCCATCCGCCAGGCGCCCTGGTACTAGAGCGCCCCGGCGCCCGCGGCATCCGTCAGGCCACCTGCCTGACACCCGTCGCTGCACGCCCGCGCGTGTCGCCCGCCGGATGAAGTCTGCTCTTCGGCCCTTCACGCGCCCGGTTTAGGACAAAACGGCAGACCTCAGGACGCCTAACGCGAAGCTGGCACCCAGCCGGCGACCCGACTTCGGGTGAGGTCTGCCATTCGGTCCTTCGCGCGCCAGGTTTAGGACGAAATGCCAGACCTCAGCACACCTAGCGCGAGGCGAGATCCTACTGAAGGAAGGTCGGGGAGATTCCGGGCCGCGCGCGCGGGTCAGTTCCGCGGCGAATCCCAGCCGGCGACTCGATTTCCAGGTGAGGTCTGCCATTCGGTCCTTTGCGCGCGTGGTTTAGGGCCGAACGGCAGACCTCACGCGCCCGGTTTAGGACGAAATGGCAGACCTCACGACGCCCACGCGAGGCTAGTGCGACAGCGAGTGACCCTCCGTCGCCGGCTGTGACACGTACATTCCGTCGATCACGGTCGCGAAATCCTGCAGGATCACGTCTCGCTTGATGCTCATCTTCGGCGTCAGATGCCCGCTTGCCTCGGTGAGGTCGGTGGCGAGCACCGTGAACTTGCGGATCGACTCGGCGCGCGACACCCGGTCGTTCGCCTCGTCGACGGCCTTCTGGATCTCGTCGATGACCTTCGGGTTGACCGCGGCCTCCGCCAGGGACTGGTCGGGAGCTTCTCCATTGTTGTTCAGCCAGACCGGCAGCATCTCGGGGTCGAGCGTGATCAACGCAGAAATGAACGGGCGCTGGTCTCCAATCACCACCACCTGACCGACGAGCGGATGCGAGCGAATCGGGTCTTCGAGCGCGGCCGGTGACACGTTCTTCCCGGCAGCGGTGACGATGATTTCCTTCTTCCGGCCGGTGATGATCAGGTAGCCGTCGTCGTCGAGCTGGCCGATGTCGCCGGTCTTGAACCAGTCGCCGTCAAACACCTCGGCGGTGGCCTGGGGGTTGTTCCAGTACCCGCCGAACACGTTGATGCCCTTGACCCAGATCTCGCCATCGTCGGCGATCCTGATGCCGACGCCGGGCAGCGCCGGCCCGGTGGTGCCGATCTTGAACTTGTTCACGAGGTTCACCGTCGCCGGTGCGGTGGTCTCGGTGAGCCCGTAGCCCTCGAGGATCTTGATGCCGAGGCTGTGGAAGAAGTGTCCGAGACGGGGTCCGAGTGGCGCGGAGCCGGAGACGGCGTACTTGATGTTGCCGCCCATTGCGGCGCGCAGCTTGCTGTAGACCAGCCTGTCGAACAGCGCGAACTGCAGTTTCAGGCCGAGCGGGATGGTGCCGCCCTCTTCCAGGATTCTCGAGTGCTCGATCGCCACGTGGGCGGCCTTGCGGAAGATCTTGCCCTTGCCGCCGGCTTCAGCCTTCTGCTCAGCGCCGTTGTACACCTTCTCGAAGACGCGCGGCACGGCCAGCAGGAACGTGGGCTTGAAGGTGGCAAGCGAGGGCAGCAGCTGCTTGGTGTCGGCCTGGTGGCCGACCCGCACGCCGGACTGCACCGCCAGGATTGAGATAAACCGGGCGAAGATGTGCGCGGTGGTGATGAACAGCAGCGTCGATGACCCGGGGGCCAGGACCTCCTTCATCGCGACCTGCGCGTTGCGCGTCAACTCGACAAGGTTGGAGTGCGTGATGATGCAGCCCTTGGGCTGCCCGGTCGATCCCGACGTGTAGATCAGGGTGGCCATGTCTGCGCCCTTCGCCAGGCTGCGCCGGCGTTCGATCTCGGCGTCGCTGACGGCGCCGCCGCTGCCGGCGAGCTTGTCCAGGTCTCCCAGATCCACCTGCCAGACCAGGCTCACCTGCGGGAGTTCGCTGGCGATCTCGTCGAACCGGGCGAAATGGTCCGCGGTCTCCACGATGAGAGCGGTGGCGCCGGAGTCGGTGAGGTTGTACCGGATCTGGGTGGGCGAGGACGTCTCGTAGATCGGCACCAGCAGCGCGCCGGCAAACCAGGCCGCGAAGTCCACCAGCGTCCACTCGTACCGGGTCTTGCAGATGAAGCCGATCTTCTGGCCCGGCTCGATGCCTGCGGCAACGAACCCCTTGGCGAGGGCCGTGACCTGGGCGAGGAACTCGGCGGCCGTGACATCCGACCAACCACCGTCACCGGTCGGCACAGAGAACAGCGGCGCGTGCGGTGTCGCGGCGACCCGGTCGATCAGCAGATCGGTCGCATTCGCGTTGGGATCGGCGGGGACGACAGCGGGGACAAAATATTCACTCACGGGGACTCCTTCGGCACCGGGGCTGGGTTGGTCTACTCTAACTTGTCTCATCTGTTGGATGTAGTGATTCTGAGGCGTGAAACCCGAGCGTCAGTAGACTCTGTTCTCGTGCATGCTCTGGGAATCGACATCGGCGGAACGAAAATCGCGGGGGCCGTGGTCTCCGAGTCAGGCGAGATCATCGTCGAGCATCGGGCGCCGACCCCGGCGAACGACCCCGACGCGATCCTCGACGCCGTGGTCACCATGGTGCAGGCGCTGCGCGACGGGCATGAGGTGCAGGCGCTGGGCGTCGCCGCCGCAGGCTTCATCGACCGCACGCAGTCCACCATCTACTACGCGCCGAACATCAGCTGGCGTAACGAACCGTTCCGGGCACGGCTGCAGGAGCGGGTGAACCTGGACATCACCGTCGACAACGATGCGAACGCCGCAGGGTGGGCCGAATTCCGGTTCGGCGCCGGCAGGCACGTGCGCGACATGACGATGCTCACCATCGGAACCGGGGTCGGTGGGGCGATCGTCAGCCAAGACCGGCTGTTCCGCGGTGGTTTCGGCGCCGGCGCCGAACTCGGTCATCTCCGCGTCGTCCCCGGCGGGCTGCCCTGCGGCTGCGGGGCGCGCGGCTGCATCGAACAGTACGGCTCCGGCCGCGCCCTGCTGCGGATGGCCAACGCGATCGCCGACGCCGGCGGAATCGGCCGGGAACTGGAGCGGCTGCGGGAATCCCGCGGATCATTGACCGGGCCGGATGTCGCGACCCTCATCCTCCAGGGCGACCGGGGAGCGCTGCAGGCGCTCACCGAATTGGGCCACTGGATCGGGCAGGCCTGCGCGTCGCTCGGGGCCGTGCTCGACCCGCAACTGTTCGTGATTGGCGGGGGAGTGGCCCAGGCCGGGTCGCTGTTGCTCGACCCGATCCGGGAGTCATACCTGGAGCATCTGCCGGCGCGCGGCTACCACCCGGAACCCGAGTTCGCGATCGCCGACCTGGTGAACGCCGCCGGCGTGGTCGGCGCCGCCGATCTTGCCCGAGTGCACGCGTCGGCCCTGTAACCGTCCCGCACGGCTGGCGGCCGCGTTAGAGTGTTCGAGATCGGTCGGAAGGTAACCCATGTTTTATTGGTTCATGAAGAACCTCGTGGTCGGACCTCTTCTTCTGACCGTTTTCCGGCCCTGGATCACCGGCGCCGAGCGCATCCCCAAGTCTGGTCCGGTGATCTTCGCGAGCAACCACCTGTCGTTCATTGACTCGGTGTTCCTGCCGCTGGTGCTCGACCGTCGCATCTCGTTCCTTGCCAAGAGCGATTACTTCACCGGGCGCGGGCTGAAGGGCTGGGCGACCCGACTGTTCTTCACCGCCACCGGTCAGCTCTCCATCGACCGATCCGGTGGCAAGGCCTCCGAGGCGGCGCTCAACACCGGACTCAGCGTGCTGGCCAAGGGTGAGCAGCTGGGCATCTACCCCGAGGGCACGCGAAGCCCGGATGGCAGCATGTATCGCGGCCGCACCGGTGTTGCCCGGATGATCCTCGAGGGTCACGTGAAGGTGATCCCTGTGGCGATGATCGACACAGACAAGGTGATGCCGATCGGCACCAAGATGCCCAAGGTGCGCCGCATCGGTGTGGTGTTCGGCGAGCCGCTGGACTTCTCCCGCTACGAGGGCCTCGAGGGCGACCGGTTCATCCTGCGCTCGGTGACCGATGAGATCATGCACGAGCTGCGCAAGCTCAGCGGCCAACCGTATGTCGATGTCTACGCGTCATCCGTCAAGGAACGCGCCTCCAGCGCCCGACGCTGACGGATTTCACCCCCAACTCGCTCGGCTAGGCTGGCTGCGGGCGTGTCACGCCCGCATCCCATTCCGATCTGAAGGAAACACCCGTGGTACATCTGTCCGAACCAATAGTCATTGCCGATCCCGACGTGGTCTCCGGTCTCGACTATTGGCGGACCCTGCCGGTGAAACAGCAGCCACAGTGGCCAGACCCGGATGCGGTCGGCGCGGCATCCGCCGAGATCGCGACCCTCCCGCCGCTGGTTTTCGCCGGTGAAGTGGATGTGCTGCGCTCTCGCATCGCGCAGGCGGCGCGTGGCGAGGCGTTCCTGCTGCAGGGCGGCGACTGCGCCGAGACCTTCGCCGGAGCGACGGCAGACCAGATCCGCGACAGGGTGAAGACGATCCTGCAGATGGCCGTCGTGCTCACCTACGGTGCCTCGATGCCGGTCATCAAGATGGGTCGCATGGCGGGGCAGTTCGCCAAACCCCGCTCCAGCGACACCGAGACCCGCGGCGGCGTCACCCTGCCGGCCTACCGCGGCGACATCGTCAACGGCTACGACTTCACCCCGGAGTCGCGGATGGCAGACCCGAATCGGCTGGTGCAGGGTTACCACACCGCCGCGTCGACGCTGAACCTGATTCGCGCGTTCACCCAGGGCGGCTTCGCCGACCTGCGCCAGGTGCACAGCTGGAACAAGGGTTTCGCCGAGAACCCGGCCAACCGCCGTTACGAGGGTCTTGCCGGTGAGATCGACCGTGCCGTCAAGTTCATGGAGGCGGCAGGCGCCGACTTCGACGAGCTGAGGCGGGTGGAGTTCTACTCCAGCCACGAGGGCCTGCTGATGGACTACGAGCGCCCGATGACCCGGATTGACTCTCGCACCGGCACGCCGTACAACACGTCGGCCCACTTCCTCTGGATCGGGGAGCGCACCCGCGAGCTGGACGGCGCGCACATCGACTTCTTCTCGCGACTGCGGAACCCGATCGGGGTCAAGCTCGGCCCGAGCGCGACCGCCGAGACGATGAAGCAGCTGGTGGACAAGCTCGACCCGAACCGTGAACCCGGGCGGCTCACCTTCATCACCCGCATGGGCGCCGGGCAGATTCGCGATGCCCTGCCGCCGCTGCTCGAGGCGTCGAAGGAGCTGGAGTCCACCCCGCTGTGGATCACCGACCCGATGCACGGCAACGGTTTTACCACGCCGACCGGCTACAAGACCCGCCGCTTCGATGACGTGGTCGACGAGGTGAAGGGCTTCTTCGAGGCCCACCGCGCCGTCGGCACCCATCCCGGCGGCATCCACGTGGAGCTCACCGGCGACGACGTCACCGAGTGCCTCGGCGGGTCTGAGCAGATCGATGAGGCCACCCTGGCCACCCGGTACGAGTCGCTCTGCGACCCGCGCCTGAACCACATGCAGTCGCTCGAGCTGGCGTTCCTGGTGGCCGAAGAGCTCTCCGCCCGCTAGCCCGCGCTCTGCACAGGGGTGGTCCCGGTCTGTACCGGGACCATTCCTGTGTGCACCGGGATGCTCGCGGTGTGCTCGTACTGCCGTTCCCGTCGCGGGATGAACAGGGCGAGCAGCACGCCGGACAGCGCCACCCCGGCGGCCACGAAGAAGATCGTGTGGAACGCCTGTGCGGTGGGCAGCGGCCCATCCGCGCCCGGCATGGTCTGCGTGGCGAGGATGATGCCGATCAGGGTGGCGGATGTCGTGGACCCCAGTGTGCGCATCACCGAGTTCAGGCCGTTCGCCGCGGCCGTCTCGGTTGGTGGCACCGAGTGCATGATCAGCGTGGGCAGCGCCGAGTACGCGAAGCCGGTGCCGGCGCCGACGATCGTCGACAGCAGCAGCACCTGCCATACCTCGTTCATCAGCAGGAAGCCCAGCCCGAACGCGCAGGCGATGATCGCACTACCGAGGATCAGACTGACGCGCGGTCCCTTCGTCGCCGACAGGCGCGCGGCCAGTGGCGAGACCAGGAACATCACCAAGCCGCCCGGCATCAGGCAAAGACTGGTGGTGATGAGCGACTGACCGAGGCCCACCCCACCGGTGGTGGGGGACTCGAGCAGCACGGGCAACGCCGCAGAGGTGACGAAGAAGGCGAAACCCACCGAGATCGACGCGAGGTTGGTGAACAGCACCGGCCGCCTGGCCGTGACCCGCAGGTCGACGAGCGGGTCGGTGCGCCGCAGCTCGTAGAAGCCCCAGAGCACCAGGACCACGACCCCGCCGATCAGGATGCTGAGCGTCACCGGGCTGGTCCAGCCCCACTCCGTGCCCTTGGACACCGCCAGCAGCACCGCGGTCAGACCGATTGCCAGCCCGACCGCTCCCGCGTAGTCGAAACTGCCGCCGGTGCGCAGGGTGCTGACCGGGATGATGCTGAGCACCAGCACGAAGCTGCCGGCACCGAGCAGCGCGGCCAGCCAGAACAGCAGGTGCCAGTCGAAATTCTGCGCGATCACCGCGGCCAGCGGCAGCCCCACCGCGCCGCCCACTCCAAGGGTGGCACTGACCAGCGCCACCGCCCCCGCCAGGTTCTTCGGGTGGATCACATCACGCAGCACGCTGATGCCGAGGGCGATCACGCCGAGCGAGATTCCCTGCAGGATGCGGCCGATCAGCATCGGAATCAGCGTGACGGACAGCGCAGAGATCAGCGACCCCATCACCAGGATGCCGAGCAGCACCAGCACCATCCGGCGTTTGCCGTACATGTCGCCGAGGCGCCCGCTGATCGGGGTGGAGATCGCGGCGGCAAGCAACGTGGAGCTGAGCACCCACTGGGCATCGGCCGAGGTGGTGTCGAGCAGCTCAGGCAGGTGCGGGATGACCGGCACCACCAGGGTCTGCATGAACGCGGCGACGAGACCGGCCGCCGCCAGCACGGCGATCATGGCCCGATCGCTGGGGCGGCGGGTCAGCCTGCGCCGTTCGGCGTCGGTCAGCACGGATGTCGACGGCGCGAGCTCAGGCGATGACGCGGACATGCGAATGAGTCGGTCTCCTGGGTCAGTCGAACGGGTTGACGAAACGCACAGACACCGTCGAGCCCTTGTCGACGGAGTCGCCGCCTGGTGGGTCGGTGCCCTCCACCTCGAAGCCGCCCGGCAGCGCGTCGGCGATCCGGTTGTAGCTCAGCTCGAATCCGGCGTCCTGCAAGACCTTGCGCGCCTCGCCCCAGGTCATTCCGACGACGTTCGGGACCTTCACCTGCGGCAGGCCGCTGGAGGTGATCAGGGTGAGCTCGCTGCCGGGGGTAACCGGGGCGTCATTCCGGGGCTGGGCGCGGATGACCAGGTCGCGGTCGATCGACTCGCTGGCCTCGGTGCCGCCGACCGTCGCGGTGAGCTCGACGGCGGCCAGGGTGGCGATGGCCTCGTCGACCGACTGGCCGGAGACATCCGGAATCGGTCCCTTCGAGACGACCAGGGTGATCGGCTGCAGCTCGCCGTACTCGGGATTGGCGGCGATGCTCGCCCCGTCGGCGCCGAGCACGTCGAGCACCTGACCTGCCGCCGAATCGGTGAACTGGTATGTCGACCCTGCGTAGGTGAACTCGCCGTCGATCTCGGCCTTGGCGTCCTCCTCCATCGTGCCGACCAGGGCGGGCAACGGCATCGGCTTGGGGCCGGTGGACAGCAACAGGGTCACCGCGCTACCGCGGTTCAGGGTGGCACCCACCTCAGGGGTTGACCCGGCGACGAGGCCGACGGCAACGGTGGGGGAGTCGATTGATCCGGATGGCTCGGCCACCTCGAGCCCCAGCTCAGTGAGCGCCTGGGTGGCCTCCTCCGGTGAAACGTTCAGGATGGAATCCGGCACTCTCACCTGCGAACCGGGGCCGGCACCGAAGTACCAGCCGGCGCCGCCCGCGACAGCGGCGAGCAGCAGCACAACAGCGAACAGCCACCAGCCCTTCTTGCGACGCTTGCGCGATGACACCGCGAGGGTTGAGGCGCTGTCGGTCGCCACCGGGCCGGTGGGCTGACGCGTGGTCTGGCCGATCACCTGGGTCTCGGCATCCGGGTTCGCCGCGACGAGCGGGGCAAGCACCAGGGTCTTTTGGGTGGCGGTGGCGCCGGTGGGCAGCGCGGACTGCAGCGACTGTGCCGTATCGCGCACCTGCTCGAGCATCTCCCGGGCGTCGCGCGGGCGCTCCTCCGGGTCGCGGGCGGTGGCCCAGAGCACGATCTCGTCGAGTTCGGCGGGTACCTTCGGGTTCTTCGAACTCGGCGACGGAACAGAGTCGTTGGCGTGCTGGTAGGCGATCTGCATCGGCTGCTCACCCTTGAACGGCTGCTCGCCGGTGAGCATCTCGTACAGCATGATGCCGACCGCGTAGATGTCGCTGCGGGTGTCTGCCACGCCCCGGGTCACCAGTTCGGGCGACAAGTAGGCGATAGTGCCGAGCAGCGCCGCGCCGGTGGCGGTGTTATTGCTGGCCGCTCGGGCAAGGCCGAAGTCGCCGATCTTGATGCGGCCGTCGTCGGCGAGCAGCACGTTCTCGGGCTTCAGGTCGCGGTGCACGATGCCGGCCTTGTGCGCCGCGGCAAGACCGGAGAGCACCGCCTCCATGATGTCCATGGTCTGCTCTGAGGTGAGGCTGCCGTACTCGTCGAGCAGGTCACGCAGGGTGATGCCCGGCAGGTACTCCATCACCAGGTATGCCGAGTCGCTGTCCTGGCCCTGGTCGAACACGTTCACCACGTTGGGGTGCGCCAGGCGGGCGGCCGAGCGGGCCTCCTGGATGAAGCGTTCCTTGAACTGGGTGTCGTCGGCGAGGTGCGGGTGCATGATCTTCACCGCCACTAGCCGATCCAGACGCAGATCGGTGGCGAGGTAGACGGTGGCCATTCCGCCGCGCGCAATGCGTGATCGAACCTGATATCTGCCGTCGATAAGACGGCCAATCATCGGGTCGGTCAGATTCGTGCTCACTCGTCGAGTCTAGGGTCGGCCACCTGATGATTCCGGCAACAACGCCGGTGGCCCTCCAGAGTTGTGTCAGCGCAGATCGGCGAACCAGGCACGGGCGCTGGTTTCCCACTTCGCGTACGCGTCGGGGAACGCCGAGATCTGAACCGCCTGCGCAGCCTGCGTCAGCGTCATCGACTGCCAGCCCGGGATCTCGAGCAGACCGCGGGTCACGCCGAAGTTCGGGTTAGAGTCGCCGCCGTAGAACAACCGGGCGGAGTGGGTGGGGTTCATGATCTGCTCTGGCGTGCCCCAGCCCGCGCTCGGGCGCTGCTGGAACAGTCCGAGCGAGTCGCGGTCGCCGTAGTTGAGGTTGCGCAGGCTGGATTCCTGCATAGCGGTAGCGAGAGCGATCACGATGCCGGCATCCGGAACGCCCAGGTCCTGGCCGACCCGCACGATGGTGCGGGCGTTCGTGCGCATCTCTTCGGACAGCTTGGTCACGGTGGTGCCGGTCTGAGTCGGGCTGGACGGGACCGCGGCCGGCGTTGCGCCCGGGATCACGAGCGAGCGGCCCGCGTAGATGATGCTGGAGGGGGAGAGGTTGTTGGCGCGCAGCAGCGACGACAGGCTCACCCCAAACTTCTTCGCGATGGACGAGATGGTGTCGCCCGAGCGGATCACGTGGCTGCCAGCGGTGGCCGCCGGGGTCTTCTGCACGCTGGACACGGTCTGTATGGCGAGGGCCTGCCCGGGGATGGCGAGGGTCTGGCCTGGGTAGATGATGCTCGACCAGCTGAGGCCGTTTGCGCTGAGGACCGCCTGCGTCGACACGCCGAAGCTCGACGCGATGCGGCCGATCGTGTCGCCCTGCTTGATGGTGTAGCGGTCAGAGGTCGACGGGGCGGGTGTCGCAGCCACCGGTGCAGCTACCGCCCCGCCGCTCGCGAGCTTCAGCACCTGGCCGGGGAAGATCACCGACTTCCACCCGAGACCATTCATCGCCAGAACGGATGCCGTCGACAGGCCGTACCGGCCGGCGATCGAGGAGACCGTGTCACCGGCGGCCACCTTGTATGTGGACGGAGCGACAGCGGCGGTGGCGAACGCGCCGGTGCTGATGGATGCCGGCTTCACCGCGGCCCCCGCCGAGACGATGGCCTGCTTGATCTGCTTGCCCAGCTGGCTGGCGCTCGTTTTCACGCTGTCCACGCGCGGTTGGATCTCGGCCTCGGTGACGGGTGCCGTCATGTTCATCGACACGGCCACGCTTCCGGCGAGCACGATCGGCACGGTGTTCAGCAGGCTGCGCGTGCGCTTGACCTGCTCACGAGACCGGTCGGCGGGCAGCTGGGTGGGGGCGAGTCCGGCGAACACGCGATGCGCGTTCGTGGGTGATTCGTCTTGCGGTGTCGCACTGTCGAAACTCTGCGTCATCAGCTTCCCCGTCTTACTCCCGGCCCCGAGATCGCCGCCATCAAGGGGATGGCGACTGATTCACGCTGTCACAGATAAGTAGGCAAGTCAATTAGTGTGGCCAGAGTTAAACGGGTTTACCTGTTCGTAACATGCGGGGACTGTGGGGCAGGTGCCGCTGTCGTGGCAGGCTTAGAGCGTGACTGATCTCCCCACCACGTCTACCTGGCTGACCATTCCTGAACTCGTCGAGGTGCTCGGTGTCTCGCAGAGCCGCGTGCGCCGCCTCATCGAGGAACACTCCCTGCTCGCCGTGCGCGTCGACGGTGTGCTGAAGGTTCCCGCCCAATTCATCGTCGACAACGAGCCGCTCAGCGAGCTGCGCGGAACCCTGATCGTGCTCGCGGACGCCGGCTTCACCGACGAAGAAGCCATGCAGTGGCTGCTGGCCGACGAAGCGAGCCTGGGCACGGCACCGATCGACGCGCTGCTCGCCGGGCGTAAGGCCGAGGTGCGTCGCGTGGCCCAGGCGCTGGGCTGATGCTCCGGCGCCTCCGTCGTTAGGCGCCTCGGTCCTTAGGCGTCTCGGCGGCTGACCGTCTCGGCGAGTTCGCCGAGCATGCGGCGTGCCGCCCGGGACAGGGGCGCGTCGACGAGCACCTCCGTGGCCGCCCGCACGTTCTGACCGATCACTCGCTCCACCCGATCCACGGCGCCGCTCTCGCGGATCGCCGTCTGCAGCATGGTGATCTGCTCGGCGTCCAGATCGGGATCGCCGAGCAGCTCGTCAAGGGTGTTCCGCATGCCTGACGGAAGATGCGGACGGGCCAGGGCGATCAGCACGGTGCGCTTGCCCTCGCGCAGATCATCGCCAGAGGGCTTGCCGGTCACCGTCGCGTCGCCGAACACCCCGAGCAGGTCATCGCGCAACTGGTAGGCGATGCCGAGCGGAAGCCCGAACGCGCGGAGGGACGCCAGCTGATCGGCGCTCGCGCCCGCCAGCGCCCCACCGATCGTCAGCGGCGATTCGATGCTGTACTTCGCCGTCTTGTAGGTGATCACGCGCTCGGCCCGCTCAAGGTGCTCGGTGTCGGGGTGCGTGCGCCAGGCCTTCTCCTCGAGGATGTCGAGGTACTGCCCGACCGTCACCTCGGTGCGCATCCGGCTGAACTCCGCGCGGGCGGCTATCGCCGCATCCCGGCTGGCCAGCGTCGCGAGGCCGGAGTCGAGCAATTCGTCGCTCCAGCCGAGCAGCAGGTCGCCGAGCAGCAGCGCCCCCGACTGTCCGAAGGCCTGGTGCGGGCCCAGCCACTGGCCATCGCGGTGGAGCGCCTCGAATCGGCGGTGCGCCGCGGGGAGCCCACGCCGGGTGTCCGAGTTGTCCATGATGTCGTCGTGAACCAGGGCCGCGGCATGGAACATCTCCAGGGCAGTCGCGGCCAGCACGACAGAGGGGAGGTCGGCGTGCCCGGCGGAGTCGTGCAGCGGGTCGAAGTCGGCGTCCACCCCGGTGACGGACTGCCAACCCCAGTAGCAGAACAAGGCACGGAATCGCTTGCCGCCGCGCAGCAGCTCCCGGGCGAAGGAGGTGAAAGGCTGAAGTTCTGAGGCGATTTCGGCCAGGTGGTCGGCGCGATCATCGAGAAACCGGTCAAGTTCAGCCTGCACCAGATCAACTAACCGCGTACTCTCAGCCATTCGCCTAGCCTAGCCGCGCGGGCACGCATACAATTGAGAGTCATACATGCGTCCAACCCGAGCCTCAAAGGGGGTACGAGATGCCACTATCTGAGCAGGAGCAGCGGCTCCTTGACGAGATGGAGCGCAGCCTCTATCAGAACGATGCCGATTTCGTGGCGACGGTCGGCGGTCGACGAGGGAAGCCGAACTACACGGTTCTCGTCGTCGGAGTGCTGCTCGCCCTGCTGGGCATCGGGGTTCTCGTCACGGGTGTCATAGTTCAGCAACCGCTGGTGGGCGTGCTCGGTTTCGTCGTGATGTTCGCCGGTGTGCTGACCATCTTCTCGCCGCCCCGACGCGGGCTGGCCCCGGAAGACGCCGCCGCTCCTGGCGCGAAGAAGCGCAAGGGTAGCGGATCGTTTATGGACAATCTCAATGCCAGGTGGGATCGCCGCAACGACGACCACGGGTAACCGCTCCATCAGGCACTCCACCCTCCTCCACTGAGGCCTTCTACCGGAGGAGCGGGTGAAACAAAACAAGGGTCGACCTTCGGGTCGGCCTTTTTTTGTGCCTCCGCTCGGCACGACTACTCCATTTCCCTCCACCACCAATTGCCCCGTAATCTGGGGGATCGCGCCGGAAAAATCGGACATTATTGCTCGAAAACCTTGAATGTGTGGTTGAAAGTGGAGTAATGTGGAGTGCACCTGAACCGGGGGGCCACACAGTGGGGGGAGAGCGCTCGTGTTTCTTGGCACATACGCCCCCAAACTCGACGAGAAAGGGCGCATCATCCTGCCGGCCAAATTCCGCGATGAACTGAGCGCCGGCGTGGTGCTCACTCGCGGTCAGGAACGCTGCGTCTACGTGTTCAGCAACCGCGGATTCGAGGAACAGCACGACCGCATCCGCCAGGCCCCGCTCACCAGCAAGGTGGCCCGCGACTATTTGCGCCTGTTCCTGTCCGGCGCCAGCGATGAGGTGCCAGACAAGCAGAACCGGGTGACCATCCCCGCCAACCTCCGTGAGTACGCCGGCCTCGACCGCGATCTCACCGTCATCGGTGCGGGCAACCGCGCCGAGATCTGGGCGACCGACGCATGGAACGCCTACTACCAGGAAAAGGAAGAAGCCTTCTCGAACACGGAAGAGGAGGTGATTCCGGGACTCTTCTAGCGCCTGGCCGCTGACTCCCAGCCGTTCGCAACGCCCTGACACACTTCCCCGGTGTCAGGTCGGAATGGATGGGGATCAGTGATCAGGAGCCCACCCGGTACTCATGAGCAACGACATCCACACCCCGGTCAAACTAGACCGCACCATCGAACTGCTCGCCCCGGCGATCGACAAGCCCGGCGCCGTCGCCATCGACGCGACCCTCGGCATGGGCGGTCACACCGAAGCGCTGCTCACCCGCTTCCCGGAACTGACCGTGATCGGTCTGGACCGCGACCTGGAGGCCCTCGCCATCGCGGGGGAGCGGCTTGCCCCGTTCGGCGAGAGGGCCCGCCTGGTGCACACGGTGTACGACCGCATCGACGAGGCGCTCGACTCCGTCGGCGTCGACACCGTGTCCGGCATCCTCTTCGACCTCGGGGTCTCGTCACTGCAGCTGGACCGCACGGAACGCGGCTTCGCATACTCGAAGGACGCCCCGCTGGACATGCGGATGGACTCCACCTCCGAGCTCACCGCCGAACGGGTGCTCGCCGAGTACAGCGAGGCGGAACTCCGCCGCATCTTCTACGAGTACGGCGAAGAGAAGCTGAGCCCCCGGTTCGCCAAGAAGATCGTGGAACGCCGCGCCGAGCAGCCCTTCACCCGGTCCGCCGACCTCGTCGACGTGATCGCCAGGGCGACGCCGGCGGCGCTGCAGCGCGCCGGGCACCCGGCCAAGCGGGTCTTCCAGGCGCTGCGCATCGAGGTGAACCAGGAACTGTCGGTGCTGCAGCGGGCCATCCCGGCGGCGCTCGACGCGCTCGAACCCGGCGGCCGCATCGTGGTGCTGGCCTACCAGTCGCTCGAGGACCGCATCGTCAAACGTGCCCTGCAGGCGCGCTCAACCTCGACGGCTCCGGCCGGACTGCCGGTGGAACTGCCGGAGCACCGACCAGAGTTCCGGCTGCTCGTGCGAGGCGCCGAACTCGCCAGTGAAGAAGAAAAGGCCGCGAACCCGCGCGCCACACCCGTCCGGCTGCGCGCCGCAACCCGAATCGTGAGGCCCGAATGAACAGCAATCTGGCCTACGCGCTGCCCGACCGGCACCCGCAGCCGAGCGAGACGCCCACCCGCCGCATCGAGGTGGCGCCGACCCGGCAGCAGCGTCGCGCGCGGCCGCGCACCGTTTACGCCCTGGTGACCATCGCCGGCGTCTTCGCCATCCTGATCGCGCAACTGCTGATCAGCATCGTGTTGAGCGACGGCGCCTACCAGATCTCCGCGCTGCAGACCGAACAGAAGGAACTCGGACGCACCGCCGGAACGCTGACCGAACAGCTCGACGTGCTCAACTCCCCGCAGCACCTCGCCGCCAGCGCCGAATCACTCGGCATGGTGAGCAACGCGAACCCCGCCTTCCTGCGCCTCGCCGACGGCGCCGTGCTCGGCACGCCGACCCCGGCCACCGCGGCGGGCGGCAGTGTGATCGGAGCCGGCGGCAGCCTGCTGGTGGCGAACTCCCTGCTCGAGGGCGTCGACCTCGCCGGCCAGGGCCTGCCGGGCGCGGTAGCCCCCGGCACCGCAGCCCCCGGCACCCCGGTGGCAGCGCAGGCGCCCGCGGCCGGACCGTGGATCACCAGCACCCCCGCCGCGAGCTCACCCGCGGCTGGCGCGCCTGCCACGGCACCCGGCACCGGCTCGGTAGCGTCAACCCCGACCACAGCGTCGGCCCCGACCACGCTGCCCGCTCCGACCACGCGCTAGGAGCACAGCGCCACCGCAGCCCCGCACGCAGACCGAAGGAACGACTCCGTGAATCCACCGCGCAGCTCTCGGGTCCGAGCGTCGATCACCCTGATCGCCATCTTCGCCCTGGTCGCGGTGTTCATGGTGCGGCTCGTCGACATCCAGGTCGTGCGGGCCGAGGAACTGAACGAACAATCCGAGGGCAAACGGTCGGTAGGAGTCACCACCTACGCGTCCCGCGGCGACATCCTCGACAGCAACGGGGTCGCCCTCGCCGACAGCGTGATGCGCTACGACGTGACCGCATCGCCGCAGAACATGGGCGACGTCATCCGCAAACTCGAGGACAACACCCGCGTCACCGTGCCGCTGCTCGACGTGGTGAAGGAGATCGCCGAGACGCTCGGCACGGATGTCGCGGCGCTGCAGGCCGCCGTGCAGAACCAGCTCGCCACCGACCCCGACGCCAACTTCATGTACATCCAGAAGGGCATCACCGCCGAGCAGATGGCGGCGGTGCGGGCTCTGAAGGTGCCGTGGCTCTACTACGAGAACCGCCCGAGCCGCACCTATCCGAACGGGCAGGTCGCCGGCAACGTGGTCGGCTGGATCGGCACCGACGGACCGCAGGCCGGGCTGGAATTTAGCGAGAACGACTGCCTCGAAGCCACCAACGGGTCGCAGACCTACGAGCGCGGCATGGACGGCGTGCAGATCCCCGGGAGCACCGTGACCTCCAAGCAGGCGATCGACGGCGGCACCCTGCAGCTCACCATCGACCTCGACCTGCAGTGGTTCACCCAGCAGCGCATCAGCGAGCAGGCGCAGGCGATCGGCGCCGACTGGGCCACCGCGGTGGTAGTGCGGGTCAGCGACGGCCATGTGATGGCCCTCGCCGACTACCCGGCCGTCGACCCCAACAACGTCGACGCCTCCAACGTAATCGACCTCGGATCGCGCGCGTTCTCCACCCCGTACGAGCCGGGGTCGACCTTCAAGGCAATGTCAGCCGCCATGCTGATCGACGCGGGGCTCGCCGACGTTGACACCAAGGTCAGCGTGCCCGGCGCCCTGGAACTCTCCTCCGGCGACGTGATCAGCGACGCCTTCGCACACCCCACGATGCAGTGGACCACCGCCGGCATCATCCAGCAGTCCTCGAACATCGGAATCTCGATGCTGAGTGAACGGATGAGCGACTCGGCGCGCTACGACTACCTGAAGAAGTTCGGCCTGGGCAGCCGCACCGAGGTGGGCTTCAACGGCGAATCCGGGGGCATCCTGGCGCACGGCGACGACTGGGGGGTCACCCAGTCGGCCAACATCTCGTTCGGGCAGGGTGTCTCCGCGACATCCGCTCAGATCGCCAGCATTTTCCAGACGCTCGGCAACAACGGAGAGCGGATGCCGCTGACCCTGGTCGCCAGCTGCACCGCGCCGGATGGCACCGTCACCGAGCCCGCCGGTGAGCCCACGCACGTGGTCTCCGAGTACGCGGCGGACAGCGCGGTGAACATGATGGAGACGGTGGTCACCGGCGGATCGCTGCGCAACCAGTTGCAGATTCCCGGCTACCGGGTGGCGGCGAAGTCCGGAACGGCGGAGGTGGCCGAGGGCGGGGTCTACACCAACGATCGCGTGGTTTCGCTCGCCGGACTCGCCCCGGCAGAGGACCCACAGTTCGCCGTGGTGGTGACCTACGGCAAGCCCGATACGATTAAGACGTCGGCCGCCGCGGCGCCGACCTTCCGCAAGATCATGACCCAGGTACTCACGATGTACCGGGTTCCCCCGTCGACAGAACCCGCACCCAATCTGCCGACAACCTGGTAAGAAAGAAGACGCTGTGACTGATCGGATCCCCCCGGTACTACGTCCGGAGCATCCGTCACCCCGATCTCTCGCCGGACTGGTGGACGAGTTCGGCCTGGACTATCAGGGACCGCTCGACATCGAGATCACCGGCGTCACCCTGTCAACCGGCGACCTGCACCCCGGCGACCTGTACGTGGGCGTGCCGGGCCAGCACAGCCACGGCGCCGAGCACGCGATCGCCGCCCGTGACGGGGGAGCGGTGGCAATCATGACGGATGCCGCCGGCCTCGAATTCGCGCAATCCAGCGGGCTGCCCGTCATCCTGGTCGACTCTCCGCGCGCCGCCCTCGGCGAGATCTCCGCCTGGGTGTACCGCACCAGGGAAGAACCGCCGCTGCTGTTCGGCATCACCGGCACCAACGGCAAGACCTCGGTCGCCTACCTGCTCGAGGCGGTGCTGAAGCAGCTGGGCCTGGTCACCGGTCTCAGCTCCACCGCCGAGCGTCACATCGGCGACGTCAGCATCACCAGCAAGCTCACCACGCCCGAAGCCAGCGAGCTGCACGCGCTGCTGGCCCGCATGCGCGAGGCCGCGGTGCGCGCGGTCGTGGTGGAGGTGAGCGCCCAGGCGCTCAGCCGGCACAGGGTCGACGGGATCGTCTTCGACGTGGCGGGGTTCACCAACCTCAGCCACGACCACCTGGACGACTACGGCACCATGGAGCAGTACTTCGAGGCGAAGCTCGCGCTGTTCGACCCCGACTACGCCCGCCGCGGCGTGGTGTCGCTCGACAGCGAGTGGGGCGAGAAAGTGGTGGAGCGCAGCCGCATCCCGGTCACCACCGTGTCGGCCACACCCGGACGCGACGCCGAATGGACGGTCACCGTCACCGAGGAACACCCGGCGTACACCGAGTTCGTACTCACCGGCCCGGAGGGCCGCAGCCTCCGAACCCGGGTGCCACTGATCGGCTGGCACATGGCGGCCAACGCCGCGCTGGCGATCGTCATGCTGGTCGAGGCCGGCTTCGAGCTCGAGGCCATCGCGCACGCGCTGGAGGGCCACGGCGGAATCGACGCGTACCTGCCCGGCCGCACCGAGCGAGTGTCCGGCGACACCGGCCCCTCGGTGTACGTCGACTTCGGGCACAGCTCCGACGCGTTCGAACGCACCCTCACCGCGCTGCGCAGGTTTACCACCGGCAAGGTCATCATGCTGTTCGGCGTGTCCGGCGACCGTGACCAGACCAAGCGTCCCGGGATGGCCAGGGTTGCCGCAGAACTCGCCGACGTGGTGATCGTCACCGACCACCACCCGCGCTTCGAGAATCCCGACACCATCCGCGCCACCTTGGTCGAGGCCGCGCGGGAAGCCGCCCCTGACAAGCCGCTGTACGAGATCGCCGATCCGAAGCAGGCCATCCGTCACGCCGTGTCGCTGGCCGAGCAGGGCGACACCATTCTCTGGGCAGGCCCCGGCCATCAGGACTACCGCGACATCGAAGGGGTTCGGGTGCCGTATTCGGCGCGGGATGAAGCCAGAGACGCGCTGCGCGAAGCCGGGTGGGACGCGTGATCGCGCTCAGCCTCGCCGAGGTCGCCGCACTCCTGGACGGACAGCTGCTGCTGCCGGCCGCCACCAGCGCCGAGACCGCGCAGTCCGAGACCGCGGTTTCCGAGACCATGGTCGACGGGTCGGTGCAGACCGACTCACGCCTGGTCGAGCCCGGCTCGATCTTCTTCGCCCTGCCCGGTGAGGAGACCGACGGGCACCTGTTCGCGGCATCCGCAGCCGATGCCGGAGCGGCACTGATCGTGGTCGACCACCCGCTCGAGCTGGCGGTGCCCCAACTGGTGGTCGCCGACGGTTACCAGGCGCTGGCCGCCCTCGCCCGCGGCGTCGTCGCCCGGGTGCGGGAGCGCGGCACCCTGACCGTGATCGCCATCACCGGATCCAACGGCAAGACCACCACCAAGAACATGCTGCGGGCCGTGCTCGAGGCCGAGGGACCCACCGTCGCCCCGCACGGGTCATTCAACAACCACGTCGGCGCCCCGGTGTCGATGCTGCGGGTCGACTACGACACCCGCTTCCTGATCGTGGAGATGGGGGCCAGCGGCACAGGGCAGATCAGCCATCTGATGTCGATCGTCACCCCCGACATCTCGGTGGTGCTGAAGGTGGGCCTCGCGCACGCCGGCAACTTCGGCGGCGTCGACGCGATCGCCGACGAGAAGGCGGCCATCGTGCGCGGCCTGCCGGCCACCGCCATCGCCGTGCTCAACGCCGACGACGGCCGGGTGGTGCGGATGGCCGAGCAGACCGCCGCGAGCGTGCGCTGGTTCGGCCTGGCGTCCAGCGCCAACCCGCGCGCCGAGAACGTGGAGGCCACCGCCGCCGGAACCTCGTTCACCCTGGTCAGCGGCACCGACCGCCGTAGGGTCCAGCTGCGCATCCTGGGTGAACACCACGTGATGAACGCCTTGGCCGCCATCGCGGTCGCCACCGCCCTCGACATCCCGCTCGACCGCTCGATCCCGGCGATCGAGGACGTGGCGAGAGCCGCGCGCTGGCGGATGGAGGTGCTGACCCCATCACCCGGCATCATCGTCATCAACGACGCTTACAACGCCAGCCCCGATTCCACCGCCGCCGCGCTCAAGACGCTCGCGCAGATCGTCACCCCGGAACAACGCTCGGTCGCCGTCCTCGGCGAGATGGCCGAGCTCGGCGAGTTCGCCGACGAGGAGCACGACCGGATCGGCCGGCTCACCGTGCGGCTAAATGTGCGCAAGCTCATCGTGGTCGGCCACCGGGCCAGGCACATCCACAACGCGGCGGGCCTCGAGGGCTCATGGGACGGGGAGTCGGTCCTCGTTGAGAGCGCAGACGAGGCGTACGATCTGTTGAGTGAAGAACTCCGGCCGGGCGATGTGGTGTTGGTGAAGTCCTCGAACTCCGCTGGCCTGCGCTTCCTCGGTGACCGCATCGGCGGCCTGTCGGAGTCCACCTCATGATCGCGCTGCTGACTGCCGGCGCCGTCTCACTGCTCTTCACCCTGCTGCTCACCCCCCTGTTCATCCGACTGTTCAAGCGGTTGCAGTGGGGCCAGTTCATCCGCGACGACGGCCCGAAGTCGCACCACTCCAAGCGCGGCACGCCCACCATGGGCGGAATCATCTTCGTGCTGGGCGCCGTGGTCGGCTACTTCGTCGGCAAGGCCATCGGCCAGGCCATCGGCGGGGGACCGGTCACCGCCTCGGCCCTGCTGGTGATCCTGATGATGGTGGGCCTCGGACTGGTCGGGTTCATCGACGACTTCACCAAGACCCGCAACCAGCGCAGCCTCGGCCTCACCCCGTGGGCCAAGATCATCGGCCAGACCGTCGTCGGCACCGTGTTCGCGGTGCTCTCCATCACCCTGGTCGACCGCAACGGTGACACCCCGGCATCGACCGCGATCTCCTGGGTGCGCGACATCGACGCGCTCGATTTCATGCTGCTCGGCACCGTCATCGGCAGCGTGCTCTACGTCATCTGGGTGGTCATGATCACCCTCGGCGCGTCCAACGGCGTCAACGTGGCCGACGGTCTCGACGGCCTGGCCACCGGCGCCTCGATCCTCGCATTCGCCGGGTACATCCTGATCGCGTTCTGGCAGTTCAACCAGTCCTGCGTGGGCGGCGCCCACGCATCCGTGGCATACAAGTGCTACGAGACCAGCGAACCGCTCGACCTCGCTATCGTCTCCGCCGCCATCGTCGGCGGGCTGATCGGGTTCCTCTGGTGGAACACCTCGCCGGCTCAGGTGTTCATGGGCGACACCGGCTCTCTCGCCCTCGGCGGCGCGCTGGCCGCACTGGCCGTGCTGACCCGCACCGAGCTGCTGATCATCCTGATCGGCGGCCTGTTCGTCATCGTCACCGGATCGGTGATCCTGCAACGCATCTACTTCAAGCTGACCCATGGGAAGCGCATCTTCCTGATGAGCCCGCTGCACCACCACTTCGAGCTCAAGGGCTGGGCGGAGATCACCGTCGTCGTGCGGTTCTGGATCATTGCGGGCCTGTTCGTCGCGAGCGGCGTGGGGCTCTTCTACCTGGAATGGGCAATCCGCACATCGTGAACCCTGAACTTGCCGATCGCCTGGCGCACCTGACCAGTTGGCATTCCGACTGGAGCGGACTCCGAGTGGCCGTCTACGGCGCCGGCGTCACCGGTTTCGCGGTAGCCGACACCCTCGTCGAACTCGGCGCAGACGTGTTCGTCATCGCCTCACAGGTCTCCGACGAGCACCGGCAACTGCTCGACATCATCGGCGCACGACTGCTGGAGCCCGGCCAGATCAGCATGGTCCCCGAGGAGCTGGAGCGCTTCGACCCGGAACTGGCCATCGTGTCTCCCGGCTTCCGTCCCGACCACCCACTGGTGCTGTGGACCGAGCGGAGCGGCACCGCCATCTGGGGCGACATCGAACTCGCCTGGCGGCTGCGCGACAAGGTGGGCCGGCCCGCCGAGTGGATCTGCATCACCGGCACCAACGGCAAGACCACCACCACCCAGCTCACCGCCTCGATGATCCTCGGCTCCGGCCTCCGGGTGGCGCCCGCCGGCAACATCGGCGTTCCCGTGCTGGATGCCGTGCGCGACCCGCAGGGCTGGGACGTGCTGGTGATCGAACTCTCCAGCTTCCAACTGCACTGGATCAACCGAAACCCCGGCGGGATGCTCTACCCGCACTCCAGCGTCTGCCTGAACATCGCCGACGACCACTACGACTGGCACGGCTCCGCGAGCGCATACCGGGCCGCCAAAGCCAAGGTGTACGAGAACACCAGGGTCGCCTGCGTCTACAACAAGGCCGACCCTGTGACGCGCGGCATGGTCGAGAACGCGGATGTCGTGGACGGCGCACGCGCCATCGGCTTCGACCTCGGCGCGCCAGGGCCGAGCGACTTCGGCATCGTCGACGGCATCCTGTGCGACCGGGCCTTCCTCGAAGACCGGCAGCACAGCGCGCTAGAGCTCACCACACTCGCGGAGCTGCAGACGGTGGGCCTTGGCGCCCCGCACTCCGTCGCGAACGTGCTCGCGGCCGCGGCGCTCGCCCGATCCATCGGCGTCGAACCCGCGGTGATCCACGAGGCGCTGCGCAGCTTCCGCATCGACCAACACCGCACCGAACATGTAGCCACCATCGCCGAGGTGCTCTTTGTCAACGATTCCAAGGCCACCAACCCGCATGCCGCGAACGCGTCGCTCACCTCGTTCGACTCGGTCGTCTGGATCGTCGGCGGGCTGCTCAAGGGCGTAGATGTCGACGATCTGGTGGCCCGTCACGCTCCGCGGTTGAGCGCCGCCGTCATCATCGGCGTCGACCGGGATGCGCTGCGCAGCGCGTTCGAACGACACGCCCCGACGCTGCCCCTGTTCGAGGTCGACGAGGCTGACACTAGTCAGGTGATGCCCGCGGCCGTCCGGCTCGCAGCGGGCGTCGCCCGCCCGGGTGACGTCGTGCTGCTGGCACCGGCCGGAGCGGCGATGGACCAGTTCATCAACTACGCAGACCGCGGTCGCCGATTCGCCGACGCAGTCAGAGAACTATCGGAAGGGGGAGACGATGAACATCCCACCTCGCCACCCCTCCCGCCCCAGCCCTAGCGGGCCCGAGCAGCACGAGCTGGCGCCGTCCGCGGCGGCGTCCGAACCGAGGCGGGCCGCACCCACCGCGGTGGTCGCGGTGAAGAAGATCTTCGCGGCCGAAACCGGCAACTACTTCCTGCTACTCGGAACCACGCTGTTCATCACCATCTTCGGGCTGGTGATGGTGCTGTCCTCGTCATCGGTCACCGCGCTGAAGACCAGCGACGACGCCTTCTCGGAGTTCACCGGTCAGGGCTTGTACGTGCTCATCGGCATCCCGCTGATGCTGGTGGTCTCCCGGCTGCCCGCATTCTTCTGGAAGAAGTGGGCCTGGCGTGCGGTCGTGTTCACCCTGATCATGCAGTGTCTGGTCTTCACCGGGCTCGGCTACGGCTACGGCGGCAACCGCAACTGGCTCGACCTCGGCGCCTTCACCGTGCAGCCCTCCGAGCTGGTGAAACTGGCGCTCTGCGTCTGGCTCGGCTTCATCCTCTCCACCAAGCGCGAACTGCTGCGCGACTGGCGCCACGTGGCGCTGCCGATCGCCCCGGTCGCGATTCTGGCGATCGGCCTGGTGCTGCTCGGCAACGACCTCGGCACCGCCGTGATCATGCTGGGCATCGTGTTCGGGTCGCTGTTCTTCGCCGGCGTCCGGCTGCGTTTCCTCGCCCTGCCGCTGGCCGGAATCGTCGCATTCGGTCTGCTGTTCGCGCAATTGAGCTCCTCCCGCCGCGCCCGCATCGACGCCTGGCTGTCCGGGTGCGGCATCGACGACTACCTCAACGAGTGCTGGCAGATCCAGCACGGCACCTGGGCGCTCGCCTCCGGCGGACTGTTCGGCGTCGGGCTCGGCAACTCGAAGACCAAATGGTCGTGGCTGCCGCACGCCGAGACGGACTTCATCTTCTCGATCATCGGCGAGGAGCTGGGAATGGTCGGCGCCGTGGTCGTGCTGCTGCTGTTCGTGGTGATGGCGGTCGCATTCGTGCGGATCATGCGGCAGACCCGCGACCCATTCGCCCGAATCGTCACCGGCGGAGTGCTGATGTGGGTGATCGGGCAGGCGTTCGTCAACATCGCCGTGGTGCTCGGAGTGCTGCCGGTGCTCGGGGTGCCGTTGCCCCTGGTCTCATCGGGCGGGTCAGCGCTGATCGCGACGCTCCTTGCGATTGGTGTTGTACTCTCGTTCGCTCGAACACAGCCAGACAAGAACGGTGGAACCGATCCGATGACCCCTGCAGAACGGTCGCGTCTCGCCGCCGCCCAGCGAAACACCGCAGCCAGGAACCGTCCAGCACGATGACCACATACCTGCTCGCCGGCGGAGGCACCGCCGGCCACGTCAACCCCCTGCTCGCCGTCGCCGACCGCATCCAGGAACGCGAACCGGATGCCCGCATCCTGGTGCTCGGCACCAAGGAGGGCCTGGAAGCCCGGCTGGTGCCGCAACGCGGCTACGAGCTGCTCACCATCCCGCGGCTGCCGTTCCCCCGCAAACTGAACGCCGCCGCGCTGCGATTTCCTCGCCGGTTTCTGCGGGCGGTCGCCCAGACCCGGGGCTATTTGACCGAGTACGGCGTGGACGCCGTGGTCGGATTCGGCGGCTACGCCTGCCCGCCCGGCTATCTCGCGGCCTGGCAGGAGAAGATCCCGCTGGCCGTGCACGAGGCGAACGCCAAACCGGGCATCGCCAACCGGCTCGGCAGCCTGCTCAGCCGCTTCGTCGGCACCACCTTCCGCCGCACCAAGCTCCGCCACGGCAGGCTGGTGGGCATGCCGTTGCGCGCCGAGATCGAGCGGCTGGACAAGACCGCGGCACGGGCCGAAGCGCTGCGGTTCTTCGACCTCGACCCGGGCAAACCGGTGCTGCTGGTCACCGGCGGATCGAGCGGCGCCAGACGGATCAACACCACGGTCAGCGCCGCCGTCCCGCTGATCCTCGGCGCGGGCTGGCAGGTGCTGCACATCACCGGCGCCAAGGCGCCGGTCGAGGATCCCCAACTGGCCGGCTACCACCTGATGCCCTACTGCGACCGGATGGAACTGGCCCTGGCGGTCGCCGACCTGGCCGTGTCCCGGTCGGGCGCCGCGACCGTCACCGAGCTGGCCGCCCTCGGCACTCCGGCGATCTTCGTGCCGTACCCGGTGGGCAACGGCGAACAGCGCTTCAACGCCCAGGACATGGTGTCGGCCGGGGGAGCCCGCCTGGTGCTCGACGCCGAGTTCACCCCGGACTGGGTCTCCTCCGAGCTGGTTCCGCTGCTGCGCAGGCGGGACCGCATCGCCGACATGGCGGCGAGGGCGGCGACGGTCGGCGTGCGGGACGGTGCCGACCGGATGGCCGACCTGGTCGCTGAAGCCGTGGGCAGACGCGTAGGTTAGAAAGCGATGATCAAGCCCGATTTCTCCACCCCGATCCCTGCCGAACTCGGCGCCGTGCACTTCGTGGGCATCGGCGGCTCCGGCATGAGCGGAATCGCCAGACTGTTCCTCGGCGCCGGTCACACCGTCACCGGATCCGACCTGCGCGAGACCGACACGGTGCTCGCATTGCGCGAAGCCGGCGCCACGGTGTCGATCGGCCACGACGCGGCGAACGTCGGCGACGCCGACACGGTCGTGGTCACCGGCGCCCTCTGGGAGGACAACCCCGAGTACCAGCGCGCGCTCAGCACCGGGATCCCCGTGCTGCACCGCTCGCAGGCCCTGGCCTGGCTGATCAACCGGCAACGGTTGATCGCGGTGGCCGGCGCGCACGGCAAGACCACGTCCACCGGGATGCTCGTGACCGCGCTGATCGAGCTCGGCGAAGACCCCAGCTTCGTGAACGGCGGGGTGATCCAGACGCTCGGCGTGTCCGCGGCATCCGGCTCAGGCGAGCTGTTCGTGGTCGAGGCCGACGAATCCGACGGCTCATTCCTGCTCTACGACACCGCCGTGGCACTGATTACCAACGTCGATGCCGACCACCTCGACCACTACGGCACGCACGAGGCCTTCGATGCGGCGTTCGTGCAGTTCGCCGGCAAGGCGTCAGAGCTCGTGGTGGTATCCAGCGACGACGCCGGAGCGGTGCGCGTCACCGAGGCGCTGCGGAGCGAGCACCCGGACAAGCGGGTGCTGACGTTCGGTGAGGATGCGACATCCGATGCCCGCGTTCATTCGATCGTCGCCGAGGGCCCCGTCACCTTCACGGTGTCCTGGCAGGGCGTCGACTACACCAGCACGCTCGCGGTTCCCGGGCATCACAACGCCATCAACGCGGCCGGTGCCTTCACCGTGCTGGTCGGCCTCGGCTTCGACCCCGACCGGGTGATGCGCGCGCTCAGCGTGTTCGGCGGCACGGGGCGCCGGTTCGAACTGCACGGCACCGTGCGCGGGGTGAGGGTCTACGACGACTACGCCCACCACCCGACCGAGGTGGCCGCGGCGCTGTCGGCCGCGCGCTCGGTGGTCGGCTCCGGCCGGATCATCGCGGTGCACCAACCGCACCTGTACAGCCGCACCCGGCTGATGGCGGGCGAGTTCGCCCAAACCTACGAGAAGCTTGCCGACCACACCGTCGTGCTCGACGTGTTCGGGGCCAGGGAAGACCCGGAGCCCGGGGTCACCGGCGCGCTCGTCTCCGACCGCTTCGCCGACGCCAGCCACGTGGACTACCTGCCCGACTGGCAGCAGGCCGCCGAGCGGGCGGCATCCGTTGCCCGGGACGGGGACATCATCATGACCCTCAGCTGTGGTGACGTGTACCGGATCATCCCGCAGGTTCTCGAGGCGCTGCAGGCCAAGCCCCAGCAGGCTGAGTAGAGCACCGGACGCCCCATCCAGTGAAGCGACCACAGGGATTCGACCGGCAAGCTTCCCCCGCGCCGTCTCGCCGCAGGGAACCGGCAGCTGCGCCGACCCCGGCGACCGGGCAGGCGACCCCGCCGTCCACCCCGCAGTCGAGCGAGCGCGGGACGCCGCAGGCAGCGACGGGGCGGCGGATGCCGCGGATGCCGCGGATCCGCAAGCCCGCCGGCAGCCGTGAGCCCTCGGCCGCCGCCGCGGAGCGCGCCGCGCGCCGTCAGCTGCGCCGGGCCGAGGCCGCACGCAAACGCTACGAACGCGACGAGGTGCGTCGCTTCACCCGGCGCACCAGGCGCCGCCGTGCGATCCTGGCGACCGCGGGCGGCGCCGGCGCGGTTCTCCTGATCGCCGTGGTGATCGCGGTGTTCTCGCCCGCGCTGGCGCTTCGCAACATCCAGATCGAGGGCGCCACCCGCGTCAGCGCCGACGAGGTGCGCGCCGCGATCGACGATCAACTGGGCACGCCGCTCGCGCTGATCGACCTCGGCCGGGTGCAAGATGAGCTCGGCGCGTTTCCGGTGATCCGCAGCTTCGTCACCGAGGCCGTGCCGCCGGACACCCTGGTGGTCAGGATCACCGAGCGCGACCCGATCGGCACGATCAACAGCGGAGCCGCCTTCGACCTGGTCGACCCCGCCGGCGTGGTGATCGCCACCTCGGACACCCGCGTCGACGGGGTGCCCGTGATCGACGTCGGCGGGCACGCGGCAGACAGCGCCGCGTTCGAGTCGGTGGTCGAGGTGCTGCTCGCGGTGCCGACCGAGCTGCGCGGGCGCATCGACGCGGTGACCGCGCGCAGCAAGGACGACGTGACGCTGGTGCTCGACGGGGTGGGCCAGAGCGTCAGCTGGGGCAGCGCCGACGGCTCCGCCCAGAAGGCGCGGGTGCTCGCCGAGCTGATCCGCCAGACCGACCCAGCGTTGGCCGGAGAATTCGATGTCTCCGCACCGACTATCGCCGTGTTCCGACCCGCCTGATTCAGCTCGTGACAAGCTGGGGGGACAAGTATCAGTAACGATTCGCGACACGCGGGCGCGCCTGAGGGTTCGGCACCCCTCGGCCACCTAATTTCAGACTAAGAAATGCATACTGAGCATAACTTTACACCTCAAGTAGAGGTTGAAAGTTTCTCCCGGAGGCCGGACGTGACATCAAACCAGAACTACCTAGCCGTCATCAAGGTGGTCGGTATTGGCGGAGGCGGCGTTAACGCCGTCAACCGCATGATCGAACTCGGCCTGCGAGGCGTCGAGTTCGTTGCCATCAATACCGATGCACAGGCGCTGCTCATGAGCGACGCCGATGTGAAGCTCGACGTCGGACGCGAGATCACTCGCGGCCTCGGCGCCGGTGCTGATCCCGAGGTCGGCCGACGCGCCGCCGAGGACCACGCAGAAGAAATCGAAGAGGCACTGGCCGGGGCCGACATGGTCTTCGTCACCGCCGGCGAGGGCGGCGGCACGGGCACCGGCGGTGCGCCCGTCGTCGCGAGGATCGCCAAGTCGATCGGCGCGCTCACCATCGGCGTGGTCACCAAGCCGTTCGGCTTCGAGGGCAAGCGTCGTCAGGCGCAGGCCGAGGCCGGCGTCGCGACGCTGAAGAACGAGGTCGACACGCTCATCGTGGTGCCGAACGACCGTCTGCTCGAGATCAGCGACCGCGGCATCAGTATGCTCGAAGCGTTCGCGACCGCCGACCAGGTGCTGCTCGCCGGCGTGCAGGGCATCACCGACCTGATCACCACCCCCGGCCTGATCAACCTCGACTTCGCCGACGTGAAGTCGGTCATGCAGGGCGCAGGCTCCGCGCTGATGGGCATCGGCTCTTCACGCGGTGCCGATCGGGCGATCAAGGCCGCGGAACTCGCGGTCGCCTCACCGCTGCTCGAGGCATCCATCGACGGCGCGCACGGTGTGCTGCTGTCGATCCAGGGTGGCTCCAACCTGGGCATCTTCGAGATCAACGACGCCGCCCGCCTGGTTCAGGAAGCCGTGCACCCCGAAGCCAACATCATCTTCGGTGCCGTCATCGACGACACCCTGGGCGATGAGGTTCGCGTCACGGTCATCGCGGCCGGGTTCGACGGCGGCGAGCCGTCGCAGAAGGCGAAGGACCGCCGGTCAAATTTCGTTGATGCTGCCGCAGCAGCGTCGGTCGGCGCTGCCGTTCCCGCGGCGGAGTCGTCGTTTGCGGCAGCAGAGCCGAGCCCTGTGGCGTCCTGGTCGAGCGAGCCCGAGCTTCCGGCATCCGCCGCGATTGATCGGGACTTCGACGATGACGACGACCTGGACGTCCCCGACTTCCTGAAGTAGACAGTCCTGAAGTAAACAGTTTCGAAGCAAGACCGTGGTGAGAGGTGTGAGCCTGTGAGTGACGGCGCACCGCTCGCCGAGCGTCTGGCGACTGTGTCAGAGCAGATCGCCGCCACCGCGCGCGATGTCGGCCGGGACCCGGCCGACATCACCACCATCGTGGTGACCAAGTTCCATCCGGCGTCGCTGGTGCGTGAACTGGCCGAACTCGGGGTGCGCGACGTCGGCGAGAACCGCCACCAGGAAGCCCAGGCCAAGGCGGCCGAGCTGGCCGACCTGGGGCTGCGCTGGCATTTCGTCGGCCAGCTGCAGAGCAAGAAGGCCCGTCAGGTGCGGCAGTACGCCAGCGCCATCCACTCGATCGACCGCCCGGCGCTGGTCGACGCCCTGGCCGAGGGCGAGCCGCTCGACAGCTTCGTGCAGCTCAACCTCACCGATGACCCCGGCCGCGGCGGCGTGGCCCTCGACCAGCTCGAACCGCTCGTCGAGCGCGTGCTCGCCGCCCCCGGACTGCGGCTGCGCGGCGTGATGGCGGTGGCGCCTCTCGACGAGGAGCCGCGCCGCGCGTTCGCCAGAGTCAAAGCGGCATCCGACCGGGTCAGAGCACTCGCCCCAGACGCGGGCGCCATCTCCGCCGGGATGTCTCTGGACTTCGCGGCGGCCATTGCCGAAGGCGCGACACACCTTCGCATTGGCTCGGCAATCACGGGAAACCGCCCGTTGCACCCTTAATCTCAAACCAGAAGTCCCACTGTGGAGGTAACAAATGGCAAACCCGCTGCGTAAGACGATGGTCTACCTCGGCCTCGCGGATGAAGAGTTCGAGTACGAGAACACCCAGAGCCCTGCCGCACCGGCAGCGCCCGTCGCGCAGCCGGTGGCCGTGCCGAACACCGGACGCGCGCCCGTGACGCCCCTCCGCCGTCCGACCACCTCACGAAATGCGGGTCCAGCCGACATGAATGAAATCCTCACCGTGCACCCGCGCCAGTACAAGGACGCCCAGGTGATCGCCGAGAGCTTCCGCGAGGGAATCCCGGTGATCATCAACCTGTCGCAGATGACCGAACCGGATGCCCGTCGCCTCGTCGACTTCGCCAGCGGCCTGTCGCTCGGCCTGTACGGCAAGATCGAGCGCGTCACCAACAAGGTGTTCCTGCTCTCACCCGCGCACGTCGCGGTCAGCGGCGAAGCGGCCGAGGGTGAGTCCGACGTTGAGGCTTCGTTCTTCTCCGAGCAGTAACCTGTAGCGGTGGTTATTTCCATCATCGCGAACCTGCTGTACTTCGCCCTCTTTGCGTTCTTCCTGGCGATGTGGGCCAGGTTCATCTTCGACTGGGTGCGGGTGCTGGCACGCCGGTGGCGGCCGCAGGGGTTCCTGCTGCTCGTCGCCGAGGCCAGCTACACCGTGACCGACCCGCCGATGCGCATGGTTCGGAAGGTTCTGCCGCCGCTTCGGATCGGCGCCGCCGCCATCGACTTCGGCTGGACCATCGTGCTGCTGGCCTGCATCATCCTGATGACCATCGTCGGCGGAATCCGATGACCCGGTCTCACAGACGCTTCCCTGTAGTGTTAAGTCAATCGTTCTGGCCCGTGCTGGGCCATGGAGTTGCTAGCGTTAGTTCGACGTTCCGTGACAGAAAGTAGTAGAGGTGACGGTTATGGCCTTGACGCCTGAAGATGTAGTCAACAAGCGGTTCCAGCCGACCAAGTTCCGCGAGGGCTACGACCAGGACGAGGTTGATGACTTCCTCGACGAGGTAGTCGTCGAGCTTCGTCGCCTGCACCAGGAGAACGAGGAACTGCGCCAGCGCCTCATCGCGAGTGACTCGCGCATCAGCGAGCTGCAGCGAAGCGGCGGATCCTCCTCGTCCGCGGCCGCCGCGCCGGCAGCCGTCGTTCCGGCTCCTGCTCAGGCCGCGGCACCCGCGCCGACCCCGGCTCTGTCGTACCCGACGCCCGCCGCCGACGCCAACGCGGTCGACCCCACGAACACCAACAACCTGCTGCAGCTCGCCCGTCGCCTGCACGAGGAACACGTGCGTGAAGGCGTCGAGAAGCGCGACGCGCTGATCGCCGAGGGCCACGCCACCGCCGCTCGCATCGTCGCCGAGGCGGAAGCGAAACAGCGCCAGCAGATCAGCTCGCTCGACCAGGAACGTGCCCTGCTTGAGCACCGTCTGGACGAGCTGCGCACCTTCGAGCGCGAGTACCGCCAGAAGCTGCGGGGCTACATCGAGGGCCAGCTGCGCGACCTCGACTCGTCAACGACCGCCGGTGCGCAGGCTGAGAAGTCCGCGCCGCTGTCGTCGGCGCAGAGCGCCAACACATCCACCCCTGCCAGCTACAGCGGTTTTGCCGGGAGCAACTGAGCCGACAGCGATGAGGGCAAGCACCACGAAGATTAGTCTTCGGGTGCTCGCCCTCCTTGCTGTTGTCGCCGTTATTGCCTACTTCGCGGATCAGGGCAGCAAGTTCCTGATCACCGAGAACTTCCCGCTCGGCGAGGCCGTGCCCGTGCTCGGCGACCTGCTGCTGTTCCGGTACGTGCTGAACCCCGGCGCGGCGTTCTCGCTCGGCATCGGCTTCACCTGGATCTTCTCGATCGTCGCGGCCGGTGTCGTCGTCTTCATCCTGATCTTCGCCCGCCGGCTCCGGTCGTTGGCATGGGCGGTCATGTTCGGACTGCTGCTCGGCGGCACGCTCGGCAACCTCACCGACCGGCTGTTCCGTGAACCGAGCTTCGGCCAGGGGCACGTGATCGACTTCATCCAGGTCTGGGGCTTCCCGGCCATCTTCAACGTGGCGGACATCGCCATCGTGTCGAGCATGGGACTGTTCATCCTGCTGACGGTCCGCGGGATCGGACTGGACGGCCAGAAGACCGAGCAGACCGGGGCCCGCGCCGACAGCACCCAAGCCGCACGATCCGACGACGCCCCGACGATCGATACCCCGTAGCCATGGAATCCCGCAGCATGCCCGTTCCCGACGGCCTCGCCGGTGAACGGGTCGATAGCGCGCTGGCTCGCCTGCTCGGATTTTCCCGCAGTTTCGCCGCAGATGTGGCGACCGGCGGGGGAGTGACGCTTGACGGGGTGGTGCTCGGCAAGTCCGACCGGCTGACCGCCGGCGGCTGGCTTGACGTCACCTGGCAGCCCAAGGAGCCGCCGAGGATCGTACCGACCCTGGTGCCCGACCTCACCGTGGTGCACGACGACGACGACATCGTGGTGATCGACAAACCCGTCGGTGTCGCCGCGCACCCCTCGATCGGCTGGACCGGCCCCACCGTACTCGGCGCCCTCGCCGGCGCAGGGTTCAGGATCGCGACATCCGGAGCCGCAGAACGCGCCGGCATCGTGCACCGGCTCGACGCCGGCACCAGCGGACTGATGGTGGTGGCGAAGAGTGAACACGCCTACCGGGAGCTGAAGCGGGCGTTCCACGACCGCGAGGTCGACAAGATCTACCACGCTGTCGTGCAGGGGCATCCCGATCCGCTGGCCGGCACCATCGACGCACCGATCGGGCGGCATCCGTCGTCTGACTGGAAGTTCGCGGTCACCGCCGACGGCAAGCCCTCGGTCACCCACTACGAGACCATCGAGGCGTTCCCGAGCGCGTCGCTGCTCGAGATTCACCTTGAGACCGGCCGCACCCACCAGATCCGGGTGCACATGGCCGCCCAACGGCATCCCTGCGTCGGAGACTCGATGTACGGCGCCGACCCGACGATTTCCGCGAAACTCGGCCTCGGCCGGCAGTGGCTGCACGCGGTGCGGCTCGGCTTCCGGCATCCGGCCACCCAGCAGTACGTCGAATTCAGCACGGGTTACCCGGCAGATCTGCAGCACGCTCTCGACGTGCTGCGTGCCTCCTGACCGGCCCTCCGCCGACGACGATCTAAGCTAGATACCCACCCCGAGCTAGACGGAGAACCTGTGCCTTCGAGCAACGATTCCTTTGTGCACCTGCATGTGCATAGCGAGTACTCGATGCTGGATGGAGCCGCCAGGGTGAAGCCGCTGGTGGCGGCAGCGGCCGAGCAGGGAATGCCCGCCGTCGCGGTCACCGACCACGGCAACGTGTTCGGCGCATACGACTTCTGGAAGAGCGCCACAAGCGCCGGCATCAAGCCGATCATCGGCACCGAGGCCTACCTCACCCCCGGCACGCACCGCAGCGACAAGACCCGGATCCGCTGGGGCAACGGCGGAGGAGACGACGTCTCCGGCTCGGGTGCGTACACGCACATGACGCTGCTCAGCGAGACCAACGAGGGCCTGCACAACCTGTTCCGGCTGTCGTCGAAGGCGTCGATCGAGGGTTACTACTTCAAGCCCCGGATGGACCGCGAACTGCTGTCCACCTACGGCAAGGGCCTGATCGCCACCACCGGCTGCGCCAGCGGCGAGATCCAGACCCGGATCCGGCTCGGCCAGTACGAGGAGGCGAAGAAGGCCGCGGGCGACTTCCGCGACATCTTCGGCAAAGAGAACTTCTTCTGCGAAATCATGGACCACGGCATCAACGTGGAACGCCGCGCCATGGCCGACCTGCTGCGCCTGGCGAAGGAGATGGACCTGCCGCTGGTCGCCACCAACGACCTGCACTACACGCACGCGCACGACGCCACCAGCCACGCGGCGCTGCTCTGCGTGCAGTCCGGCTCGACGCTGGATGACCCGAACCGGTTCAAGTTCGATGCCGACGAGTTCTACCTGAAGTCCGCGTCCCAGATGCGCGAGCTGTTCCGGGACTACCCGGAGGCCTGCGACAACACGCTGCTGATCGCCGAGCGCTGCGACGTGAGCTTCGACGAGAACGCCAACTACATGCCGCGCTACCCGGTTCCCGAGGGGGAGACCGAGGACACCTGGTTCACCAAGGAGGTCGACGAGGGTCTCAAGTTCCGCTACCCTGGCGGCATCCCGGATGCGGTGCGCGAGCGCGCCGACTACGAGGTCGGCGTCATCCTGCAGATGGGCTTCCCCGGCTACTTCCTGGTGGTCGCCGACTTCATCAACTGGTCGAAGAACCAGGGCATCCGGGTCGGTCCCGGCCGTGGCTCCGGCGCCGGATCGATGGCCGCGTACGCGCTGCGGATCACCGACCTCGACCCGCTGCAGCACGGCCTGATCTTCGAGCGCTTCCTGAACCCGGACCGCGTCTCGATGCCCGACTTCGACGTCGACTTTGACGACCGGCGCCGCGGCGAAGTGATCAAGTACGTCACCGAGAAGTACGGCGACGAGCGTGTCGCGCAGATCGTCACCTACGGCACCATCAAGGCCAAGCAGGCGCTCAAGGACTCCTCACGGGTGCTCGGCTTCCCGTTCGGCATGGGAGAGAAGCTCACCAAGGCGATGCCGCCGCCCATCATGGGCAAGGACGTGCCGCTCACCGGCATCTTCGACAAGGACCACCCGCGGTACAAGGAAGCCGCCGACGTGCGCGCCGTGGTCGAGACCGACCCCGACGCGAAGATGGTGTTCGACACCGCGCTCGGGCTGGAGAACCTGAAGCGCCAGTGGGGCGTGCACGCCGCGGGCGTGATCATGTCCAGTCATCCGCTGCTCGACATCATCCCGATCATGAAGCGGGAGCAGGACGGCCAGATCGTCACCCAGTTCGACTATCCGGCCTGCGAGTCGCTCGGCCTGATCAAGATGGACTTCCTCGGGCTGCGGAACCTGACGATCATCTCCGACGCGCTCGACAACATCGAGCTGAACCGCGGGACAAAGCTTGACCTGGAGGGCCTGGCGCTCGACGACCAGGGCGCATACGACCTGCTATCCCGCGGAGACACGCTCGGCGTGTTCCAGCTCGACGGCGGGCCGATGCGTGGCCTGCTGCGGCTGATGAAGCCAGACAACTTCGAGGACATCTCCGCGGTTATCGCGCTCTACCGGCCGGGCCCGATGGGTGCCGACTCGCACACCAACTACGCGCTGCGCAAGAACGGGCTGCAGGCGATCACCCCGATCCACCCGGAGCTCGAGGAACCGCTCGCGGAGATCCTCGGCGGCACCTACGGCCTGATCATCTATCAGGAGCAGGTGATGTCGGTGGCGCAGAAGGTGGCCGGCTTCTCCCTCGGCCAGGCCGACATCCTGCGCCGCGCGATGGGCAAGAAGAAGAAATCAGAGCTCGACAAGCAGTACGAGGGCTTCAGCGCCGGCATGCACGAGCGTGGATATTCGGATGCCGCGGTCAAGGCGCTCTGGGACATCCTGCTGCCGTTCTCCGACTACGCGTTCAACAAGGCGCACTCCGCCGCCTACGGTGTCGTCTCCTACTGGACCGCATACCTGAAGGCGCACTACCCGGCCGAGTACATGGCCGCGCTGCTGACCAGCGTCGGCGACTCCAAGGACAAGCTGGCGATCTACCTGAACGAGTGCCGCCGCATGGGCATCAAGGTGCTGGCCCCCGACGTGAACGAGTCGATCGGCTACTTCGCCGCCGTGGGCGAGGACATCCGGTTCGGGCTCGGCGCGGTGCGCAACGTCGGCTTCGCGGTGGTCGACCTGATCAAGCAGGCCCGCGAAGCGAAGGGCCGTTTCACCACCTTCCACGACTTCCTGAAGAAGATCCCGCTGCAGGCGGCAAACAAGCGCACCATGGAGTCGCTGATCAAGGCCGGCGCATTCGACTCGCTCGGATCCACCCGGCGGGCGCTGCTCGAGATCCACGAGGGGGCGGTGGAGAGCGCGGTCAAGGACAAGCGACGCGAAGAGAACGGTGACGTCGGCTTCGACTTCGACAGCCTGTTCGACGAGCCGCAGCAGACCGCGAAGGTGCCGGAGCGTCCGGAGTGGGGTAAGAAAGACAAGCTCGCCTTCGAACGCGAGATGCTCGGCCTGTACGTCTCCGACCACCCGCTGGCCGGGCTCGAGGTCGCGCTGGCCAAGCACGCGTCGGTGTCCATCGCCGACATCCTCGCCGGGGAGACCGTGAAGGATGGCGAGCAGGTCACCATCGCCGGGCTCGTCACCACCGTGCAGCACCGCACCGCCCGCAACTCTGGCAACCAGTACGGCATGATCCAGGTCGAGGACTTCGGCGGCGAGATCACCGCGATGCTGCTCGGCAAGAGCTACCAGGAGTTCGGGCCGACCCTGCAGGCCGACTCGATCATCGTGCTGAAGGGCCGGGTGAGCGTGCGTGACGACGGCGTGAACCTGCATGCCGCGAGCATGTTCACTCCGGATGTCGGGGACGCGATGGGCTCCGGTCCGCTGCAGATCTCGGTGCAGGAGTTCCGGGCCACCACCGACATCGTGCGCTCCCTGTACGACGTGTTCAACCGGCACCCCGGCGACAACGAGGTGCGGCTGCGGCTGCTCAAGGGCGACACCGCGCGGGTGTTCGAGATCCCGTACCCGGTGCGGATCAGCGCCGACCTGTTCGGCGAACTGAAGAGCCTGCTCGGGCCGAACTGCTTCGCCTGAGGTAGCCCGAGCCGCCCTGAGGCACGTGTCGGACGGAGTTCGGCGGCTCCGGAGGACGTTATTCGCAAAAATCGTCCTCCCGAGCCGCCGTTCTCCGACCGAGCGGCACTCCGCGGGCCCGAGCGGCACCGCGCGAGCCCGACCGCCACTCCGCGAGCCCCAGCACCCCACCCACCTGCGGGCGCGGCCTCGGGCGCGGCTGCCCCCGTCTTGTGAGGTCTGGCAATTGGTGGTGCCGGCGGCCAGGGAGGAACCGATTGCCAGACCTCACTCTCGGGGCGGGGCCCAGGCCTCCCACCCCAACGGGTCGGACGGAGCTCGGCGGCTCGGGAGGACGTTATCCGCAAAAAACGTCCTCCCGAGCCGCCGTTCTCCGACCGAGCGGCACCCCGCGCGAGCCCAAGCGGCACCGCGAGCTCCAGCACCCCACCCCACCTGCGGGCGCGGCCCCAACACCCGAGCAACTAGCATGGATAGGTCATGATTCAGCGCATTGATCTTCGCGGCGCCACGCCAAGCCCCGCCGAGCTGCTCGCCCTCGTACCCCGCACGGCGAACGACGTCTCGTCGGTGACCGAAGCGGTGCACGCCCTCATCGACGACGTGCGCGACCGCGGCGAAACGGCGCTGCTCGACCAGGCCGAACGCTTCGACGGGGTGCGCCCGTCCAGGGTGCGGGTGCCGCAGGCCGACATCGACGCCGCCCGCGACGGTCTCGCCCCAGACGTACGCGCCGCCCTCGATGAGGCGATCATCCGGGTACGTCAGGCCACCGCCGCGCAGGTACCGCCGCCTGCCCGCACCGAGCTCGCCCCCGGTGCCGTGATCGAGCAGCGCTGGCAGCCGGTATCCCGGGTCGGTCTCTACGTACCGGGCGGCAAGGCCGTCTACCCGTCGAGCGTGGTGATGAACGTGGTGGCCGCGCAGGTCGCCGGCGTGGGCTCGATCGCGCTGGCCTCCCCGCCGCAGAAGGCGTTCGGGGGAGCCGTGCACCCCACCATCCTCGGCGCCGCCGGACTGCTCGGAATCGACGAGGTGTACGCCATGGGCGGCGCCGGCGCCATCGGCGCTCTCGCCCACGGGGTTGCCGGCATCGGTCTTGACCCGGTGCAGGTGGTCACCGGACCCGGCAACGTGTTCGTCGCCGCCGCCAAGCGCGCCGTACAGGGCGTGGTCGGCATCGACGCCGAAGCCGGCCCCACCGAGATCCTCATCATCGCCGACGACACCGCGGACGCCACCCTGGTCGCCGCCGACCTGATCAGCCAGGCCGAACACGACGAGCTGGCCGGCTCAGTGCTGGTCACCGACTCCGCCGAACTCGCCGACCGCGTCACCGCCGAGCTGGAGCGGCTGGCGACATCCACTCACCACCGTGCCCGCGTGCTCACCGCGCTGTCCGGGCCGCAGTCCGCGATCGTGGTGATGAATTCTTTGGCGGATGCCGCGGCCTTCAGCAACGCGTACGGCCCGGAGCACCTCGAAATCCAGACCGCAGATGACGACGCCACGCTGGCCCTGATCGACAGCGCCGGCGCCATCTTCCTCGGCCGCAACTCCCCGGTCAGCCTCGGCGACTACCTGGCCGGGTCCAATCACGTGCTGCCCACCGGCGGGCAGGCACGCTACGCATCCGGGCTCGGCGCGTACACCTTCCTGCGCCCGCAGCAGGTCATCCGCTACGACCGCGACGCTCTCGCCGCCGTCGAGGCGCGCATCGTGGCGCTCAGCAGCGCGGAGGACCTTCCCGGTCACGGCGACGCCATCACCGCCCGGTTCTCAGCCTGACCGCCTAAGGAGCCACCATGTACTGTCCGTTCTGCCGCCACCCCGACAGCAGGGTCGTCGATTCACGGACGACCGACGACGGCCTGTCCATCCGCCGCCGTCGGCAGTGCCCCGAGTGCGGGCGTCGCTTCAGCACCATCGAAACCGCCAGCCTGAACGTGATCAAGCGCAACGGCGTGGTCGAACCCTTCAGTCGGGAGAAGATCGTCTCCGGCGTGCGCAAGGCCTGCCAGGGCCGCCCGGTGACCGACTCTGACCTGGCCGTGCTCGCACAGCGGGTCGAGGAAACCATCCGCTCCACCGGCGCCTCGCAGATCGAGGCCAATGACATCGGCCTCGCCATCCTGCCCCCGCTGCAGGAACTCGACGAGGTGGCGTACCTGCGCTTCGCCAGTGTCTACCAGAGCTTCGACTCGCTCGAGGACTTCGAGGCCGCCATCGCGCTGCTCAGGGTCGAACGCGAAACCCGCGTCCTGGCGACCGAAACCGACCGCGCGGACGCCGGCGAGTAACGGCAGCATGTACCCGATCCTGTTCCGGCTGTTCCTGTCCAAGCTCGACCCCGAACGCGCGCACCACCTCGCCTTCACCGTGATCCGACTGCTGCCCACGCTCGGCATCGGCGCGCTGGTGCACCGGTTCACCCGGCCCGATCCGTCACTTGGCGTTGACACCCTCGGCCTGCATTTCGACTCGCCGTTCGGCGTCGCCGCGGGCTTCGACAAGGACGGACTCGGCATTCTGGGGCTCGGCCAGCTCGGCTTCGGGCACGTCGAGGTGGGCACCATCACCGCCCGCGAGCAGCCAGGCAACGACAAGCCGCGACTGTTCCGGCTCATCCCGGACCGCGCGGTGATCAACCGGATGGGCTTCAACAACCACGGGGCCACCGCCGCCGCACCACGACTCAGGTCCGCGGCATCCCGCAGCAACCGCCCGGTGATCGGCATCAACATCGGCAAATCGCGGGTGGTCGACGTGGAGAACGCCGTCGACGACTACGTCGAGAGCACCCGGCTGCTCGCCCCGGCGGCCGACTATCTCGTGGTCAACGTCAGCTCGCCGAACACCCCTGGCCTACGCGGCCTGCAGGAGATCGACAAGCTCGCTCCGCTGCTGACGGCGGTGCGGGATGCCGCGGACGGCACCCCCGTGCTCGTCAAGATCGCCCCCGACCTGAGCGACGACGAAGCCCGCCGGATCGCGCAGCTGGTGGTCGACCTGGGCCTGTCCGGCATCATCGCCACCAACACCACACTGTCCCGCGACGGCCTCCGCACCAAGCGCTCGGTGGTCGAGGCCGCCGGCGCGGGCGGGCTCTCCGGCGCGCCGCTGGCCGCCCGCTCGCTCGCCATGCTGCGGCTGATCCGCTCCATCGTTCCCCAGGAGCTGTGCGTGATCTCGGTCGGGGGAGTGGAGACCGCGGCGGATGTCGCGGAACGCCTGGCCGCCGGCGCGACCCTCGTGCAGGGCTACACCGGGTTCCTCTACCGCGGGCCGCTCTGGGCCAGGCAGATCAACCGCGGCCTCGCCCGGCGACGCTAGGCGCCCTGGACCAGGTTGCCACATGAATCAGGACGATCCTCCCCGCGTTGAGTTTGCTTTTCCCGGGCCGTTGCGCGACCGGCTTGTTTCGGCGATTCTCGACGGGAGTAAGACGTCGACGACCTCCACGGCCGTGGAGTATCGAATCGAGGACGATCCGTTCCCGCAGGTTGGTGCGCGGCAGGTTGTGGTTGATTCGGCTGAGAAGGCTGTCGCCGTGATCGAGATCACCGACGTTCAACACTTTCGCCTCGGGTTAGTCCCCTGGGAGCATGCGCGCGACGAGGGCGAGGGACACTCTTCTCTTTCCGAGTGGCGGGCCGCACATGAGCGTTACTGGCACAGCAATGAGATGCGGAGTTTCCTCGGGAACCCGTCGTTCACGGTGAACGATGACACGATGGTGGTTCTCGAACGATTTCGGCTTGTCGAAGTGCTCTGAGGCAGCACTCTCCAGCGGTGCCAGACGACGCTAGGAACCTTCCGCAGCCGCTCGCGCAGCGGCCGCCTTCTTCAGCGCCGCATGGGTGGGAATGACAGCAACAGGGCACGGCGGGTTGAGCAACACGTCGTGCGCGACCGAGCCGAGCAACAGCTCCCGCAGGATGCCTTTGCCGGTGCGGCCGATCACCAGCAGTTGGGCGTGCTCGCCGGCATCCACCAGCACATGGATCTGCGGGCCTTCCTTCAGCTGATGCGTCACCGGCAGATTCGGGTGCGCCGCGTGGATACGCTCACTCTCGGTGTCGAGCACGTCTCGGTGCGCATCGCGAACCGTGGTGTAGGGGTAGTGCAGGTCGGCGACGGGCACCGGATAGATCGGTGACGCCGCCCACACGTGGATCAGGTCGAGCACCACGCCGCGCGCCGTTGCCTCGGCTACGGCGAAATCCGCGGCCTCGGTCGCCGGCTCCTCGCCGACGGCGAGCATCACCGGTCCGGGGTGCTGCTTCCAGACGCGCGGCACCACCACCACCGGGCAGCGGGACAACGCAGCCAGCCGGAGCGGGATCGTGCCGTACACGAGCGCGCGCAGCCGACTCGACTTGTCGGAGCCGACCACGAGGAGCGCCGCCGTGGCGGAGTAGTCGACGAGCTCATTGACCGGAACGCCGCGGAGCAGGCGGGCGCTGGTCTTCACGCGGGGCGCGGTGCGGCGCACGTGCTCCTGGGCGTCCTGCAAAGTCTTCTCGTAGAACGGGCGCAGCTCGGTCTCGGTCTGGAACGCGGCATCCGGAATCCACAGCACGGCGACCAGATCGATCGACATCTCGACGTGCCTGGACCGTTCGATCGCCCAGTCAAGCGCTCCGAGGCTCGCCGGGGATCCATCGACAGCCACGATGACCTGCTGCATGCTGACTCCCTCGTCATGTCGCGCGCAGCGCCGGCCGCGGCTAGCTGGGGTAGTGCCCCCGCTTCACCTGCGGCTTCGGCAGCCGCATCACACGCAATTGAAGGCTACGCATCGCGGCGTACCAGCGCACCCCGCTCTCGACCTTGTCCTCACCGAACTTGGCGCGCAGCTTCTTGCGCACGGTCAGGCCCAGGAAGATGCTGTCGAGCACGGCGAGGCCGAAGAAGACCCAGAGAACCAGCATCGCGACCACCGCCACGGTGGGGTCTGGCACGAACGTGATGATGATCACCAGGAACATCACCGGGATCATGAACTCGCCGATGCTGGTGCGCGCGTCGACGTAGTCACGCACAAACCGCTTCTGCGGTCCCTTGTCGCGCACCGGAAGGTACTTCTCGTCACCGGCCGCCATGCCGAGGCGTGCCCTCTCACGAGCCTCCGCCATCTTGGCGCGCGACTCCTTGGAGGCCTGCTTGCGGTCATCCGGCACCAGCGGCCGCTTGCGGGCGGCTTCGCGCTCCTTGCGGCTGGGCGTCGGCTGCCCCTTGCCGACCAGGTCGCCGTCGAGGTCGACGTCAGCGTCGGGTGTGTTGTCAGATGTCTTAGCCACGAGAAAGTCCTTGTTTTGGGGTCACTTAAGATTACCTGCATGACTGATAGCCAGCTGCCAGAGACTTCATCGCCGACCGCGCCCGCGGAGGGGGCTCTGCGCGATGCCGTGCAGCACGGCCTTCCCGCCGCGATCGCCGACCTGTCCAACCTCGTCCGCATCCCGTCTGTGGCGTGGGACGGCTTCGACCACAGCCACGTGCAGCGAAGCGCCGAGGCGGTGCGCGCCCTGTTGGAGGGGCTCGGCGTGTTCGACTCGGTGCAGATCTCGCGCGCGCCGCTGGAGACCGGCGACATGCTAGGTCAGCCGGCGGTGCTCGCCACCAGGGCTGCGCGCAACGGCAAGCCCACAATCCTGCTCTACGCCCACCACGACGTGCAGCCTCCCGGCGACGATGCCGACTGGGACACCCCGCCGTTCGAGCCGACCGTTCTCGGCGACCGGCTGTACGGTCGCGGCGCCGCAGACGACAAGGCCGGCGTGATGGCCCATGTCGCGTCGATCCGGGCGCTCACCGAAACCCTCGGCTCCGACTTCGACCTGGGCCTTGCCGTGTTCATCGAGGGCGAAGAGGAGTGCGGCAGCCTGTCGTTCACCAACTTCCTGGAGCAGCACCGCGAGCAGCTCGCCGCTGACGCGATCGTGGTGGCAGACTCCGGCAACTGGGATGTCGAGACCCCGGCGCTCACCGTGGGACTGCGCGGCAACGTGGCGTTCCGGTTGAAGATCTCGACGCTCGATCACGCGTCGCATTCCGGCATGTTCGGGGGAGCGGTGCCCGACGCGATGCTCGTGGCCGTGCAGTTGCTGTCCACCCTTTACGACGCCGACGGCGGCAACGCGGTGGCCGGGCTCACCGCGCACGAGCAGCAGACCCCCGAGTACCCGGAGTCGCAGCTGCGCGCCGAGACCGGACTGCTCGACGGAGTAAGCCCGATCGGCACCGGCAGCATTCTCAGCCGGATCTGGTCGAAGCCCTCGATCACGGTCACCGGAATCGACGCGCCGAGCGTGAAGAATGCGTCGAACACGCTGGTGCCGTCGGTGACGGTGAAGCTGAGCGCCCGGGTGGCGCCGGGTCAGTCCGCGGCATCCGCTCTTCAGGCGATTCAGTCGCACCTGTCGACGCACGTTCCGTATGGCGCGAAGCTCGAGATCTCGCACTTGGAACTCGGCAACCCATTCCTGGTGGACACCAGCGGTTGGGCGGTCGCCGATGCCAAGGACGCCATGACTGAGGCATGGGGGAAGGATGTCGTCGAGATGGGCGTTGGCGGATCAATCCCGTTCATCGCCGACCTGGTCGAGATGTTCCCGAAGGCGCAGATCCTGGTGACCGGCGTCGAGGACCCCGATTCCCGGGCGCACGCCCCAAACGAATCGCTGCATCTCGGGGTGTTCCACCGGGCAATTCTCACCGAGGCGCTCCTGCTCGCGAAGCTCAACGCGCGCGCGTAGAATGAACCCAGTTTTCCCGATCAAGGAGTGATGCATGACTGACACGACCACGGTTGCCGAGCACGGCGTCGGGCTCTCAGCGGCCGCCGCCGACAAGGTCCGCAACCTGCTGCAGCAGGAGGGCCGCGACGATCTGCGACTGCGCGTTGCGGTTCAGCCCGGCGGATGCTCGGGCCTGATCTACCAGCTCTATTTCGACGAGCGGCTGCTCGATGGAGACGCCACCGTTGACTTCGATGGAGTCGAAGTTGTCGTCGACAAGATGAGTGTGCCGTACCTTGACGGTGCCTCGATCGACTTTGAGGACACCATCCAGAAACAGGGCTTCACGATTGACAACCCTCAGGCGCAGGGAAGCTGCGCGTGTGGGGACTCATTCCACTAGAGACACGATGATCGAAGGGCGTCGACCGAGGGGTCGGCGCCCTTCGTGGTTATAGACTGACAGTTGAATCACAGTTTTTCAGCATTACCGAGAGGTCAGAGGTGCGCTCAAATCGCCGTTATCGATGGGCTGCTATCCCTATTGGGGTCGCAATTTCCATCGTTCTTGCAGGATGTACACAAGCGCAGCTCAATGGCTATCTGCCCACTGAAGCTGGCACCACCAATCACGTTGATCGTGTCATAGGACTCTGGGTAACCTCTTGGATCATCCTGCTGCTCGTCGGTGTGGTCACCTGGGGGCTCATCATCTGGGCTGCCGTGGTCTACCGACGTCGCAAGGGCCAGACCGGTCTCCCGGTTCAGCTCCGCTACAACATGCCGATCGAGATCTTCTACACCGTGATCCCGCTCATTCTGGTGGTGGGCTTCTTCGCCTTCACCGCCCGTGATCAGGCCGTGATCGAGGAGCCGCACGCCGACCCCGACGTGACCATCGAGGTCTACGGCAAACGTTGGGCGTGGGACTTCAACTACGTCACCGACGATGTCTACTCCGCCGGTGTTCAGGCGCAGGAGGACGCGAACAACCACATCGAGGCCGACTCGCTGCCGACCCTCTACCTTCCGGTCAACCAGAAGGTCGAAATCAAGCTGGAGTCGCGTGACGTCATCCACTCCTTCTGGGTGGTCGACTTCCTGTACAAGAAGGACATGGTTCCGGCGAAGTCGAACTACATGTACTTCGAGCCGCTGAAAACCGGCACCTATCAGGGCAAGTGCGCCGAGCTGTGCGGCGAATACCACTCGCTCATGTTGTTCACCGTCGAGGTCGTCGAACAGGACGAGTACGACGCGTACATCGAGTCGCTTCGCGCCGCCGGCAACACCGGTCAGCTCGGTGCCGACTACGACACGAACCAGAACCAGCCCGGCACCACCAGCACCCGCGGCAACGAGTAGGGCACATCATGACTACGACTGAAACCAAGCCGCAGACTGCGGCGGCGCCTCAGCCTTCGAGTCGCACCTTTGGTGCGGCGAAGGTGGAGCGTAAGGGCAACATCCTGGTGAAGTGGATCACGTCCACCGACCACAAGACCATCGGGTACATGTACCTGATCTCGTCGTTCGTGTACTTCTGCATCGGCGGCGTGATGGCTCTCGTCATCCGCGCCCAGCTGTTCGCTCCTGGCCTCGAGATCGTGGCCACCAAGGAGCAGTACAACCAGCTGTTCACGATGCACGGCACGATCATGCTGCTGATGTTCGCGACGCCGCTGTTCGCCGGGTTCGCCAACGTGCTGATGCCGTTGCAGATCGGTGCTCCGGATGTCGCGTTCCCCCGTCTGAACGCGTTCGCGTACTGGGCATACAGCTTCGGCTCGCTCATCGCCGTCGCCGGATTCATCACCCCGCAGGGTGCGGCATCCTTCGGCTGGTTCGCCTACGCGCCGCTGTCGAACACGACGTTCTCACCGGGTGTCGGTGGTCACCTGTGGGTATTCGGTCTCGCGATCAGCGGTTTCGGAACCATCCTCGGTGCGGTGAACTTCATCACCACGATCGTCACCATGCGTGCGCCCGGTATGACCATGTTCCGCATGCCGATCTTCACCTGGAACATCATGGTGACCTCGATCCTCGTGCTGTTGGCCTTCCCGGTGCTGGCCGCCGCGCTCTTCGGCCTCGGCGCCGACCGGGTGTTCGGTGCGCACATCTACAACCCAGAGAACGGTGGCGCCATTCTGTGGCAGCACCTGTTCTGGTTCTTCGGCCATCCCGAGGTGTACATCATCGCGCTGCCGTTCTTCGGCATCGTCTCTGAAGTGTTCCCGGTGTTCAGCCGCAAGCCGATCTTCGGGTACAAGACGCTGATCTACGCGACGATCTCGATCGCGGCCCTGTCGATGACGGTGTGGGCTCACCACATGTACGTCACCGGCTCGGTGTTGCTGCCGTTCTTCTCACTGATGACGATGCTGATCGCGGTTCCAACCGGCGTGAAGATCTTCAACTGGGTCGGAACCATGTGGCGCGGGTCGATCACGTTCGAGACCCCCATGGTGTGGGCCATTGGCTTCCTGGTCACCTTCACCTTCGGTGGACTGACCGGTGTCATCCTGGCGTCGCCGCCGCTCGACTTCCACGTGTCAGACACCTACTTCGTGGTGGCGCACTTCCACTACGTCGTGTTCGGAACCGTGGTGTTCGCTATGTTCAGCGGGTTCTACTTCTGGTGGCCCAAGTGGACCGGCAAGATGCTCAACGAGCGCCTCGGCAAGATCCACTTCTGGTTGCTGTTCATCGGCTTCCACACCACCTTCCTCGTCCAGCACTGGCTCGGTGTGGTCGGTATGCCACGTCGGTACGCCACCTACATGGTCGAAGACGGCTTCACCTGGATGAACCAGCTGTCCACGGTGGGTGCGGTCATCCTGGCAGCCTCGATGATCCCGTTCTTCCTGAACGTGTTCGTTACGGCGCGCACCGCCCCCAAGGTGACGGTGAACGACCCGTGGGGCTACGGCCGCTCGCTCGAGTGGGCGACCTCCTGCCCGCCGCCGCGTCACAACTTCACCTCGATCCCGCGGATCCGGTCGGAGTCTCCGGCGTTCGACCTGCACCACCCCGAAGCCGGCGTTCCGGTGGGCGTGGGCGCAGGAGCGCTCCGGGATGCTCCGGAGGCACCGGTTGTCGACCTCACAGATGAAAAGGTGAAGTAGCCGATGAAGGCGAATGTTGTCCTCTTTTGGATTCTCGGTGTGTTCTTCGCCATCGTGGCGGTTACCTACATCGTCTGGTCGCTGGCGTACTACGACGGTCACCTCGAGTGGGCCGGTGCCACCGCGCTCATCCTGAGCACTGCGCTCAGCCTCTTCCTGGCGTTCTACCTGGGCAAGGTACACAAGTCGCAGGGCGGGGAGCTGCCGGAAGACCGTATTGACGCGAACATCGATGACGGAGACCCCGAGCTCGGGCACTTCAGCCCGTGGAGCTGGTGGCCTGTCACGCTCGCCGCGTCGGCCTCGCTGATCATGCTGGGCCTGGCCATCGGATTCTGGCTGTCGGTCATCGGGGTGGCCATCACGGTCGTTGCCCTCGTCGGCTGGGTCTACGAGGACTACCGCGGCAACTTCGCTCGGTAGGAAGTTCTCAGCAAGTCTCGAAGAGGGGCGGAGTCAGCAGCAGCTGCTCCGCCCTTTTTCTGTTGTGTCAGGGCTTCTGCTGTGGGTTTGGGAGCCGTCGACCTCAGCAGCCCGGACCCGACGGGCTTGCTCGGCAGTCCATCGCCACGAGCACGGTCTTCACGTCACCTGCCGTGGCGACCAGTTGATTGCCGGGGGCGCTCACCGTGCCGGCGATGCTCGTCCACGAGCCACCGGCATAGCGGTATTCCGGCGCGTAATTCACCGTGAGACTGATGGTGAACGTGCCGGCAGTGACGTAGACGTGGCTGGTGGATGTCGGATCGAACTCCTGCAGCCCGAGTGCCGCCCAGCTGGCACCCGGCGAGCTGCTGGTCCGGCTGGTGTCGTCACCGTAGCTCCAGTGATAGGAGACGGGGGAGAAGCGCACCTCGGCCGGTTGCCCGAGCAGCGTCCCGGATCTCACGTGTTGTGCGGCTGCGGCGACGAAGTTCGTGTCGAGTCCGACGACGATCCAGCCGTCGGGCTCCATCGTCTGTATGGCAGAGGTGGGTCGGAAGCTCGCAATGTCCCTCACCGTGACCACGTACGGCGCGGTTGCAGGGCCGGGACCGGGTGGTGGGGATCCGAGTGCCGTGCTGTAACCGACGTCGCAGAACGGTTCCCCGTTCAGTACGAAGAATCCGGGGCATGGGCCGGGCGGCAGAGGAGCGGGCTCCGCGGTGCTGGGGGAGTCGGACGAATCGTTCCCGTTGCCGTTGCCGTTGCCGTTGGTGTTGCGAGGCGTGGGGTTGCTGTTGCCAGAGCCTCCGGATCCGCCGTTGCCCTGGTTGTAGTCGATGGAGAGGTCCACCTGGTCGTTGCCGGTGGTGGCGGTGGGCGAAGGGCCGCACTGTCCCGCTCGCTGTCCGAGTGCGGAGCATGCAGGGCTTGCCCCTGAGGCGGTACTAGAGGGGAGAATGGTTGCCGCGAGGCCCGCGAGAGCAAGTGCTATAAGCAGAAGTCGGTTGGCCATACCTCGCTCCGGGTGAGCTTGAGTTCGTCCTTCGTTCCGGCCAGAGCGACGCTCATCGGTAGGACCACCGCGCGCTCAGAGGGAGTACGATCCTCGCCTTCTGCTGAGAGGATTCGTGTATCAGATATGTCTTGGCAGAGGTAGATCGTTACCTCGATCGTCGTTGGACCGGTGTGCTCTACCGACTGCAGGCGAGCCTGCGAAAAGACTGTCGACCCCTCGCCACGCAGGCTCGAGTCCGCGAAGAGTTCGAATTCTTTGGCTTGCCGCTCCAGCTCGGCTCCGGTCACCACATCTCCAAGCCGTTGAGAGTCGGCCCCTCCGTCAGCTATGACTTGGTCGGCGATCGTCAGATATTCTGCATACGCGGCCTCCGCTGCCGCCAGGGCCTCCTCATCCGACACGAAGATCGGAGTGGCAGGCTCTTCGGTGGGCAGCACCGTGGGGGAGTCGGCGGCGCAGGCGGACACTGTGAACGCCAAAGCCAGCGCCACGGCAGCACCGCTGACCGAGACGAGACGTGAACGCATGGCCTCACGCTAGGGCATCCGGAAGATCAACGCAGAATCTATCCACAGGGCGAACCGTGCATCGGCCGGCGCGAGCGTTGCGCACAGCAATTGGAGATCACCTCAGGTCGGGAGATCGGACGTTCCGGCGGCCGCTGAAGGACCGAATGCCAGACCTCAGCGCTGGAGCGCTTCGCGTTTCGCGAGGCGGGTAGGGTGAGGTCTGCCGATTAGTCGTTCCGGCGCCCGTCGAAGGACCGAATGCCAGACCTCACGGCAACGCGCGTCCGCGAACGGCCCACGCGCGCGAGAACGGACGCCCGCCCGAGAACGCAAGAGGAAAGCAAGAGGGCCCGGGACGAATGTCCCGGGCCCTCCTACATTGCAGCTACTTAGTGGTGCTGCGACTGCTCGATCTCGGTCCGCGTGACCGGCTCGATACGGTCCTCGAAGAACCACCGCGAGGCCACGGCCCGCAGTCGCTGACCGACCGAGATGCGACCACGCGCATCCGGACGGATCATCAGCGGCTTGTAGTTCTCGTGCGCAACCAGCTTCCAGCGGTCGTACTCGTCGAGGGGCTCGTGCACCTCGATGTACTCGCCGCCGGGGAGGCGCACGATGCGACCGGTCTCGTAACCGTGCAGGGCGATCTCGCGGTCCTTCTTCTGCAGACCAATGCAGATGCGCTTGGTCACGAAGTAGGCGATGATCGGGCCGAGGATGAGCAGGACCTGCAGGCCGATGATTACGCCCTCAATGGTCAGCCAGAAGTGCGTGGCTATCAGGTCCGAGCTCGCCGCGGCCCAGAGCACCGCGTAGAACGTGACACCAGCGGCACCGATCGCCGTGCGAACCGGGTGGTTACGCGGGCGCTCCGCCATGTGGTGCTCACGCTTGTCCCCGGTGATCCACGCCTCGATGAAGGGGTAGATCAGGACCAGCAGGATGAAGATACCGATGATGGCCAGCGGGATCAGGATGTTCATCGAGAAGGTGTAGCCGAGCAGCACGAACTCCCAGTGCGGTGGCGCCAAACGCAGACCACCGTCGGCGAAGCCGATGTACCAGTCAGGCTGGGTACCGGCCGACACCGGCGACGGGTCGTATGGACCGTAGTTCCAGATCGGGTTGATCGTGAAGAACGACGCGATCAGCACGATCACACCGAACACGATGAAGAAGAAGCCACCGGCCTTCGCGGCGAACACCGGGAGGATCGGCGTACCGACAACGTTGTTGTTGGTGCGACCGGGTCCGGCGAACTGGGTGTGCTTGTTCACCACGAGCAGCAGCATGTGCAGGCCGAGCGCGGCGATCAGGATCGCCGGCAGCAGCATGATGTGCAGCACGTACAGGCGAGAGACGATGTCGGTGCCTGGGAACTCGCCGCCGAACAGCAGGTAGGAGATCCAGACGCCGATCACGGGGATGCCCTTGACCATGCCGTCGATGATGCGGAGGCCGTTGCCCGAGAGCAGGTCGTCGGGCAGCGAGTAGCCGGTGAAGCCCTCGGCCATCGCCAGGATGAACAGCACGAAGCCGATCACCCAGTTCAGTTCGCGTGGCTTCTTGAAGGCGCCGGTGAAGAACACGCGCAGCATGTGCAGACCGATGGATGCCACGAACAGCAGGGCACCCCAGTGGTGGATCTGGCGCATCAGCAGGCCACCGCGGACGTCGAAGGTGATGTCGAGGCTCGACGCGTACGCGATCGACATCTCGATGCCCTTCAGCGGCACGTACGAACCTTCGTAGTGCACCGGGGTCATTGACGGTGTGAAGAAGAACGTCAGGAACGTTCCACTCAGCAGGATGGCGATGAAGCTATACAGTGCAACCTCGCCGAGCATGAACGACCAGTGGTCAGGGAAGATCTTGCGACCAAGCTCCTTGACCGCTCCGGAAATGCTGGTGCGCTCGTCGATGTAGTTGGCGGCGGCGCCGGTGAAACGTGACCCGCGCGACGGCGTGGGGGTCACAGTGGTGGATGTTGACGTGCTCAACGTTCACGCTCCCAGAAGCTAGGACCGACAGGCTCAGTGAAGTCGCTCTGGGCGACCAGGTAGCCCTCGGAGTCCACGGTGATCGGAAGTTGGGGAAGGGGCCGTGCCGCCGGGCCGAAGATCACCTTGGCGCCTTCGGAAACGTCGAACTCAGACTGGTGGCAGGGGCACAGCAGGTGGTGGGTCTGCTGCTCGTACAGGGCGACCGGGCAACCGACGTGCGTGCAGATCTTGGAGTACGCGACGATGCCGTCGTACGACCAGTCCTTGCGCTCGGGGGTCTCGATCAGGTCTTCCGGCTTGAGGCGCATCAGCAGCACGGCAGACTTGGCCTTCTCTTCCAGCAGGCCACCGTCGTGCGGGAGGTCCATCAGACCGTCGGGGACGACATGGAACACCGACCCCAGCGTGACATCCGACGCCTTGATCGGCGCGCCGGAGGGGTCGATGGTGAGCCGGGTGTCCTTCGACCACAGCGTGTGCCGCAGCAGCGCGTGCGGCTCAGCGGCCGGCGCGAGGTCGCGGAAGATGACGATGCCGGCGAGCGGCGACACCACAAGGGCACCGATCAGGCTGTTGCGCAGCAGGGCGCGACGGCCGAAACCGGACTCCTCGTTGGCTTCCTGGAAGATCTCGACGGCACGAGCGCGGGTCGTTTCCTTGCCGCGGGTCTGGTGCCGGGCCTCGACCAGGTCATGGCCGTGCATGAGGGCCTTAGCCCAGTGCACCGCACCGAACCCGATGCCGAGCAGGCCGAGGGTGATTCCGACACCGAGCATCATGTTGTTCATGCGAACGGATGTCATGTCGCCTGGCTCGATCGGCCAGATGAAGTATGCGGCGATCGCGAACACGCTGCCGATGATCGACAGCCAGAACAATGCGGAGATTCCCCGCTCGATCTTGACCTCGCGAGCGGGATCCAGGTCGGCGACGCGCTGATGCGGCGGCGGGAATCCCGGGTTCTCGATCGCGTCGGCTACGACGACTGCGGTGCCCGGGTGATCCTCGTGCTTGTCCACAGCCATCTCATTAGCGGCACTGCCGTGCTGCTCTGCCATGCGTTTACCTTTCTAAAACTGCGGCTCGTTCGCGGTGACGCGAACTTAGTTGGACCGTGCGGCGAGCCACACCGTGATTCCCACGATGCCGCCAAGACCGAAGATCCAGATGAACAGACCCTCAGAGACTGGACCGAGGCTACCGAGGTCGAATCCGCCGACCGACGGGTTCTCGTCGAGGTAGGCGAGGTAGGTGATGATGTCCCGCTTCTCTTCCGGCGAAATGTTCAGGTCGTTGAAGACGGGCATGTTCTGCGGGCCGGTGACCATGGCCGCGTAGATGTAGCGGGGCTCAACCCCACCGAGCGCCGGGGCGTACTTGCCCTCGGTCAGCGCACCACCGGCGCCGGCCACGTTGTGGCACATGGCGCAGTTGATGCGGAAGAGTTCGGCACCGTTCGATGCGTCTCCATCGGCGGTGAGGTAGCGGTCGGCCGGAACTGCCGGACCGGGGGCGGATGCCGCGACGTACGCCGCCATCGCGTCGATCTGCTCCTGGGTGAACTGTCCGGGCTTCACCTGAGCCTGCGGGCCCTGGATGGCCATCGGCATCCGACCGGTTCCCACCTGGAAGTCGACCGCGAGCGCGCCGACACCGACCAGGCTGGGGCCCTCGTCGGAGCCTTCGAGGTTCATGCCGTGACAGGTGGCGCAGTTGGCCGCGAACAGCTTCTCGCCCTCGTCGATCTGCTGCTGGCTCGCTGCCGTGGTCTCGGCCGTAGCCGACGTGGTGGCCAACGCATACGCGCCGCCCGTCGTCAGGAGGCCGATTGCCAGGAGCGCGACGGTGGCAAGCGGTGACCGACGGCCTGCTGTGCGCTGCTTATGTGTTTTCTTCGCCATGGTGCTGTGTCAGTTCCGTTTCCCGTGGGTTCGCGATCGCTATTGCAGGATGTAGATGACCAGGAACAGGCCAATCCACACGACGTCGACGAAGTGCCAGTAGTACGAGACGACGATTGCGGTCGTCGCCTCCTTGTGTCCGAAGTTCTTGACGGCGTACGCGCGTCCGATCGTGAAGAGGAAGGCGATGAGACCGCCGATCACGTGCAGGCCGTGGAAGCCGGTGGTGATGTAGAAGGCGGAACCGTACGCGTTGGAGCTGAGGCTGACGTGCTCGCTGACCAGCACCGCGTACTCGTAGGCCTGGCCGGTGATGAAGATCGCGCCGAGCAGGTAGGTGAGCCAGAACCACTCGACCATGCCCCACTGGGTGGGCTTCCAGCCGGTGCGGCGTACCTGCATCCGCTCGGCGGCAAACACGCCGAACTGGCAGGTGACCGACGACAGAACGAGAATCGTGGTGATCGTCGCCGCGAGCGGGATGTTCAGGATGCTGGTCTCGCCTTCCCACAGGTCGGGGGAGGTGGACCGCAGCGTGAAGTAGATCGCGAAGAGGCCGGCGAAGAACATGACTTCGCTGCTGAGCCACACGATCGTGCCGACGGCGACTGTATTGGGGCGATTGATTACAGGCGCGCCCGTCGGCCTGGAAAGAGAGGTGCTGGTCACATGTCCCATTATGGCCGATTCTGCGGAGGTGCTGAACTCTGGCGCGCCCTTCTTTGACATGGTTTCCTCGTTTCGGCAGCACAATCGCCTGAGAATCCGCCGTTATTGTTGGGTTATGTCTGATTCACCGACGTGGCCACAACTGCTCACCGAACTACTGAATGGGACTGACCTGTCGATCAGTGAGTCGGCCTGGGCGATGCGCGAGATCATGGAGGGGCGTGCCACGCCGGCCCAGCTCGCGGCATTCCTGGTTGCGTTGCGCGCCAAGGGGGAGACCGTTGATGAACTGGTCGGTTTCCGCGACGCGATCCTCGAGCAGGCACTTCCGCTGAACGTCGACCCGATGGCGGTCGACATCGTCGGAACCGGCGGTGACCGCTACGGCACGGTGAACATCTCCACGATGGCATCCGTCGTGGTGGCGGCATCCGGTGCCCGCGTCATCAAGCACGGCAACCGCGCGGCAAGTTCCGCCTCGGGCGCCTCCGATGTGCTCGGCGCGCTCGGCATCGACCTGCGGATGGGCAGCGACCGGGTCGCCGCTGTGTTGGAGAAGACCGGCATCACGTTCGCCAACGCTGCGGTGTTCCACCCCGGCTTCCGGCATGCCGGTCCCACCCGCGCCGAACTCGGCATCCCCACGATCTTCAACTACCTCGGCCCGCTGGTGAACCCGGCTCGGCCCGAGGCATCCGCCGTCGGCGTGGCGACCCTGTCGATGGTGCCGCTGATCGTGGGCGTGTTCCAGACGCGTGGCGCGACCGCGCTGGTGTTCCGCGGCGACGACGGGCTCGACGAGCTCACCACCACCGGGCACAGCCACCTCTGGGAGGTCTCCCGAGGTCTCGTCACCGAGCACGACCTGGATCCTGCGGATCTCGGCATCCCGCGCGCCCGCATCGATGACCTCATCGGCGGCAGCCCGGAGCACAACGCCGGCGTTGCCAGGGACACGCTCGGCGGCGCGCTGGGCCCGGTGCGGGACATTGTGCTGCTGAACGCGGCCGCCGGTCTGGTCGCGCTTGATCTCGCCCGCGACTCGGCGCAGTCGCTCATCCCGATCCGGGAGCGCTTCGCCGCGAGGCTCGTCGTGGCGGCCGAGACGATCGACTCCGGGGCGGCCATTGCCAAGCTGAACGAGTGGGTTGACGCAGCCCAGGTCGAATAGTGGTTCTTCCCCTCTTCGGGGGGCGTGCGCTAGCGTCTCACTGAACCCCCAACCCGGGGTTAAAGCAGATGTTTGTGCCTGATCAAAGGAGATCCACATGCAGGGGAATCGTGCGAAGCGCTTTGCGGCGATCGCAACAGGGGCGGCACTAGCCGTCGCCGTCGGAGTACCGGCAGCCTATGCCGACAACGGGACTGATACGGCGGACCTTCGCGACGCCGTATCCGCCACCGGGATCAGCGAGCACCTCGAAGCCTTCCAAGCCATCGCCGATGCCAACAACGGCAATCGCGCGGCGGGCACCGCCGGCCACGTCGCGTCGGCAGAGTACGTCGAAGCCCAACTGAGGGCAGCAGGGTATGACCCGGTTCGCCAGTACTTCTCCTACGACCAGTACGTGGAGCACAGCGCCTCGCTCAGCCAGGTCAGCCCGAACCCCACGGTGTACGTGGACCAGACCGACTTCGACGCGATGGACTACTCCGGCTCTGGCGACGTCACAACGTCAGTGACCGCAGTTGACGTGAACCTCGTCGGCGCCCGGGCATCCACGAGTGGCTGCGAAGCGACCGACTTCGCCGCGTTCCCCGCCGGCAATATTGCACTGATCCAGCGCGGCACCTGCACCTTCCGCGTGAAGGTGGACAACGCGGTGGCGGCCGGGGCATCCGGCGTGATCATCTTCAACCAGGGCAACGTGGTTCCCGGCGACGACCGGGAAGGCCTCCTCTTCGGCACGCTCGACCTGCCGCAGGCGCCGGTTCCCGTGGCTGGCATCAGCTACGCGCTGGGCGAGACCTTCGCCACCACGGCCGGGCTGGTCCTTCGCCTGCAGGTGGATGCCACGCTCACCACGATCAACACCTTCAACGTGCTGGCCGACAGCGCCGGCCGCGCCGACCGCACGGTCGTTGTCGGTGGACACCTCGACTCGGTTGCCGAGGGTCCCGGAATCAACGACAACGGCTCCGGCACCGCAAGCATCCTCGAGACGGCCATCCAGCTCGCGGCATCCGGTGACGCCCCGGAGAACCGCGTGCGGTTCGCGTTCTGGAGCGGTGAAGAAGACGGCCTGGTCGGATCCGACTACTACGTGTCGCAGCTCACAAAGAAGGACATCAAGAACCACGCGGTGAACCTCAACTTCGACATGGTCGGCTCCACGAACTTCGTGCGCTTCGTCTACGACGGCGACGGCGACGCGTTCGGCACCAAGGGGCCGAAGGGGTCGGATGTCGTCGAGGACGTGTTCGTCGACTTCTTCGCCTCGCAGGGACTGGCCAGCGAACCGACCGCGTTCGATGGTCGCTCTGACTACTTCGGGTTCATCAACAACGGGATTCCGGCCGGCGGCCTGTTCACCGGTGCGGAAGACCCGAAGACAGTCGAGCAGGCGGCGATCTACGGCGGGACCGCGGGTGCTCCGCTCGACCCGTGCTACCACCAGGCCTGCGACACCATCGACAACGTCAACCTCGAGGTGTTGGAGCAGATGGCGGACGCGATCGCCCACGCCACCCTGACCTTCGCCGAGACCACGTCGGCGATTCCGGGCACCGCCAAGGGCGGGGGAGCGGGCAACACCAACCTGCAGTTCAAGGGTCACTCGCTGCTGAAGTAGCCGCGGACCGAAACACGAGCGGGAGGTGGCCTTGCGGCCGCCTCCCGCTTCGTTTTCCACGAGTCAGACCTAATAGCAGAGCGGATGTCACTTTGTCAAATCGAGCGCGTGTACACTGACCGCATGGACCGAGAAGAAGAGCAAACCGAGCCTCAGCATCGCGGTTACATCCGTCTGGTCGACTGGGTCAACCAGCACCTGATGGGTCCACTCGGACCGCCGCCGCTCGGGCCGTACGAGTCTGTGGTCGATGCCGGCGTCCGCGCGGTGTGTCCGGTGTGCTTCCACTCGATGGGGGAGCACGTCATCGATCATTCGACACCGAACGCCGTGCTGGTGTGCCCGGCGGACCATGAGCCGGAGTACGAATCGTTCGGCCCGCTGAACGAGGTCGGCATGCCGAAGCGCCGCGGTCAAACGCCGCCGGCGATGTAACGACCACACGGATCATCGCGGAACTCATCCGATCGGCGCGTCGTGGGTGAGGCGGCTTCCTATGCCGGCGACTCGACGAGATCGGCGAGCTGCCGGATGACTGTGCCCCAGCCATCGTGGAAGCCGAGCTGCTCGTGCTGGTCGCGGTCGGCGATGTTGCGGTGCATCGCCGTGGCGATGTACTCGGTTCCGTCCGGATGATCCTTCATGGTGATGACGGCGGTCACAAACGATGCCTCTGCGGGACGCCAGCCGGCCACGAGTGCGTCGGTATAGACGATGCGCTCGAGTTCGTCGACGGCGAGAAAGCAACCGGTGATGTGCGGGCCGAACTCGACGCCATCCTGGCTGAATTCGGTGCGGAAGGACCCGCCGGGTCGCAGATTCATCTCCCGCACGCGGCAGACCTCCGGTGCGGGAACCCACCACTGCTCGAAGCTTGAAGGGTCGGTCCAGGCATTCCAGATCGTCGAGCGCGGCGCCTTGATGATGCGGGAGACCGTCAAGTCGAGTTCGGGATGAGATGAAGCAGTCATGCGGTTGATTCCTTGTCGTGGGTGGTGATGACGAAGCGTTCCAGCCGGTCGGTGCGACCTTCCCAGATGTTTCGCTGTTCAATGAGCCAGTTCTCAACGACGTCGAAAGACTTCCGCTCAAGCGTGCAGAGTCGCACGCGGCCGGTTTTGCGCGTGCTGACGAGCCCCGATTTCTCGAGGGAGCGAATGTGCTTCATGAACGACGGCAGCGCCATATCGAACGGCGCTGCCAGCTCTCCGATGCTCGCCGGCCCCGCCCCCAGGCGCCCCAGCACGGCGCGCCTGGTCGGGTCGGCCAGGGCCTGGAATGCATCATCAAGCGTGGAAGAATGCTGAGCCATATGGCTAAGTTACGCGCCCCACACACTAAGCGCAACGGCTAAGTGTGTTTTTGGGCGTTGGCTGGGGCCGTGCCGCGCAGAACGGCAGTGATTCGCGACATCCGGCGGCGTGTCGGAGAAGACGAACGGCGGGTCGTGACGTTTTGCTGCCGTTTTGCGCGGCCGAGCACGGCTGCAAGGCATGGCGACAGCAGCGCGGGCAAGGTGCAAAGTGGGGGAGTTCGACCCCTCTATTTTCAGATTACCGCGCCGCCCGGGGCTTGCCGCAAGACCCCGGTGGTGCTCGAGAATTGTCCACCGTGACAGTCGCTACCCACGCGTTTGCCCTTCCCGACCGCCTCGCCGCCAAGGCCGCCCCGGCGCTGATCGCCGGCGACGAGCAGCATTTCGCGGCCGTCGCGGAGAGCCTCGAGCAGTCGATCGCAGAGTTGTCCGACCGGCTCGATGCCGAGCGCAAGAAGCCCGGCGGCACGGGCCAGCAGGCGATGGATCGCGACCTGGAGATCCACCGGCTGACCGCTCGACTGCGCGCACTGCGCCGCTTCAATCTGGACCTGTGCCTGGGCCGCTTCGTCAGCACCGACAGTCCAGGCGACCCGGTGTACATCGGGCGGCTCGGCCTCACCGATCGCGCGGGCCGTCGGCTGCTGGTCGACTGGCGCGCCCCGGCCGCCGAGCCGTTCTTCGCGGCGACCCACGCCCATCCGATGGGTCTGGCAAGCCGCCGCCGGTACCGCTGGGCCCGCGGCCGAGTCAGCGACTACTGGGACGAGGTCTTCACCCCAGACGGAGGGGAAGGAAACGTCGCGCTCGACGACGATTCTGCCTTCATCGCCAGTCTCAGCAGCAGCCGCTCGCCCCGGATGCGGGATGTGCTCAGCACCATCCAGGCCGACCAGGACGCCATCATCCGCGCAGCATCCCACGGCGCGCTGGTCGTCGACGGCGGCCCGGGCACCGGCAAGACCGTCGTCGCCCTGCACCGCGCCGCCTACCTGCTCTACTCCGACCCTCGCCTCGCTCACGGCGGGGGAGAGGTGCTGTTCGTCGGCCCACATGAGGCCTATCTGGCCTACATCGTCGACGTCCTGCCGAGCCTGGGGGAGGAGGGCGTGCAGACCGCCACCATTCGAGACCTCGCTGCCGAGGGAGCCACGGCAGCGATCGAGCCCGATCCGGATGTCGCAACCCTCAAGTCATCCGCAGACCTGCTGACGGTTATCGAGGCGGCGGTCAGCTTCTACGAGCGGCCGCCAAGCGTGGGGATCATGGTCGAAACCGACTGGTCCGACGTCGAGCTGGAGCCTCAGGATTGGGCCGACGCGTACGGCGCACCCGAACCCGGCATCTCGCACAACGAGGCGCGCGATCAGGTCTGGGAGGAGCTGCTCAGCATCCTGATCGACAAGTTCGACGAGGATGAGGTGCCCACTTCGCTGCTCCGTAGGTCTTTGCTGCAGAACGAGGAGCTGACCGGGGCTTTCAATCGGGCGTGGCCGCTGCTTGACCCGGCCGGCGTCGTGGGGGACCTCTGGTCCGTTCCCGCCTACCTGGGGAAGTGCGCTCCGTGGCTCACTACCGAGCAGATTCAGCTGCTGCAGCGCGAGGATGCGACGGCGTGGACGGTCTCCGACCTCCCACTCCTGGACGCGGCACGGCAGCGGATCGGCGACCCGGAGGCGTCCCGGAGGCGGCATCGGCGCGACGCCGCTGTCGCCGTCGAACGCGAGCGCATGGCCCGGGTCGTCGACGACCTGATCGCGGCAGACGATGACGGTGAAGGCTTGGTGACGATGCTGCGCGGCGAAGACGTGCAGTACTCGCTGATCGACGACGCGGCGCTGCCGAGCACCGACCCGGACCAGCTCGCCGGCCCGTACGCGCACATCGTCGTGGATGAGGCGCAGGAGCTGACGGATACCGAGTGGCAGATGCTCCTGCGTCGCTGCCCGTCACGGAGCTTCACCATCGTCGGCGACCGGGCCCAGGCCCGGCACGGGTTCACCGAATCCTGGCAGGCACGGCTCGACCGAATCGGGCTCACCGACATCAGTCTCGCCACCCTGAGCATCAACTACCGCACCCCGGAAGAGGTCATGGCGGAGGCCGAACCCGTCATCAGAGCGGTGCTCCCCGACGCGAACGTACCGACCTCCATCCGCAGCAGCGGCATCCCCGTGGGGCACGGACCTGCCTCGGATCTCGGGCCGATCCTCGATACCTGGCTTGCCGAGCATGCCGAGGGGATCGCCTGCGTCATCGGCGATCCCGCGTTCCAGCCGACGTCTCGAGTGTGGTCGCTAAGCCCGGAACACGCGAAGGGGCTCGAATTCGACCTGGTGGTTCTGATCGACCCGGAGGCGTTCGGCGACGGCATTGAAGGCGCGGTTGACCGCTACGTCGCGATGACCCGCGCCACCCAGCAGCTGGTCATCCTGACGACCTCTGACGACGATCAGAAGGCGGGGGAGCGAGGTCTATGACTTTCTCTCACCTACCTGCTAGAGGTCGTCTGGAGCCGCAACCGGAATCGTCCGATCGGCCTGAGCCTGAACTTCGACGAACGTGTCGTATGCGGTTGAGTGCATCGCCTCGTCATAGGCCGCCATTGCCGCGCCGAGGGCGGGACCGGCGCTGCCGCGGCGGCGCACCCGGATGGCGAGGAGCGCGAAACCGACCATGGCGACGGCGCCACATGCCACCATGAGCAGGCTCAGCAGAACGCTCGTCATGCAAGAACTCTACGGTTCGGCCACCCCGAATATCGGTTACTTGACATAATGTGCATTATCAGCGCCCATAAGGGGCCGGCGACGAAGCCCGCCAGCAGCGCCGGATTCGCGATGCACTAGTGCTGCAGCTGGCGCACCCAGTCGCGCACGATCGCGACGAATGCCGGCTGGGTGGCGAGGGTTTCGGCCCGGCTGGTGAACGTGACGATCGCGCGATTCGAGTCCGCCCAGCGCAGCAGCGCCGCCGGGTCGTCGATTTCGATCTTTGGATGCTCCGGTTTCGGCTTGGGGCCGGTGTGCAGGATCACCTGCACGGCGGTTGGTCGCCGCAGGTTGAGCGTCGCGAAGTCGTCGGCGAGGGCGAAGTTCGGTGCCTTCCATTTGATGCTCTCAGTGACCTGGGGCACCGCCGACTTGATGGACGATCGGATGAGGTCGACGACATCCGCCAGCTCGTGATCGAGCGATGCCACGAATTCGTCGACGGATGCCTCGACACTCATCCGCCCGCCCTACGAAGCCTTCGACTTGGGCTTCGCCGGCGTCTTCGCCTTCGTCTGCCGCGGGGAACGGTTTTCGGCGCTCACCATCCAGGCCAGCTGCTCCAGGCGTTCCAGGATCGCGTGCAGCAGATCTGCGGATGTCGGATCCTCGTCGTCCACCGGATCGTGCACCCTGCGCGCGGTCGCGACGACGGCATTCAGCCGCTCGGTGATGGCGTCGACGGCGGCCGCGGTGTCAATCTCCCCCGCCGCGAATGCCGGCAGGGTGGTCGACTTCGTGACCACGCTCGACCGCCCGTCCGGAGTCGCGTTGAGCGCCCGCATCCGTTCAGCGACATCGTCGGCGAACTCGCGGGCCGCATCGACGATCTCGTCAAGCTGCAGGTGCAGGTCGCGGAAATTGGTGCCGACGATGTTCCAGTGTGCTTGCTTGCCCTGCAGGTGCAGCTCGATGAGATCGACCAGCACGGCCTGCAGGTTATCGGACAGCTTCTGGGATGCATCCACGTCAGTTACTCCTTTGATCTCTGCTTAGCTGAGGCCGGTCGACCTCAGCTCACCGCCTTTTTCACCAGTTTGCTGATCTTTGCCTCGTCCGCGGCGGTCAAACCCGTCAGGGCGAACGCTGTCGGCCACATGGTGCCGTCGTCGAGGCTCGCGTCTTCGTTGAAACCGAGCGTTGCGTACCGGGTCTTGAACTTGGCGGCAGCCTGGAAGAAGACGACGACTTTGCCGTTCTTCGCGTAAGCGGGCATGCCGTACCAGGTTTTCGGCGTCAGCTCCGGCGCGCTGGCCTTGACGATCGCATGGATCCGCTCGGCCATGACCCGATCCGGTTCGGACATCTCGGCGATCTTGGCGAGCAGTTCTACTTCCGGATCCACTTTGGTGCGCGATCCGCGGCGGCCAGACTTGACCTCGGCTGCACGCTCCTTCATTGCGGCGCGTTCCTCGGCGCTGAAGCCCTCGGCTGGATCCTGAGTATTCGTCATCGTGGTTCCCTTTTCTGCTCGAATCGTCGGAACGACCCTAACAACTCGGCTCCCAGCGGGTCGGCCTAGTTCAGTAAGTCTCCGAGCGGCGTCCACCCGATGGGCAGCGGGCCGCGGATGTCGGCCCTGTCCCGATCGGCCGCCGCCGACCAGCCCTGCGCGGCCCGCGCGCCGGACTCCCCCACTGGTCCGCGGGCCACGCGGAACCCGACGTCTTCCATGACCGCGTCCGGTGCGCTCCCGCGGCGTACGGATGCGCGGCAGCTCCAGTGCCGGTCGTCCCAGCCTCCCCCGCGGAGGCTGCGATAGTCGCCATAGCGGGCGGTGTCGGCATAGTCCCAACACCATTCCCACACGTTGCCGAGCATGTCGAACAGGCCAAAGCCGTTCGCGGCCTTTCCCGCGACATCCTGCGGTGCGGTGACCTGATCAGCGGCGGTCCAGGCAATGTCCGCGAGCGGCCCGTAGGCGGGGCCATCGGTACCGGCGCGGCATGCCCACTCCCACTCCGCCTCGGTCGGCAGTCGGAGGCCATCAGCGTTGACGTCCCAGACGACATTCCGACCGTGGATCTCGTATGCCGGGGTGAGGTCGGCGACCGCCGACGCCGCATTGCACCAGCGAACCGCGTCGAACCAGGTGACCGGATGCGCCGGAACGTCGGGCGGCGCGGCGGATGGCGCTGCGCCCAATGACGATGCGCCGGATGTCGCGCCAGCCTCAACCACCGCGCGCCAGTCGGCCCGGGTGACCTGGGTCCGCCCGATCTCGAACCGAAGCAGCGGCACCTCACGGGAGGATCCCACCCGAGCGTCGCGCAGCTCAAAGGATCCCGCGGGAATCGCGGTCAGCCGGAGTGCCACGGGGACCACGTCAGCCGGCGACGTAGGCCGCGAGGTGCTCGCCGGTGAGGGTGGAGCGGGCGGCGACGAGGGCGGCCGGGGTGCCCTCGAAGACGACCCGACCACCGTCGTGGCCGGCACCGGGACCGAGATCGATGATCCAGTCGGCGTGCGCCATCACCGCCTGGTGGTGCTCGATCACGATCACCGACTTGCCGGAGTCGACGAGCCGATCGAGCAGGCGCAGCAGCTGCTCGACGTCAGCGAGGTGGAGGCCGGTGGTCGGCTCATCGAGTACCAGCACTCCGCCCTTCTCCCCCATGTGCGTGGCCAGCTTCAGCCGCTGCCGTTCGCCGCCGGACAGCGTGGTGAGCGGCTGTCCGATGCTGAGGTAGCCGAGCCCGACATCGGCGAGCCTGGCGAGGATCGCGTGGGCGGCGGGGGTCTTCGCTTCTCCCCCGGCGAAGAACTCCTCGGCCTCGGTCACCGGCATCGCGAGCACCTCGGCAATGTCGCGGCCGCCGAGCCGGTACTCCAGCACCGACGCCTGGAACCGCTTGCCCTCGCACTCCTCGCAGAGGGTGGCGACGGTGTCCATGAAGCCCAGGTCGGTGTAGATCATGCCCGCGCCGTTGCAGGCGGGGCAGGCGCCCTCGGAGTTGGCGCTGAACAGCGCCGGCTTCACCCCGTTGGCCTTCGCGAAGGACTTGCGGATCGGGTCGAGCAGACCGGTGTACGTCGCGGGGTTGCTGCGCCGCGAGCCCTTGATCGCCCCCTGGTCAATCGATACGACCCCGTCCCGGCCGGACACCGAGCCGTGGATCAGTGAGCTCTTGCCGGAGCCGGCGACGCCGGTGACCACGACGAGCGCCCCGAGCGGGATGTCGACGTCGACATCCTGCAGGTTGTGCTCGTTCGCGCCGCGGATCTCGAGCTTGCCCTTCGGGGCGCGCACGCTCGTCTTCAGGGTCGCCCGGTCATCCAGGTGGCGGCCGGTGAGGGTGCCGCTGGCTCGCAGGCCCTTGAGGGTGCCCTCGTAGCAGATGGTGCCGCCGGCCGTGCCGGCTCCCGGCCCGAGGTCGATGACGTGGTCGGCGATCGCGATCGCCTCTGGCTTGTGCTCGACCACCAGCACCGTGTTGCCCTTGTCGCGCAGCTGCAGCAGCAGGGTGTTCATCCGCTGGATGTCGTGCGGGTGCAGGCCGATGGTCGGCTCGTCAAAGACGTAGGTGATGTCGGTGAGCGACGAGCCGAGGTGGCGGATCATCTTGGTGCGCTGCGCCTCGCCGCCGGACAGCGTGCCGGAGGGACGGTCGAGCGACAGGTAGCCGAGGCCGATGTCGACGAAGGAATCGAGCGCCTGCTGCAGGTTGCCGAGCAGCGGCGCGACCGACGGCTCGTCGAGGCCCCGCACCCACTCGGCGAGGTCGCTGATCTGCATGGCGCAGGCCTCGGCGATGTTGATCCCGGTGATCCGCGAGCGGCGGGCGCCCTCGCTGAGCCGGGTCCCTCCGCAGTCCGGACAGGCGACGAAGGTGACGGCGCGCTCGACGAACGCGCGGATGTGCGACTGCATTGCCTCCTTGTCTTTCGCGAGCATCGACTTCTGGATCTTGGGGATCAGACCCTCGTAGGTCATGTTGATCCCCTGCAGCTTGACCTTGGTCGGCTCCTTGCGCAGGAAGTCGTGCAGCTCGGTCTCGGTGTAGTCGCGGATCGGCTTGTTCGGGTCGAGGAATCCCGACTCGCTGAAGATCCGCACCATCCATCCGTCGGAGTTGTAGCCGGGGACGGTGATCGCGCCCTGCGCGAGCGACTTGCTCTCGTCGTACAGCTGGCCCAGGTCGATGTCGGAGACCGTGCCCATGCCCTCGCACCGCGGGCACATGCCGCCGGTGAGGGTGTAGGTCTTCTTGACCGTCTCGCCCTTGCCGGCGCCGCGCGCGACGGTGATCGCCCCGGACCCGGTGACCGAGGGAACGTTGAACGAGAACGCGTTGGGCGAACCAATGTGCGGCTGCCCGAGCCGGCTGAACAGGATGCGCAGCAGCGCGTTGGCGTCGGTGGCGGTGCCGAGCGTGGACCGGACGTTGGCACCCATCCGCTCCTGGTTCACGATGATGGCCGTGGTCAGGCCTTCGAGCACGTCGACGTCTGGCCTGGCCATCGTCGGCATGAAGGTCTGCACGAAGGTGCTGTAGGTCTCGTTGATCATCCGCTGCGACTCCGCGGCGATCGTGGCGAACACCAGCGAGCTCTTGCCAGAGCCGGAGACGCCGGTGAACACGGTGAGCCGACGCTTCGGGATCTCGACGCTGACATCCTTGAGGTTGTTCTCGCGCGCGCCCTGCACCCGGATCAGATCGTGGCTGTCGGCAACCGGCAGCGCACCCGACTGCGGGTCCGTGCTCACACCCGTGCTCGTGCTCGTGGTCATACTCATCGTCTCCCCTGGTCGCCATCCACTTTATGTTGATAGTTGTCGGCGGTCGGGCGTACGCTCGGCACAGCGAGCCACAGGAACGGTTGTCAAAGGAGACGTATGCCTGTCCGCGATGCAATCCCCGCCGGGGCGCCCTGCTGGGTCGACCTGGCAAGTTCCGAACCAGATCGCGCCGTCGAGTTCTACGGCCAGTTGTTCGGCTGGCGGGCTGACCGCGCCAGCGACTCCCAGTACGGCGGGTACGTCAGCTTCTACCGCGACGACCGGTTAGTGGCGGGGCTGGCGACGAACACCGGAACCTTCGGCTTTCCCGACGGGTGGTCGACCTACCTGATGGCGCCGGATGTCGCGGCCACCGCCCGCCGCGCCACGGATGCCGGAGCCCAGGTGCTGGTGGAACCGCTCGAGATCCCCGGTCAGGGCAGCATGTCGATGCTCGCCGACCCGAGCGGCGGGGTGATCGGACTATGGCAGCCGGGCGGCCACACCAGCTACGGCGTCACCGGCGAGAACGGCACCGTGGCGTACCACGAACTGCAGACCAGGGACTACTCCGCCGCCGTGGACTTCTACCGCACGGTATTTCACTGGCACTTGCGGGTGGTCGACGACAGCGACGAGTTTCGCTACATGAATGTGATTCATGAGGGCAAGCAGTACGCGGGCATCATGGATGCCAGCCACGTGCTGCCCGATACGCAGCCGTCGACCTGGTACGTGTACTTCGGCGTGGAGGATGTCGATTCTGCGGTACGCACCGCGCAAACCCTCGGCGGGTCGGTCGTTTCCGCCGCCGAAGACACCCCGTTCGGTCGGCTCGCGACACTCGGCGATCCGACCGGGGCCGTGTTCAAACTGGCGTCGTTGGAGGGACCGGCGTGACCGGCAGGTGACGTTCCCACCAGTCAAGGATGATCTCGAACCGCTGCCTGCGGTGGCGCGGCCGTCCGCTGCGGGAGAGCTCGTGGTCCTCCCCCGGGAACAGCACCAGTTCGGCGTCGACCCCCTGCCGGCGCAGCGCCTGGTAGTACCGCTCGGCCTGGTCGAGCGGGCAGCGCAGATCCTGCTCGGAATGGATCAGCAGGGTGGGTGTGTTCACCCGCTGCACGTGCTCCTGCGCGTTCTGCGCCCGCACCGCGTCGGGGCTCGTGCCCAGGTACTCCTGGCCGAAGAACGTGCCGATGTCGGAGTTGCCGGCGAACGCCGTGGCATCCAGAAACCCGCGCTCCACGATCGCCGCCGCGAACCGCTGATCGTGCTCGGTGATCCAGGCGGTCAGGTAGCCGCCGTATGACCCGCCCATCACGCCGAGACGGTCAGCGTCCAACGCCGGAAACTCGGAGAGCGCACCGTCGAGGAAGTCGATCACGTCGGTGAAATCCAGGGTTCCGAACCCGCGACGGATGACGCGGCCGTGCCGCTGCCCGTATCCGGATGAGCCGCGCGGGTTGCACATCACCACCGCGTAGCCGGCGTCGGCGTACACCTGCGCCTCGTCGAGCACGGTCACCGTGTGCGACGAGAACGGCCCGCCGTGCACCATCAGCAGCACCGGGTGCGGTCCGTCGCCGGCCGGCTGCAGCACCCAGCCGTGCACCGCATGCCCGTCGCGCGCCGGTACCACGAGTTCCCGGGCCGGGCGAAGGCCCGCGGAGCGCAACTCCCCAGAGAAATCGGTGCGCAGCTGAAGTTGGCCGCCGCGCAGCACCGCGACATCACCCACCGTGTTCGCAGCAGACAGTGACAGGGCGATGGTGTCGGATGCCGCGGCGGCACCGTGCACCTCGAATGGGCCCGCGGTGAGCGCGGTGACCTGGCCGCCGGCGGTGACCGCGGTCAGGTGCAGGGCGCCGCGGGTGCGGTTCTGCACCAGGAAGGTCTCGTCATCGACCACCACCACCGCGCTGCAGTCGCCCAGGTCGATGCTCTCTGCCTCGGTGAGTCGGCGGGCCGGAGCGCCGGGCCGATCGATGATGAACAGGCCGTCGTGCCGCGCCACGAAGTCGCGGCCGCCGCGGCCGAGCTCGTGGGCGATGAACAGGATGGCGCCGGATGCCGTCTGCTCAACCAGGCGGATGGCCCGGTTCGGCTCTGTCCCGGTGACCAGCTCGGCGTGCACCCGGGCGCGACTGCCCGGCTTGCCGAGCGTGATGTGCCATAGGTCGGTGCGCAGGTCACGGTCGCGGCGCTCGTGCCTGGCTGACACCACCAGCAGCGAGCCGCCGTCGGCCGAGAAGCTCAGGTCGCCGTGATCGAAGTCGCCGGTGGTGAGCTGCCGGGCCTTCGGCACCCCGCTTCGCCGGTCCGGTTTCGGATTGTCGACGCTCGGCGCCACCGGATAGACGGGTTCGCCGTCGGCGCGCGGCACCTCGAGCAGGAACACCTGGCTGCGGCGGTCGGTGGTGTAGCCCACCCCGTTCGCCTTGTACCGGGTGCTGGTGATCCGGCGCGCCGGTTCCGCGTCGGGGCCGAGGCCCTCGATGGTGCGGTACCGGCCAGCCTCCGGAACCCTGGCGGTGAACGCGATCCGGGTGCCATCTGGCGACCAGCGGAACCCGATCACACCGAGCGGCGCCTCGGTGAGCGTGGTCGGCTCACCGCCGAGGGAATCGACGATGTGCAGCTGCCCCGCGACATCCGGTGCGCTGCGAATGAAGGCCAGCAGCCTGCCGTTCGGGGAGAACTGCGGTGCGGTGTCGCGGAAGCCGCGGGTGAAGCGGCGCGCCGTCGGCACCCCGGAAAGCAGAACCTCCCAGAGTTGACCGACGTAGGCGTCGGCCTCGAGGTTCGGGCGCGTCACCGAGACCACCGCACGATCACCCGACGGGTGGATCGTGGGAGCCGAGACGCTCTGCAACAACGGCAGATCGCTGAACTTCATGGGACGATTCCTCTTCCCGCGAGGTGAGTTAGCTGCCGGTCTGGAAGTCGGAGACGTCTCCGACGTAACGCGTGTTGTCGGCGGGAACCGGTTCGACGGCGGCCAGGGCGACCTCGCCGGCGAACTCGCTGACGTTGTACAGCTTGCCTGCGGCCTCCTTGCGCGCACCGATCGCGCCCGGGTTCGCGCGCTCCAGCAGCGTGGCGGTGATCGTGCCCTCGATCATGTCGCCGGAGACCACCACGAACTCGATGCCGGCCGCTTCGAGGCTGGGAATGAGCGCGCGCAGCGAGTCTTCTCCGGCGCGCTTGCTCAGCGCCACCGGCTCATACTCTGGCATGGTCGGCACGGTGCGGATGAAGTGCGCCTGGTGGCTGGTGACGAACACCACGCGCGCGCCCTCGCTCAGCAGCGGCAGCGCCGCGGTCAGCACGTTGATCTGCGCGTCACGGTTGAGGGTCATGGCGTAGTCGGCGGCCATGCCGGATTCCATGCCACCCGAGGCGTTCAGCACCAGGATGTCGAGGCCGCCGAACTGGTCGGCCACGGTCTCGAACATCGCGGCGATGGACGCCGGGTCGGTGAGGTCGGCACCGACGGCGATCGCGGATCCGCCGGCCGCCTCGATCTGGCCGACGAGCTTCTGCGCCCTCGCCTCTTTGTTGCGGTAGTTGATGACCACTCTGGCCCCGGCTTCGGCGAAATAGCCGGCCGTGTCGGCCCCGATACCGCGGGATGAGCCCGTTACGAGCACACGCTTGCCGGACAGGGAACCTGGTTTCAGTGGGTTAGTCACAGCATCCGACACTATCAACTCCCGCCCGGGCGCACGTTCGGCGAGGTGGTAGCTTCGGAATCACACGACACCAGAGGAGTGCTCGAAGATGACGGCGGATTTTCTGACGACGTACGCCTGGGTGTTCTGGTTGGCGTTAATTCTCATCTTCGTGATCATCGAGGTCTCCACCGTCGACTTCTCCTTCCTCATGCTGGGCGTCGGGTGCCTGGGTGGTCTGATCAGCGGCCTGTTCGGAGCCCCGTGGTGGCTGCAGGTCGTGATCGCCGCGCTGCTGTCGCTGTTGCTGTTGTTCACGGTGCGGCCGCCGCTGCTGAGGGCGCTGAAACGTGGCGGTGACCCCGCCCGCAGCAACGTGGACGCCCTGCTCGGCATGGACGGGCGCGTGATGGAGGACTTCTTCGAAGGGGCGGGGCACGTGAAGCTCGCCAACGGTGAAACCTGGACGGCTCGACTGTCGTCGATGACCGAGGACCGACCGCTGATCGAGGGCGAACGAGTCGTCGTCACAGCCATCGAGGGGGCGACCGCCGTGGTCATCCCCGTGGAAAGGACCGCAGAGTGACCGGAGCATTCCTGAGCCAGGCCAGCACTGACCCTGTCGCGCAGACCGTGGGCACCGTCATGTTGTACGTGCTGATTGCGATCATCACCCTGTTTGTCTTGGTGGTGCTGTTTCGCGCCATCCGGATCGTGCCGCAGGCGACCGCCGGCGTCGTCGAACGCCTCGGCCGCTACCACAAGACGCTGCTGCCGGGCCTGAACATCCTGGTTCCCTTCATTGACCGGATGCGGCCGCTGATCGACATGCGGGAACAGGTCGTCTCGTTCCCGCCGCAACCGGTGATCACCGAGGACAACCTGGTGGTGTCCATCGACACGGTCGTCTACTTCCAGGTCACCGACGCCCGGGCCGCCACCTATGAGATCGCCAACTACCTCGGCGCGGTCGAGCAGCTCACCACCACCACGTTGCGCAACGTGGTCGGCGGGTTGAACCTCGAGGAGGCGCTGACCAGCCGCGACGAGATCAACGGGCAGCTGCGCATCGTGCTCGACGAAGCCACCGGCAAGTGGGGCATCCGCGTCGGCCGGGTGGAGTTGAAGGCGATCGACCCGCCCGCCTCCATCCAGGACTCGATGGAGAAGCAGATGCGCGCCGAGCGTGACCGGCGTGCGCTGATCCTGACCGCGGAGGGCACCAAGCAGTCAGCCATCCTCACCGCCGAGGGTGCCAGGCAGGCGGCCATCCTGTCGGCGGAGGGTGATGCCCGCGCCGCCGTGCTGCGCGCCGAGGGTGAGGCGCAGGCCATCACCACGGTGTTCGGCGCCATCCACGCCGGCAACCCCGACGCGCCGCTGCTGGCCTACCAGTACCTGCAGACCCTGCCGAAGATCGCCGAGGGTGAGGCCAGCAAGCTGTGGATCATCCCGAGCGAGCTGACCGAGGCGCTCGCCGGCATCAGCAAGGGTTTCGTCGGGGCGCTCACCCCGCAGCAGCCAGCCCAGCCAGCCCAGCCGGCCCAGCCGACGCAGTCAGCGCCGCCGCCGCAGAGCCCGCAGACGCCCGCGCCGTAACCACCGCCGTCCGATCCACCGTGTACCTCTCCCCCGCTCCCCCGCGTGTGCTCGCGCACCGAGGCTTCGCCCTCGATGCCCCGGAGAACAGCATGCTCGCCTTCCTGCGAGCGGTTGCGCTCGGCTGCAGCCACCTCGAAACCGACGTGCACGCCTCCAGCGACGGCATCGCGGTGATCTGCCACGACGACGACCTGATGCGCATCGCCGGGCGCCCGGAACGCCCGGACCAGCTGAGCATGGCGCGCCTCGCCGAGGTTCCGCTCGGGCACGACCAGACCATGTGCTCGCTGAGCGACGCGCTCGACGCGTTTCCGGACGCCCGGTTCAACATCGACATCAAGTCCGCCGACGCCGTGCTGCCGACCGTGCAGGCCATCCGCGACGCGAAGGCCCGCGATCGGGTGCTGGTCACCTCGTTCAGTGAGCGCCGCCGCCGCGCCGCCGTCGAGCTGCTGCCGGGCGTGGCGACGTCCGCCAGCGCGCCCCGGTTCGTCGCGGCGCTGCTGGCTGCGGCATCCGGTTCCGATTGGGCCTTGCGCGGCGCCCTACGCGGCCTGGACGCGCTGCAGGTGCCGGAGAAGACGCTGGGCCTGGCGGTGTCCGCGCCGCGCATCCTCGACGCCTTCCACCGCGCCGGCGTCGAGGTGCACATCTGGACGGTGAACGACGTGGATGACATGGCGCGCCTGTTCGATGCCGGCGTCGACGGGCTGGTCACCGATCGCCCCGATCTGGCCCTGCGGCTGCTCGCGACAGGTGACTAGCACACCCACGCAGGTGACTAACGGCCCAGCGGGAAGGAAACGCACAGCTAAGCGCGTTATAACTATGAGTTGCATCGCGAAAGGGAGGCCACACAATGGCGGATCGCAGTTTGCGCGGAATGAGACTGGGCGCACAGAGCCTTCAAAGCGAAGAAGGCGTCGAATTCTCACCGCGAAAGAAGAGTGTTTACCGCACGGATGACGGATCGACCTTTGAGGTCGTGTTCTCGGCCGACGCGGAAGTTCCGGAAATCTGGCAGTCTCCGAAGAGCGGGAAAGAGGGTCATCTGCTCACGGACGACGGCAAGCTCGTCGAGACCGAGGATGTCGAGACCAAGACGCCGCGCACGCATTGGGACATGCTGCTGGAGCGTCGCACGCGCGACGAGTTGGAGGAGCTGCTGGAAGAGCGGCTCAGCTTCCTGCGCGCGCGCAAGGGCAAGCAGAAGATCGGCGCGTAACGCTCGGCGCGGATAGCACTATCGGGTGTTCTCACCCGCCGAAAGGGTCAGCCTCGCGGCTGGCCCTTTTTCGTGCGCGCCATGCGCCGGTCCGGCGCAGGCCGTGACGCCTGCCAGGCCGCTCCGGCGCCGATCAGCAGACCGAGCAGTCCGAGACCGGACACCGCCCACTCGATCTCCCTGCCGAATTGCAGCGCCGCCGTCGAGGTGCTGCTGAGCGGCACCTCGGCGACCATGGAGTCGGCGGTGTGCCACTCCAGCTCGTCGATCGCCCCGCCATCCGGGGCGATGATCGCGCTCGTTCCGACGGTGGAGATGTTGACCACCGAGCGGCCGAGTTCGAGCGCGCGGATCCGCGCCACGGCCAGCTGCTGCACGCTCTCGTCGGTGCGGCCGAAGTCGGCGTTGTTGGTCTGCGCGAAGATGATCTCGGCGCCCTGCTCAACCGACTCGGTGAGCAGCTGGTCGTCGAAGATGTCGAAGCAGATGTTGATGCCGGCGATGACCCCGCCCAGGTCGAACACCCCGTCGGTGGTGCCCGGCGAGTACTCGCGGCCGATCAGGCCGATCAGATCCGGGGCGAGCGACTCAAAGAAGGCACGGTCGGGCACGTACTCGCCGAATGGCACCGGATGCTTCTTGTCGTAGTGGTCGGTGGGGCCGACCCCCGGCTCCCAGAGAAACGACGTGTTGAACAGGCCGTCGCTGCGGTCGGTGATCGCTCCGCCGACCAGCGGCACCCCGGCCTGCTCGGCGATCTGGTCGAACACGCTCGCGGCGTACCGGGAGGTGAGCGGGTTGAGATCGGATGCGGCCTCCGGCCAGACGATCACGTCGACATTCTCATCGAGGATCGGCAGCGTGGCGTCGACGTGGTCCTGCAGGTTGTCGCCGAGCTCACGCTCGTCGAAATAGCCGGCCTTGGAGTTGCCCTGCACGGCGGCGACCCGCAGCGTGCCATCCACGGTGACCGGGAACGCGGGAGTCGCGAGCATCGCGACCAGCACCACGGCGACCGGGATCAGCCGCACCGTCGGGCGCGCGGCCCGCAGATACACCGCCTCGACGGCCATCGCCACCACCAGCACCATCACGAAGCTGACGCCGGAGGTGCCAAGCCAGGAGAACAGCGGCGCCAGCGGGCTTTCCGACTGCGATTGCGCCACCCGTCCCCAGGCGAAGCCACCGTACGGCCAGACGCTCGCCCAGGCCTCCCGAGCGGTCCACAGCCCGGCGACGACGATCGGCAGCGCCACCAGCCGTTCCAGCGGATGCCGGCCGATCGGCAGCATCCGGTAGGCAAGGGCAATCGCCACACAGCCGAGCGCGAAGAAGAAGCCCTCCAGCAGCGACAGCGCAACCCACGGCACCGGGCCGAGGAACAGGGTGGCCCATTGCACGTGGATCAGGAAGAAGCTGCTGCCGGCGACGAAACCGATCAGCAGAGCCCGCGCCGCGCTCTGCCCGCGGACGGCCACGAGCACCATCGCGATGCCGACGAAGGTGAGCGGCCAGATCCCGAGGTCGGGGAACCCGGAGTCGAGCACGGGACCGGCCACGGCGGCGATCACCAGCGCCAGCCAGAGGCGCAGGGGTGTGGGCGGTCTAGTGGTTTGCATGCTCAGGACACGCTGCTGTATGCGACGATTCCTCTGCGAACCGCGTCGAGGGCTTGGCGCGCCGTGCGGCCGACCGGGCCATCGGCGACCACCGAGAGCTGGTCGAGCAGGTCGATGGTCTGCTTGCTCCAGCGCACGAAGTCGCCCGCGGCCATGTCGGACAGCGACAGCACCGATTCCAGGGTGGCGCCCTGCGCCCAGCGGTACATCGCCAGGCAGAGGCCGGTGCCGAGCGGTTCCGAGCCGGGGAGCTTGTTCTCCACCTCGATGTCGTCGAGCTTCGACCAGAGCTCCTCGGTTCGGCTGAGGGCCTCCCGGAACGGCCCGCGTGGCAGCATCCGGTCGCTGTCCATGCCTTCTTCCCTGCGCGGTTCGTAGACGATCGCGGTCGCCATCGCGGCCAGGGCGGCCGGGTCAAGCGCCGACCAGGCACCACGGCGCAGGCTCTCGGCGACCAGCAGGTCGCGCTCCCCGTAGATGCGGCGCAGGGTGCGGCCGTGCACGCTGAGTGTGAGGTCGCCGTCGCCGACCGCGGTGAGGTAGCCGGTGAGCTCGAGCACGTCGGTGACCCGGTCGAACACGGTGGAGACGGCCCCGGTGCGGCCGCGGATCTGCGAGCTGAAGTCGTCGCGCTGCTTCTTCAGCCGCCACCAGCGCTCCGCCCAGCGGGCGTGTGCCTCGCGTTCGGCGCAGCTGTGGCAGGGATGCTGCCGCATGCGCTTGCGCAGCGCGGTGAGTTGCCGCTGCCGCCGGTCGCGTTCCACCCGGCTGGCCGTCTCGGCGCGGGACTGCCCCTTGCGTTCCAGATCGGTCAGTTCGCGCCGGATGCCGGAGTACTCGGCGAAGTCGCCGAGGTGGCAGGTCATCGACTCTTCGTACCCGGCGAGCGACTTCTCCAGCTCGCGCACCTTGCGGGCAAGGTCCACCACCGAGCGGTCGGCCTGGAACTGCGCGAACGAGCTCTCCAGGATCTCCCGGGTGCGGTCGCGCCCGAACTGGGCGATCAGGTTCACAGCCATGTTGTAGGTCGGCCGGAAGCTGGAGTTGAGCGGGTAGCTGCGCCGGGAGGCCAGCGACGCGACCGCCTGCGGGTCCAGGCCGGTGACCCACTGGATCACCGAGTGGCCCTCGACGTCGATGCCGCGGCGGCCGGCACGTCCGGTGAGCTGGGTGTACTCCCCCGCCGTGATCGGCACCCTGGCCTCGCCGTTGAATTTCTCCAGTTTCTCCAGCACCACCGTGCGGGCCGGCATGTTGATGCCGAGCGCCAGTGTCTCGGTGGCGAACACGGCCTTCACCAGCTTTTTCTGGAACAGTTCCTCGACGACTTCCTTGAACGCCGGCAGCAGCCCGGCGTGGTGCGCCGCCACGCCCCGTTCCAGGCCGTCCAGCCACTCCCAGTAGCCGAGCACGGCGAGGTCCTCATCGAGCAGGGTGCGGCAGCGTTCCTCGGCGATTGCGCGGATCTGCTCACGCTCGTGCCGTTCGGTGAGGCTGATGCCGGCGCGCAGCACCTGACGCACCGCCGCGTCGCAGCCGGCGCGGCTGAAGATGAAGAAGATGGCGGGCAGCAGGTTCTTCGAGGCCAGCAACGCCACGACATCCGGCCGGTCCATCCGCGCCGCGGCGCGGTCGTTGTTCCAGCTGCCGCGGCGGTCACGGGCAGACGGATGCCGCCGGCCGCTCCGATCGGAGCCACCCGCGCCCCCGCGCGCCAGCTGCACCAGCTCCGGGTTCACCCGGTTGGCGGCGGCGTTGCCCGGCGTGGAGTCGAACAGGTCGAGCATCTTGGTGCGCACCAGCACGTGCTGGTCAAGCGGCACCGGGCGCTCCTCTGACACGATCACGTCGGTGTCGCCGCGCACCGCCTGCAGCCAGTCGCCGAACTCCTCCGCATTCGACACGGTGGCGCTCAGCGACACCATGCGAACCTCCTGCGGAAGGTGGATGATGACCTCTTCCCAGACCGGGCCGCGGAACCGGTCGGCAAGGTAGTGCACCTCGTCCATGATCACGAACTGCAGGTTCACCAGCAGGTCGCTGTCGGCATAGAGCATGTTGCGCAGCACCTCGGTGGTCATCACCACGATGCGGGCGCCGCTGTTGATGTTGGTGTCGCCGGTGAGCAGGCCGACCTGGCTGGCGCCGTACTCTGCGACGAGTTCGTTGAACTTCTGGTTGCTGAGCGCCTTCATCGGCGTCGTGTAGAACACCTTCGCGGCCGGTTGAAACATCGCCAGGAACACCGCGAACTCGGCCACGATGGTCTTGCCCGCGCCGGTCGGGGCGGCCACCAGCACGCTGCGGCCCTCCTCCAGCGTGCCGCACGCAGCCAGCTGGAACGGGTCCAGGTCGAACTTCTGCTGCGCCCGGAACGCCTCGAGTCGCGGGGCGGACCGGGTCGTGCGGGATGCCGCATACCGTTCCGCCGGCGACAGCTCGGTGGTCATGCGCCCGCCAACTCCGCGTCGAACGCGGCGCTGCGCCGGCTTGCCCGCCGATCATGCACCCAGGCGATGGCCCAGGCGGTGAAGTACAGCAGGATCATCGGCACCATCAGCATGAACATGCTGACGATGTCGGCCGCGGGGGTGGCGAGCGCGGTGAACACCGCGATCAGCAGGATCGCCACACGCCAGCCCTTGAGAATGGCGATCGCCGACATGACACCGGCGAAGTTCAGCAGCACCAGGAACACCGGCAGCACGAACGCGACGCCGATGGCCAGGATCAGCTTGAGCGTGAAGTCGAGATAGGTCTTCGCCTGCAGGAAGGTGGTGTCCTCGATCGGCGCGAAGCTGGTCATCAGGCGCACCATGTTGGGCAGGATGAACCAGCCCACGGCGCAACCGGCGAGGAACAGCGGCACCGCCGACGCCAGGAAGCCCACCGTGTAGCGCTTCTCGGTGCGCTGCATCGCCGGCGCGAAGTACGCCCAGATCTGGTACAGCCAGACCGGGCTGGACAGGATGACGCCGACGCCGATGGCGATGCCCATCGTGATGTCGAACGACTCGGTGATGTAGCTGTAGTTGATCTCGGTGCTGCGGCCCTGTTCCTCGGCGATCTGCAGCACGGGTGCGCGCAGTTGCGCCCACACCCAGCCGGCAATGAAGAAGTCGCCGAGTTTGGTGAAGGGCAGGATGTCGCCCACCCTGATGAAGGCGATCACCGTTCCCACGACGATGGAGATGCCGGCAATGAAGAGCCGCTTCCTCAGTTCGAGGAGGTGCTCTTTGAGCGACATCCGACCCTCGCGGTTCGCGCCTCGCTTCGTCCGCGCGACCACCGGAGTTATGGCTTCGGCGTCGTCTCGGTCGACGCTGCCGGTGGCTCGTCTGCCTCGGCGGTCTTGTCGGCCGTCTTGTCGGACTTCGCCTCAGACTTAAGGATCTTGAAGGACTGGCCGAGGCTCTTCGCCAAGCCAGGAAGCTTCGGTGCGCCGAACAACAACAGGATGATGACTAGGAGAATGATCCATTCCCAGCCCTGGAGACCAGAGAGCATAAGGGGTTTCCTTCGTTGAATGCAGCTGCAGAGATTTCAGTCTAACTCGCCATACCTGTCGGCGCCCGCAAGCGCCCAGTCCCTGACCATGCGTCGCGCCTCGGGCGGCCCGACCACCGTTGCCACGTCGGGCAGGCTGGCGATCAGCCGCTTCAGGCTGTGGAAGTGCGCCACTCGAATGGTGACCCGCAGCATGCCGTCGACCGGCACCGGCTGAGTGCCCTCCTGCAGGTATTCGCCGAGCAGGGCGAGGGCGGATGGCGCGACGTCGACGGTGACGGTGAGGTCGTCGCTCGATCCCGCGAAGAGGGTGTCCGGCAGGGTGACGTCGGCTCCCCTGCGGCTGATCGGGGTGGTGGTGAGCTCTGGCCGCGACATCCGGTCGAGACGGAAGGTGCGGATCGCCTCGCGCAGGTGGTCCCAGCCGCGCAGGTACCAGTCGGCGTCGACCGTGTCGACGCGCAGCGGATCGACGTTGCGGCGTTCGAAGTCGCCGCGGGAGCTGAGGTAGTCGAAGCTCAACTGCACGCCGCTGTCCACCGCCTGCCGGATCAGCGCCAGGGTCTCGTCAGTGTCGGAGCCTTCCACCGCGACAGCGCTCGGCAGGCCCGAGGCGCCGCGCGACAGCTTGTCGGTGAGCGAGGCGATCGCCGCCCGGTCCGCGTTCTCGGGCAGCGCGGACAGGTACTGCAGGCCGGCGATCAGGGCCGCCGCCTCGCGCGCGGAGAAGCGCGGTGACTCGTCGATGGCGACCATGTTGGTCAGCACGATCTCGTCGTGCTGCTCGAAGTCGTCCCAGGCGATGTCGAACAGGTCTTCCGGCTGGTACTGGTGGGTGGCGCCGGGGATGCCGCTGACCACGATGAGGCTCACCGCATCCCTGATCTGCTGGTCGGTGACGCCGAAGTGTTCGGCGGCCTCGTGCACGGTGACCCGGTCGTGGTCCATCAGGTACGGCACCAGCGACAGCAGGAACGCCAGCTTGTCCTGCGCCTGGAATGGCGGTTTGCGCTCAGCCATGGTTCACCGCCGTGAGGATCAGGCGGTTGCGCACCGCGTCGCGAAGTTCCGGCGGGGAGAGCACGAGCACTTCCGGGCCGTAGCCGGCCAGTTCGTCGGCGAAGATGTTCAGGTCGGTGAAGTGCAGGCGTAGCGCCCCGCTGTCGGTGGGTTCGGCGCCGCGTCGTTTCTGCAGCCGGGTGGCGGCATCCGTACCCGGGGTGATCTCCAGCGCTGCGACGTTTTTCTGCCACACCTCATCGAGGCCTGCCAGCGCCAGCGCTGACGGGTCGCCGGGGCGCGCGGCGAAGGTCTTCGAGCTGGCGACCACCTTGCTCACGATGCGGCGCAGCAGGAAGGTGCGGGTGTTGCCGGTGTCGGCCTCCTCGGCGTAGAGGTGCCAGCGCCCCTGGTGCTGCACGAGCGCGAGCGGCAGAACGCTGCGGGTGCGCGCCTCGGCCTCTCCCGGCTTCAGGTAGTCGAACTTCACGACGACGCGCTTCTCCGACGCGGTGTTCAGTGGTTCGAATGCCGCGTCGCGCACTCGCACCCGCGGGGCGTAGCCGAGCACCGGGTCGGTGGTGTTCACGCCGAGTCCGCGGAGCTTGATCAGCGCCCGCCGGGACTCGCCGGACAGGGAGCCCTCCCGCCAGACCATGGCGGCGAGGTTCAACAGCGCGGTCTCCTCTGCCGAGAAGGTGATGTCCTCGGGAAGTTCGTAGCTGCCGCGCGGGATGCGGTAGCGCATCGCCTGGTTGTTTCCGGGGTCGTCCGGCGCCTCGATCGTCTCGAGCGGCACCCCGAGTTCCCGGATGTCGTCTTTGTCGCGCTCGAACTGGCGCTCCAGGTTGGCGTTATCGCCGGCGGCGCGGTACTTCTGCCGGTAGCCCTGCACGGTCGACAGGATCTCGTTCTTGGTGAGCCCGCTGTCGCTCGCGAGCAGGGCGAGAACGAGCGAGAACAGTCGTTCCTCAACGGGTACCCGAGCCTGGCTTGCGGTCACGACGTGCATCCTCTGAACGAGACATCCGGTCGGCACCACTGCCGGCCGTGTCGATGGGGTGGTTCGTGCTATTCGATTCCGAGAACGTCGAAGACGATCACCATGGTGGAGCCCGGCGGAATCGTGGCCGGCGCGGCGCCCTGGGGGAAGCCGAACTCCGGCGGGATAACGGCGATCACCTGGGAGCCCACGGTCTGGCCGATCAGCGCGTCGGACCAGCCCTGCGGCAGCCCGGCCTGCGGTTCCTGCTCGATCGGCGCGGCGACGACGGTCACCGGGGCCTTGGTCGGCCAGGTCGACTGGAACACCTGCTTGGTCTCCCAGATGACGCCGGTGTAGTGCAGGATGACGCGGTCGCCGTCTTGTACCTTCGGCCCGGTGCCCTTCTTGAGCGTGGCAACCTCGAGGTCGGTCGGCGGTTCGTTCGACGGGATGGTGAGCCCGGGAACTCCCTCTGGCGAGGTGACCACGGCGGGAATGCCGGGCTGGGCCAGCTGGTCGGCGCCGTTGGCGCGGCCGAGGTAGGCGTCCTGCACGTCGATGACTGCCACCAGGGTGTCTTCGTTCTCGAGGCCCAACCGCGGGTCGAGGGTGTCGGCGCCGTAGACGTCGGCGACGGTGGTGGCCGTCACGACCCGGGACCCGACTGAGGCGCACTCCACCACGGAGCCGAAGACGTCGGCGGGGTCGCCGACGGTGCGGCGGATTCCCTCGGCTTCGTCGTAGCTGGACGCGGTGAGCTGGGTGCCGGTCTCGCCGAGGAACAGGCTCAGCTGCAGGTCGACGATCTGCCCGTGCTGCACCGTCTCGCCGTCGCCCGCCACGTCCTCGGTGACCTCGGTGCCGTCGGTGACGAGCGGCGTCGGGAACGAGACGCGAGGCTCGCTGCCCACCGACCCGCTGACGTCTACGAGCTCCGACGCGGTGCCAGACGGGAACGGCGAACCGCAGTCAGCGGCCGCGGTCGTGCAGGCCGTCATGGTCGTCAGCAGGGCGGCGGCGACGACGAGCGCGGGAGTCTTGCGCACGAATCCTTCTTTCGATAGAACGCAGGGGCGGGCAGGACAACTCTACTTGTTGTCACTATTCTCTTCGGCGCGCGCCGCGGCGGCACTGGCCGCCGTGGATTGCGCCTCTCTGGCCACCTTGCGCAGCTTCTTTGCGCTGGCACTGCGTTCGCCGAGCGCTCCGGGAGTCCAGGCCTCGACGTCCTCTTCGCTGTAATCGGACTTTGACGGGCGGCGCTTCAGCTCGGGCAGTACCGCGCCTGGCGCGAGCCGACGGGCGGTGACCAGGAAGCCGGTGTGGCCGACCATCCGGTGATCGGGGCGCACCGCGAGTCCTTCCACGTGCCAGCCGCGCACCAGGGTCTCGAACGGGTCGGGGTTGGTGAACAGCTCGGTGCCGCGGATCGCCTCCGCAACCCGGGACAGCTGGGTGACGGTCGCCACGTAGCAGACCACGAGTCCGCCCGGCGCGAGCGCATCGGCGACGGCGGGCAGACACTCCCACGGGGCGAGCATGTCGAGCACGACGCGGTCGACGGTGCCCGGTTCGACCTCGGCAGGCAGCGCCTCGGCGAGGTCGCCCACGGTGACGCTCCAGTTGGCCGGGTCGGAGCCGAGGAAGCTCGCCACGTTGCCGCGGGCGACGTCGGCGAACTCCTCCCGGCGTTCGAAGGAGTGCAGCCGACCCTGCGGCCCGATGGCGCGCAGCAGCCAGAGCGAGAGCGCCCCGGAGCCGACGCCGGCCTCGACCACGGTGGCGCCGGGGAACATGTCGGCGAACGCCACGATCTGAGCGGCATCCTTCGGGTAGATGATGGCGGCGCCGCGCGGCATGGACATGACGAAGTCGTTCAGCAGCGGCCGCAACGCCAGATACTGGTCGCCGTTGGTGGCCTCGATGACCGAGCCGTCCGGGGCGCCGATCAGGCGATCGTGCGACACCATGCCGCGGTGGGTGTGGAACACCTTCCCGGTCTCGAGGGTGATGGTGTTGAGCTTGCCCTTGGGGCCGGTGAGCTGAACGCGGTCACCCTCGCGAAATGGGCCGTTTTGGCGGCGAAGGGCGTCGGTCATACTGCTCTCTTTGATTGGGCGGCGAAGTGCACGGCGGCGAGGTCGCCGATCGTGCGCTCGTGCAGGGTGGGCCACAGGGTGTAGCCCGGGCCCTCGAGGATGGTGGTGTGCGCGGGCACGCCGATCGCGGTGGTGCCGGCGGCAACCGCGGAGGCGAGGCCGGGCTCGGAGTCTTCAATCGCGACGCAGTCCTGGGCATTCACGCCGAGCAGTCGCGCGCCGAGCAGATACGGCTCGGGATGCGGTTTGCTATGGGTGACGGTGTCCCCCGCCACGACCGCGTCGAACGCGGTGAAGTCGATGGCGTTCGCCACGTGGTCGGCCATCCGCTTGATCGACATGGTGACGAGCGCGGTCTTGACGCTGGCCTGCCTGAGCTCGAACAGCAGTTCCTTAGCTCCGGGTCGCCAGGGCACCTCGATGTCGATCAGGGCGAGCACCCGGCTGGTGAGGGTCTGGATGATCTCGTCTTCGCTCAGCGTGACGCCCCGGTTCTGCAGCACCCGGGCCGAGTGCCAGAGTCCCTGGCCGACCAGTCCGAGCGCGTCGCTCTGGCGCCAGGTGCCGCCGAATTCTTCGACAAGGCGGGTCTCCGAGGCGATCCAGTACGGCTCGGTATCGACGATGGTGCCATCCATATCCCAGAGGACGGCGGCTGGCTGGAGTGTAGTCACAACCCACGAGTCTAAACGGAAGGGTTCTATCCTTGACTGAGAGGCGGAGCCAGACGGCTCGGCCAGCGAGGATGAGAGTGCCAGACACCACAGGATTCACGAGCGGACGCGTACTCGTCGTGGCCTTCGAAGGCTGGAATGACGCGGGAGATGCCGCGAGCGGCGCCATCCGCACGCTGCAGGACCAGCTGGAGGTGTACCCGATCGCGGAAATCGAGCCGGAAGACTACTTCGATTACCAGTTCAATCGCCCCACGATCGAGGCCGACGAGAACGGCGACCGCTCGGTCGTCTGGCCCGGGGTCACCATGTACGGCCCGGTGGAGCCGAAGCGCTCCTCGCTCTACCTGCTGGTCGGCACCGAGCCGTCCCGCGGCTGGAAGACGTTCACCAGCGAGATCATGGAAGCGGTGATCGACAACGGGATCAGCGGAATCGTGATGCTCGGTGCGATGCTCGCCGACGTCCCACACACCCGGCCGATCACGATCTTCGCCTCGAGCGAGAACGCCCAGTTGCGCAAGGACTTCGCGCTGGAGCGCAGCACCTATGAGGGGCCCATCGGCATTCTCACCGTGCTGGCGGATGCCGCGGAGAAGGCGGGCATCCCGACCATGACGATCTGGGCGTCGGTACCGCACTACGTGCATAACGCGCCATCGCCGAAGGCCACCCTGGCGCTGATCGACAAGCTCGAGGAGATCGTCGACGTGATGGTGCCCCGCACCGACCTGGTTCAGGAATCCGCGGTCTGGGAGAGCGGGATCGACGCGCTCGCCGGCGACGACGAAGACATGTCGGCCTACATCCACCAGTTGGAGGTGGCTCGGGATGCCGTGGACTCGCCGGAAGCGAGCGGCGACGCCATCGCGGAGGAGTTCGAGAAGTACCTGAGGCGCCGCGACGGCAAGGACGGCCGCGACGGTCGCGGCATGTCGGGCCCGGGCGACGAGCCGTGGCGGCCGACCGGAGGCTAGCGCGACGCTGTTAGCGGAGTGCTGCTAGCGCAGCGCTGTTAGCGCAGCCGGATTCCGAGGAGCGCGTCGATGGCGTCGAGCGCGGCCCGCGACGGCGCCGTCTGGTGCGCGACGTGCCGGTCGATGGTGGCCAGGGCGGCCGGGGTGTCCAGGTCATACGCGAGCAGGGTGCGCAGTTCGCCGATCAGCGAGTCGTCCTCTCCCGGGGCCGCCGCCCAGCTGACCCAGCGCACCAGCCGAGCCTCCGACTCGGTGAGGTGCGCCTCGGTCCACTCCCAGTCGCTGCGGTAGTGCTCGGACAGCAGGGCGAGCCGGATGGCGCGCGGGTCGACGCCCGCCGCGCGTAGTCGTGACACGAACACCAGGTTGCCCAGTGACTTCGACATCTTCTCGCCCCGGTAGGCCACCATTCCGGCGTGCGAATAGTGCGCCGCGAGCGGCTTGGCGGTGAGCGCTGCGGTGTGCGCCGCGCTGAACTCGTGGTGCGGGAAGATCAGGTCGGAACCGCCGCCGTTCACGGTGACCGGGATCTCAAGGTATCGCTCCGCGATCACCGAGCATTCGATGTGCCAGCCCGGGCGGCCGTGCCCCATCGCCGACGGCCAGCTCGGTTCGCCCGGCCGGGCGCTCATCCACAGCAGCGGGTCGAGCGGATCGCGTTTGCCGGGACGGTCGGGGTCTCCCCCGCGTTCTGCCGAGAGCGCCAGCATGGTGGCCCGGTCAAGGCCGGAGATCTCGCCCAGCGTCCACGACGACCCGGTGGATGCCGCGACGCTGTCGAAGTACCAGTCGTCGCCCACCCGGTAACCGAGTCCCTGCTCGACCAGGCGGCCGACGGCATCCGCCACCGGCTCGATCACCTCGGTGACGGCCACGTAATGGTCGGGCGGGATGATGCCGAGGGTCTGCATGTCCTGACGGAACAGCTCGGTCTGGTCGCTCGCGAGCTGGCGCCAGTCCACCCCGATCGCCTGCGCGCGCTCAAGCAGTGGGTCGTCGACATCCGTCGTGTTCTGCGCGTAGCGCACCTCGTAGCCGGCGTCGAGCCACACCCGCGTCAGCGTGTCGAAGGCGAGGTAGGTGGCCGCGTGACCGAGGTGGGTGGCGTCGTACGGGGTGATGCCGCAGACGTACAGTCCGGCCACACCGTCGGCGGCGACGGCCGGCTGGAGCGACCCGGTAACCGTGTCATAGAGCACCGGAACCGGTCCGGAACCTGCAAGCGACGGGATCTCGGGCCGGTTCCAGGACTTCATGGACTCGATCCTAGAGGGGGTCGAGCACCCCGGTTGACAGCAAGATCATGAGCGTAGCGCCGAGCGCGAGGCGGTAGATCACGAACGGCATGAACGACTTCTTCGAGATGTAGTTCATCAGGAAGGCGATCACCGCAAGGCCCACGCCGAACGCCACCACCGTGGCAACGGCGGTCTGCGCGTAGCCGTAGTAGCCTTCGGGCTCACCGAAGCTGTTCACCAGCTCATACAGACCACTGCCGAACACCGCCGGCACCGCGAGCAGGAACGCGTAGCGCGCTGCCGCCGGACGGGAATAACCGAGGGCGAGACCCATGGTCGTGGTCGCACCAGACCGGGAGACGCCGGGCACCAGGGCGAGGGTCTGCGCCAGGCCGAAGTAGATGCCGTGTGGGTAGGTGATATCGGGCAGTTCGCGGTTGCGTTTGCCGTAGTGGTCCGCGAGGCCGAGCAGGATGCCGAAGACGATCAGCACGATCGCGACCAGCCACAGGTTGCGGAACACCGAGCGGATGTACTCCTGCCCGAAATAGCCGACGAGCACGATCGGGAGGGTGCCGAGGATGATCAGCCAGCCCATCCGCACGTCGGGGTCATCCTTGCGAACGCTGCCGCCGAACGAACGGAACCAGCGCCCGATTATTCGGGTGATGTCTTTCCAGAAATACACCAGGACGGCGATCTCGGTGCCGATCTGGGTGATCGCCGTGAAGGTGGCGCCGGGGTCGGTGGCGCTCGGCAGGAACTCCCCGACGATGCGGAGATGCGCACTGGACGAGATGGGGAGGAATTCGGTGAGGCCCTGGACCAGGCCGAGGATGATGGCCTCGATGAACTGCAACGCGTGTGACTCCCGTGGTTAGTAGTTGAGCAGCAGGTCGGTCAAAACCCGCCTGCCAAAGGATAATGCGTCGAGCGGCACGCGTTCGTCGACGCCGTGGAACATCGCAGGGAAATCGACGTCTGCGGGCAGCCGCAGCGGGGCGAAACCGTAGCCCTTGATGCCGAGCAGCGAGAGCGCCTTGTTGTCTGTGCCGCCGGAGAGCAGGTACGGCAGCACCGGGGCTCCGGGATCGTGCAGTTCGAGGGTGCTCTTCACCGCGTCAACGAGCGGACCGTCGAAGGATGTCTCGAGGCCGATGTCGCGGTGCATCACCACGATCTCGATCTCCGGGCCGAGCAGTTCCTGCACCTCGGCCAGCACCGAGTCCTCCTCGCCGGGCAGGGTTCGGATGTCGATGAGCGCCTCGGCCCGGTCGGGGATGACGTTGTGCTTGTACCCGGCGGTCAGCCCGGTGGGGTTCGTCGTGGTGCGCAGCGATGCCTGGATGAAGCCGGCGGCGGTGCCGGTGGCCAGAACGAGTTCGTCGGGTCCGGCCGTCTGCGGGTCGACTCCGAGGATGCGGGCGAGTTCGGCGAGGAGTTCGGTGGTGGTGTCGGTGAGGCGGATCGGCCAGTCGCGCCGGCCGAGTGTGGCTACCGCCTCGGCCAGTTTGGTGACCGCGTTGTCGCGGATCACCCGGGAGCCGTGCGCGGCGGTGCCGCGGGCCACCAGTTTGATCCAGAGCAGCGACTTCTCGCCGGTCTGCAGCAGGTATGCCCGTTTGCCGGCGAGTGTGATGGAGTAGCCGCCGACCTCGCTGATCGCCTCGGTGGCACCCGCGAACAGCTCGGGGCGGGTCTTCACCAGGTGCGCCGAGCCCAGCACTCCCCCGGCCTCCTCGTCGGCGAAGAACGCCACGACGAGGTCGCGGGCGGGCTGCCGGCCGCTGCCGAGGATCTCTTGCAGCGCGGTGATCATCATCGCGTCCATGTTCTTCATGTCCACGGCGCCGCGGCCCCACAGCATGCCGTCGCGAATCTCGCCGGCGAACGGGTCGACGCTCCAGTTGGCGGGGTCGGCCGGCACCACGTCCAGGTGGCCGTGCAGCACGAGCGCGGGCTTGGCCGAGTCGGCGCCCGGCACCCGGGTGATGACGCTGGTGCGTCCCGGCTCGGAGTCGATCAGCTCGGCGGTGAGGCCGAGTGCCTCCAGATGCGCGGCGACGTACTCCGCGGCATCCGTCTCGCCATTAGAGCGTCCCTCTCCAAAATTCGTGGTGTCGAATCGGATCAGATCGCGGGCGATGAGCGCGGTCGAGTCGAGCGCGTCAGCGTGGGTGTCGGATGCCATGCCCCCAACGCTATCGGGCGTCAAAGTCGTGTGCGGATTCGTGCTAATGTCGTCTCTCGGTTGAACAAACCAAGACACTCGTCCGGGTGGCGGAAATGGCAGACGCGCTAGCTTGAGGTGCTAGTGCCCGTATAGGGCGTGGGGGTTCAAGTCCCCCCTCGGACACAACAAACAAATCGATCATCCTCGTTGGTTGAGGAGCGAGCGTCAGCGAGCGTCTCGAAACCATATTTCCAAGAAACTGTGTTGAGACAGTGGGCCGGATCCTTCGGGATCCGGCCTTTCTTCGTGTTCCTCTTTCGCGGAGGTCTGCCGATCGGTCCTTCCCGAGTCCGGCAAAGGGCCAATTGCCGACTCTCAGCGGCGCCGGACCACGCCAGGCTGCGGGCAGCCGTTCGACGTGGCAGCCACACTTCCTCACCTCCCGGGAGAATGTGATCCGGCCACATTGCGATGCCCTATCTCAGTGAGAGCATCACAGGGTGGAGCCGGCAATGCTGACGTAGTCTGACGGTCACTTGTATTCGGCCATATGTGGTCGAATGTTCCGAGCAAAGGCGCTTTTGATGCAAGATCCGACCGACGAGACGTTCCACGAATTGTGGAGCGGCGCTGTTCACAGCCACCGCAACCGCACATTCCTGATTTTCAGCGAGCCGGCTGAGGGTGCGGCTGAATGGACGTACGGCGAGTTCGACCGGTTGGTCTCTCAGACAGCGAGACGCCTGGCCGATCTAGGCGTGCTGCGTGGCGACTCCGTGCACGTGGCGCTGAAAAACTCTCCCGCCTTCGTTCTTCTGTGGTTGGCTGCGGCCAAACTCGGCGCGTGGATCGTGCCGGTGGATCCGGCATCGACGTCGCGCGACATTGCCTCGCAAATCCGCAGAACCCAGCCGAAGGTGGGGTTCTATGCAGCAAGTAGGAGGGACGCGTATCTAACTGGATCGGCAGACCAGCTAACGCTCACAATCGAGCTCACGGAAGCGGCCGCAGACGCACTGCCCGGCTCTCCACTCCTGGCCCTAAACGATGCTCGTGACGTGTCTCTGGAATGGGCAGCGGTCTCGCCAACCGACCGGCTTGCCGTGATGTTCACCTCAGGCACGACCTCGGAGCCCAAGGGCGTGATGCTCACGCAGCGCAACTATGTGCGACTTGCACACTCCATGGCGAACCTCGTGAACCTGCAGCCGCAGCACCGCTGGCTGGTCACCCTGCCTATGTTCCACGCAAATGGGCAGTTCTACTGCTTCAGCCCGGCGATCGCCACCGGGGCCAGTGTTGCGCTCGTCTCCGCCTTCTCAGCATCGGGCTGGTTTCAGCAGGCGGCTGACCTTGGAGTCACACACGCCAGCCTGTTCGCGGCGCCGATCCGGATGATCCTCGCCCGGCGGCCCGATGACGCACCGCACCTGCAACTTGAGCACCTTTGGTACGCGCAGAGCCTGGGCGAGGAGCACTACCGCGAGTTCGCCGAGCGGGTGGGGTGCCAGCCTCGCCAGCTGTACGGCATGACCGAAACTTGCGCCATTGTCACCGCTGACCTGGGTACCGCGCCCCGGCCTGACGTCATCGGATCGCCCATTCCCGGCCGGACCATCGAACTGCTCGACCCGGTCACCGAGGAGCTGGTTCCGCAGGGCGAACCAGGCATGATGACCGTCCGCGGGAGCGCCGGTGACGACGTGTTCGCGGGATACCTCGACGACCCGGCCACCACCGCGCGCTCCTTCTCGACCAGGAATGGCGAGCAGTGGTTCCGTACCGGTGATCTCGCCCGCGCCGACGCCGACGGCACGCTCCGTTTCGTCGGGCGGGTCGACGACGTGATCAAGGTGTCGGGCGAGAACGTCAGCCTGACCGAGGTGGAGTCGGTGGTCGCTCAGGCACCGGGCGTGCTCGAGGCTGCGGTGTTGGCGAAGAGCGACCCCATTCGAGACCAGGTGCCCGTGGCATTCGTCGTGGCGCGCGATCCAGAGGAGCCACCGGTGCCCGCCGAGCTGATGGCGTGGGCGGAGCTCAACCTGCCACCGCAAAGCCGACCCCGGGAATGGACCGTCATCGACGAGCTCCCCCGCACGAGCGTGGGCAAAATCCGACGATTTCAGCTTCAGGCAGCGGTGCAAGCGAGCGAGAAGGCCAGCGCATGACCGCCGACGTTCGTAACTCCGGCATGCGTCTCGACGCAGAACTGCTCGCCCGGCTCGCCAACGGAGCCACCACTGCCGAGTTGCAGGAGTACGGCGCCAACACCGGCATGAACGCGGTGGATAGGGATTTGGTCGCCGCAGCAGTCAAGGTACGCACGCGGATCGACGAACTCGAAGACCGCGAACGCGCGCTGGTGCGCTTGAGCGAATCCGTGCGGGACATCGCGGGCCTTGACGCGGTGGATCAGGTGCTGCAATCCATCGTGTCTCGGAGTCGCCGACTCCTGATGGCAGACGTCGCCTACTTTCTTACCTTCGATCAGTGGACCGGTGTCGCTTTGATGCACGTGTCGGAGGGGATCATGAGCGACGCCTTCAGCCGGCTGAAAGTAGAGCCAGGTGAGGGGATTTCCGGCTACATCGCCAGCAGCAAACGGCCGAGCTGGACCTCTGACTATCTGATCGATTCCCGCTACACCCATACCGGCACCATCGACTCCGCGACGATCGAGGAAGGCTTGCGCGCCATACTCGGAGTACCCGTGCTGCGGGCAGGTCGGGTTGTCGGGCTGCTGCTCGCCGCTGACCGACACGAGCACAACTACCGGCCCCAAGACGCCGAACTGCTGTTCTCGCTCGCCCAGCACGCCGGCGTGCTGATCGAGAACGCCACGGTACACGCGCAGGACCAGCAGACCGTGGAGGAACTTGAGGAAGCACTGCAGGCATTGCGGGCCAGCGAAGGAACATCACTCGCGATTCTCGAGTTGCAGGATCGCCTGATGGCGCTCCTGATGAACCGCGGATCGCTGGAGGATCTTGCCTCGGTGACGCAGGCGGCACTCGGCGGAACAATCGTCCTGTGCGACCAAGGCAAGCGGGAACTGGCGCGCATCGGTGAGGATGACTTGCCCGCGTCGGAGGACGGTTGGAACGTCCAACCATTGTCAACAAGAGACTCAACGCTCGGCTACATGCTTCACCGTGAGGACTCCGACGGCGACAAGCGGGACGACACACAGGCCTCCCAAATGCTCGTGCGCGCGGCATCCGTCGGCACACTCATGGTCGAATCACTGGAGGCCAGCCTGAGCTCATCGCGCGAGGCCACCGCCACGTTGGTTTCCGAACTTCTGCGCCATCCGACCGGTGATCGCGCCGCACTGCTGCGTGCAACGGTCTCGACCGACATCACCACACTTGACACGGTCTTACTCGCCGTACCTCGCGACGAGACCCACCGGTACGACCTCTTCCGCGCCGCCCACCGGTTCGCCGAACAGCAGCAAGGCCTGTCGTGCCAGTTGGAGGGCTGTGTGCTGCTTTGGCTGCCCGGCGGGAACGCCGACCAGACGGCTCAACACACCGCCGCGGCGCTCACGACGGCGGTCGACGATGCTATAACGGTGGGCGCCAGCCGGTTGTCTGTGACCCCCGCCACGCTCGGCGACGCCGTACGTGAAGCGCGGAACACCGCGAGCGCTCTGATCGCCCTCGGACGCATCGGACACGGATCCGACAGTTCCCGTGTCGCCCCGTTTCCCACCATCCTGGCCAACAGCACGAGTGAGGACCTCGACCTGTTCATCCGAGACGTGCTCGGGCAATTACTCGACCACGACCAGCAGAACCGCACCGAGCTGCTGTCGACGCTGGAGTCGGTGTACCGCCATTCCTCCAACGTGGTGGCGGCAGCCGAATCGCTATACCTGCACCCCAACACCGTTCATCAGCGGCTGGCGCGGATCGATCAGATCACCGGAGTCAGCTGGCGCGACACCGACGTCGCGATTCAGCGCCAACTGGCGTTGCGCATTATCGCCCTGCGGGCAACTCACATCACTACCCACGACAAGGACTGACGCAATGACGCACACTCCAGTAATCACACAACCGACCAGCAGGGAACGACGCCGCACGTTCGTCGGCGCCTCTGCGGGCCACCTGATCGAATGGTACGACTACGGAATCTACGGGTTTCTGGCGGTCTACATCGGCCAAGCCTTCTTTGTCTCCGACGACCCCGTGACGAGCCTGCTCAGCAGCTTCGCGGTGTTCGCACTGAGCTTCTTCATCCGACCGCTTGGCGGCTTGTTCTTCGGGCCGCTCGCCGACAAGCTCGGCCGCCGCAAGACGCTGGTGACCGTGCTTATCCTGATGGCCGGTTCGACTTTCCTGCTGGGAGTGCTGCCGACCTACGAGGCGATCGGCGTCGGCGCGCCGATCCTGCTGGTATTGATCCGCTGCGTTCAGGGCTTCTCAGCCGGTGGGGAGATCGGCACGATCACCAGCTTCATCTCCGAGTACGCCGGTCCCGGTCGCCGCGGGTTTTCGACCAGTTGGTTGATGGTTACCGCGGTGCTTGGCCTGGTGCTGGGCGGCGTCGTCGCCAACGGCATGACCTTCCTGGTCGGCCCCGAGGTGATGCAGGCGTGGGGCTGGCGCATCCCGTTCCTGATCGCCGGACCACTCGGCCTCATCTCGCTCTACATTCGTCTGAAGCTCGAAGACAGCCCGGAGTTCCGCGCCCTGCAGGAGACCGGCCAAACTTCAAAGGCGCCGCTGCGCGAGGTATTCCAGTGGAAGCGTGCCTTGGCGCTGGTGTTCTTCATCATCACCCTGCACAGCTCGATCTTCTACCTGGTGCTGACGTACGCATCGACGTTCATGGGCAAGATCCTCGGCTTCGATTCGGGAACTGTGCTGTTGTATGTCTTCCTGGCTAGCCTGCTCGCGGCGGTCGTGATGCCCTTCGGCGGCATGTTCACCGACAGGTTCGGCCGGAAACCGTTCCTGCTGGTCATCGCGGTGCTCGGCACCGCCGCGATGATCTGGTTCTTCCTCGCCGGGCCAGGGGCTACCCCCGCCACCTTCATCTGGCCGTTGCTCGCCACCGCGCTGCTCTTCGGCCTGTACGCCTCATCGACCTACGCCACTATGAGCGAGTTGTTGCCGACACGCGTGCGATCCACCGGCATCGCCGTGGCATACAACGTTCCCGTTGCGGTGTTCGGCGGCAGCGCGCCGATGATCGCGACCTGGCTGATTGCCGAAACCGGCGACATCACCTCGCCCGTGTACTTCTTCGTGGCAACCGGCATCGCGTCGATCATCGCCCTCATCGCGCTCCGCCGAAGCGACTTCACGGCAGCGAGCAGGCCGACCGTGACGATCGCAACCACCATAGACGCGGACGTCGCGGCCACCGAAGGGGCACGTGCATGACCCTCGCAGGACAGTTTGGAACCGACATCCTCTTGACCGGATGGGGGCATTCCCGCTTTGGCAAACTGACCGACGAAACGTTGGAGTCGCTCATCGTCGGTGTGGCCAGCGAGGCAATCGAGAATGCCGGCATCGAGGCGAAGGACGTGGACGAAATTTACGTCGGCCAGTTCAACGCCGGAATGGAGCCGCTCGCATTCGCCTCGTCGCTGGCGTTGCAGGTGTCGCCCGACCTGGCAAACGTGCCGGCGACCAGGGTGGAGAACGCATGCTCGTCAGGCTCGGCGGCGTTTCAGCAGGGCGTGAAGTCGCTGCTGGCCGGTACGGCGAAGACGGTGCTCGTTATCGGCGCCGAGAAGATGACCGCCGCCGGTGCCGACAAGGTGGGCGCTGCGCTGCTTGGCGCCGACTACGAAATGGCCGGAAAACCGTCGAGTACGGGCTTCGCTGGGCTCTTCGCCACGGTGGCTGCGGCTTATGAAGGCCGCCACGGACCAGCCGGCGACCCGATGGGCGCCATCGCCGCGAAGAACCACCACAATGGCATGGCGAACCCGTACGCCCACCTGCACAAAGACCTGAGTGAGGAGTTCTGCCAGACGGTGTCAGCCCAGAATCCGATCGTCGCAGGGTCATTGCGCCGCAGCGACTGCTCGCCGGTGTCTGACGGCGCTGCGGCGGTTGTCATCTCCGCCGCCGGAAGCCGTTCCCGCGATGCTGTCACCGCCGGCGTTCGCCTCACCGGCTTTGGTCACGCCAACGACTTCCTGCCCGCGGAGAAACGCGACCCGACCGAGTTCGCCGGCAGCGCGGCCGCCTGGCATCGCGCGCTCACGATGGCCGGTGTAGGACTCGACGACCTGTCGTTCGCCGAGGTGCATGACTGCTTCACCATTGCTGAACTGATTCTTTACGAGGTGCTCGGACTCACCTCTCCTGGAGAGGGCCGTCGCGCACTGGATGAGGGATGGGTTTACCGCGACGGCAAGCTGCCCATCAATGTGTCGGGGGGTCTGAAGTCGAAGGGTCACCCGGTGGGCGCGACAGGCGTTTCGCAGCACGTCATCTCCGCCATGCAGCTCACAGGGACGGCCGGCGAGATGCAGCTGCCGAATCCGCGTCGCGCCGCCCTGCACAATATGGGCGGTCTGGCGGTGGCGAACTACGTGAGTGTGCTGGAGGCGCTCTAACCGGGTGAAGGGCCCCAAGGGCGTAGCTACCGCTGATTCCTGACCTCTGCTTCGGCGCGAGGCTTCGATCTTCCAGCTTCGGCTGGCGGGTACTGGTTGAGACATGCATGAACCCCCGGCTTTCAGCCGGGGGTTCTTCCGTATTGTCGGCGCGATTGATCCGCGCTGCGGGGGCGCATCGTGGACGTGGAATTTCGAGTGTTATTGCGTGGAATGCCTCCTTGGCAGCGCGTCCCACTCCCCCGTGTTTCCGGGCCGAAATGAATATTCCGAGGAATATTGAAAAAGGCGATCCGTTTCGGGTCGCCTTTTCGTTTCCGGATGCTTTCGCTGGCTGGCCAGTGACGTTCACGTCTTTCAGCGGCCGCGCTTAACGCAAGAACGGCGCGCCTGAGTGTTTTCAGGCGCGCCGTATTGTGCGGTGTTGCGGTAGGTCCTTCCCCGCTGATCGCGCCGGCCTACGCTCGCCAGCACATGGCGTCGGCGAACCGCCGCGTTCGTCGGTTTCCACCAGACATCCGCTCATCGACGAGAAGGAGCCGCCATGAAAGCGCTCGTGTGCTTGGGTCCCAGCGAGAAGGAGTGGCGCGAGGTGCCTGATCCGGTCGTTCAGAAGAGGCAGGTCTCGTCGGTGAAGACTACGCGCGGAATGCGGAACGTGCGGGCCTGAAGATTCTCGCCACGGTGACGGCCGACACATGGGCGTTTGGTTCGGTGGTGGACGTGTGCGAGGCGAACCCGGCCTTCCTCGGGTAGACGGCTTGCGACCCCATGTTTAACTCCTCGCTCGGGAGCGAGATAGCCCTTCAGGGAGTTACCCTTACTCGCCAGCAACGCCGAGCGCGTAGACCGCGGCTACTATGCCCAGCGTAAATGTCGACCCGGCAAGCGCAGCTAGCGGCCATGCCGAAAGACTGTGCAATGTTTCAGCGGCGCGCAAGCCTGTGTGTGCGCGGCGGTACCGATAGCGGACGCCTACATATGCGGCAATCGAGAGTGCTGCGCTGATTAGGCCCAGAACGGCTGCGGGTAGGCCGATCTGGGGAGCAGCAAAGCGGGCGGCCAGTACGCCGGCCACGGCTAAAGAGAGCACGGTGCGTTGCCAGGCGAGCAGGGTGCGTTCTGGTTGCAGCCCGGGATCGAACACCTTCTCGTCGGTCACAGCAGCATGCCAACGGCTACAAGAAGGGCAGCGACGATTACACCCGCGCTCAACAGCGCGGCCAAAGACGGCGCCGGGATCGGTCGTTCTAGCCGCATGGATCGCTCGGTGCGCATCCAGCCTATCCAGGCAGTCAACGGCGCGAGCGTGCCGAGCGCGATGAAGATCCCAGCGGAGGCCGCACGCAGGTCCTCTCGAATTGGAAGCTGCAAGGCTTCGAGCGCGACGCCGGCGGCGAGTAACGCGAGCGACGTGCGGATCCAAGCGAGAAAGGTGCGCTCGTTCGCAAGACTGAAACGCGGGTCAGGTTCCGTGCCCTGTCCATAAACGCGGTTCGGGAATCGGCGCTGTCTCACGATCCCATCCTCTCCCAAGAGTCGGCATGACACGTCCAGCTGAATGGCGACCGACACCAATGCATCCCGCACACCTGATTATGCCGAGGCGAGTCTCGGTAGTGGAATCAAAGATGATGCCGTTGATCACGGTCCGGTTTAGTGAGTCGGTCAAGGTTGCCCGTTCAGCGTCCGGGCAGTGTGATGACGCCGAGCCGGTGACGCGAACGGGTACGGGTTGAGTGACAGCATCGCCATCCCGTCGATCGGTAACCGAGGGTCCTGCAATGGGGAGCCACCAAGCGCTCACTCTCCTGCAATAAGGTTTCCGCGAGATCTCGGATGCCGGGCCAATGCCGGTGAAGGACCCGCAAGCCGGAGCGTCGCCGAGAAGTTCACCTGACTTACGTGATGAGAGTCTTCCTCCCGCGTCGTACAATGCGCTTGGGTTTGAGTTCGCGTTGAGTGGTTTGAACCCAGCCGTGACCATCATTCGATGGGCGTTGCTCGGCGGGAGAGGACGAGCCGGTGACGGAATCCTCGTTCGCGGTGCTCATGGCGATGGTGTTCGGATGGGCCGTGTTATCGGATCGCCTGGCACGCTGGAATATCAGTGGTCCGCTGGTGTTCTCGGTGGCCGGTTTCGTCCTGGCCAACCAGACCTGGGGCCCCGTCCCCATTGACATCGAGGCGCCTTCGATCCAACTCCTTACGGAGATTACGCTCGCGCTCCTGCTGTTCTCGGATGCGGCGCGTGTGAATGTCGCGTCGCTTCGGCGCGACATCCGGATACCCGCACGCCTCTTGGGAATCGGTCTGCCGCTCACGGTAATACTCGGCGCCCTCGGCGCGGCGTTGGTGTTTGGGGACATTTCCTGGGCACTCGCGGGCTTCGTGGGCGCAGCGCTGGCTCCCACGGATGCCGCACTCAGTGCCCAAGTGATCGATGACAAGCGGATTCCCATGCGGGTACGCCGCGCTCTCAATGTCGAGAGCGGGCTCAACGACGGCATCGTCACCCCGATCGTCATCTTCACCCTCGCCGTTGCTGCGGATCAGCTCGCGATCGCGGGTGGAGAGCACGCGGCGCTCGGACCGCTGCTCGAGCTGGCAGTCGGGATCCTGGTCGGCCTAGCCGTCGGGCTGGTTAGCGCCAAGCTCATCGCTATCGGATCGCGGCGACTCTGGGTCGTTCATGGGGGCCGACGCCTCGCCACGCTCGCCGCCGCCCTCGCTAGCTACGCGCTCGCCGTGACGTTCAGCGCCAACGGATTCATCGCGGCGTTCGTGGCGGGGATCGCCTTCGGAGCCGTTTCGTCGCGGAACGGTGTCGACCTCGACGAGGTCGCGGAGCTCCCGGAACTGCTCGGTGAAGCGCTTGCATTAGTCGTCTGGTTCCTCTTCGGTGCGGCGTTGGTGCCGGTCGCATTCGAGTACTTCTCGGTGTGGACCCTCGTCTTCGCAGTGCTGAGCCTCACGGTGATCCGCATCGTTCCCGTCGCGCTCGCGCTCCTCGGGACGCGGCTGGATACGGGGACCGTTCTCTTCATGGGTTGGTTCGGGCCCCGCGGGCTCGCCTCGGTCGTATTCGCGCTGCTGGCCATCGAGCAGCTCGGCGAGTTGGAGGTAGTCGGCCAAGCCGTTTCCGTCGTCGCACTCACGGTGTTGTTGAGTGTGGTGCTCCATGGGGTGTCCGCCGGTCCGCTTGGGCGCGTATACTCCCGCGGACACCGCGACAGCGCCGCTGAGGGTCTTGGTGCGGGCCCACGATCCCGGCGTCCGTTCCACGGGCCGCTTCGGCCACCTACTGTGCGCTGACACCGAGGCGCCGAACTAATTCGCCCAGTTCGAGTGATTGCGGGCGTCGGGCCGTGCGGGATGCGGTGGATAGCGGATTAGGGCGCATCGTAGGCTTCCTCGCGGTGATCGCTCAGCGGGGTAGATCACCGCTGGCTTCGCGGATTGTGCGCGGCGTCGCGGGGGCACTCGCACTCGTCGGAGTGATTCCGCTGCTGACCTTCCCGACCAGACTCTGACCTGTGCGGCGCCGCCGCGGACCGGTCCTGCGCGCGTCTATCACGAAACGTGGACGTCGAATAGCATTGGCAGTGCACCACACGGCGGACGGAGCTGCCCATGACCGAACCGTCGAGCAACCGCGATCCTGGCCGACGGATGGACAGTCCCCGCGCCGCCGCGCTCGCCGGGGTGCTGTTCGCCGTCCTCTTCAGCGCCGCGCTGATTCTCATGCGGACGTCGCTCCCTGAGCAGCTTTCGTCCGCCGAAGACTGGCTCGACGACGACGACGACGGCGCCGCGACCCGCCTGACGATCGGGCTGTCCCTCGTTCCCTTCGCGGGCATCGCCTTCCTGTGGTTCATGGGCGTCGTGCGCGATCGCTTCAAAGAGACGGAAGACCAACTCTTCTCATCGGTCTTCATCGGGAGCGGGCTCCTGTTTCTCGCCATGGTGTTCGTTTCAGCCGCGATCGCCGGTGGGATCGTCGCCACCGTGCCGTTCCTCACCGACGAGGACAGTCGTGCCGAAGTGGCCACCTTCGGGCGGGCGGTCATGGTGCAGGTGACCAATATCTACGCGCTGCGGATGGCGGGAGTGCTGCTGATCTCTCTGGGCACGATGTGGCTGCGCACCGGAGTCATGCCGCGATGGCTTGCCTTCGTGACCTATGCCGTGGCGATCGTCCTGCTCTTCGTCACCAGCCTTAGTCTCTGGGTGACCCTGGTCTTCCCTGCATGGGTCTTCGGAGTCAGCATCCTGATCCTGATCCAGAACTATCGGCGACAGGCGAGAGCCGTCCATTGAGTCGTGGCGGATTGGTCCCTGTAGTTGAACCGATCTGACCGGTTCAGCTCTGACGATCGGTGCCAATACGCGGACGTGGACCGCGGAAGTGACACCGAGGCCTTCGGGAAGTCAACCCGATCCGACTGGCACGATTGCCGATCGGCTTGTGACCGCGAGCGGTCGATAGATCTGTGATGGGTCCGGCGCAATTCTCAGAGCTGGTTGGCCCTACTGTCGGGCCATGATGACGCGGAGGCGTTCCTGGGGGTCGATGAGGTGGTCGTGGTCGTCGTCGCCGAGGTCGATCTGCACCCAGTTGATCTTGCCGGTGAATCGGCTGCTCTTGGGCGTGTAGTCGGCGCTGACGGCTGTGCCGGATTCATAGCCGACGTCGGTGGTCTCGTCGGCGGAGAAGATCATCGCCTGGGTGGCATCGACCCTGCCCTTGCCGACGGCGTCGCCGTCGTAGTAGAGGCTGACATCCCCACCTTTCCCGAGGCCGCCGCCGTCGTAGCCGAACTCCATCCGGACCTGGTGCGTCCCGGTCGGGATGGTCAGGTCGGGGGTCGTGGTGAATTGTTGGATGCCGAGCAGGTTGTAGACGAACGTGGCCTTCCCGCCGGTGACGTAGAGGCTCCACCCGCCGAACCTGCCGCCTTGGGCGATGATCACGCCCTCGCATCCGGCTTCGGGGACGTCGATTTCGGCGGTGACGGAGAACGACTTGTTCTTGATGCTCACCACGCTGTTCTCGGTCAGCCGCCCCATCCCGGCGAACAGCAGTTGGGAGTTGCCGCGGATCAGGGTTGGGCGGCCCGCCATCTCGGGCGTGGCCCGCTCGAGGAGACGATCGTCGAGCGGGAGGACGTTGTGCTTGACCGCTTCGATGAGCCAGAGCCGTTGCAGCTCGTGCAGCCGGTCGGGCTGTTCGGCGGAGAGGTCGTGGGCTTGGCTGTAGTCGGTGCTGCCGTCGTACAGCTCCCAGACGTCGTCATCGAACGCCCGCATGGTTCCGCCGACCATCACCCACGGGGTGCGGTGCTTGGTGACCGCGCTCCAGCCCTTGAAGTACACGCCACGGTTGCCGAACATCTCGAAGTACTGCAGGTCGTGGCGTTCGGCAGATGCCGACTCGTTGAACGTGTAGAGCATGCTGGTGCCCTCGATAGGCGACTGCTGCACTCCGTTGACCATGCTCGGTTCGGGCAGCCCCGCGGCCTCGAGGATGGTCGGCGCGACGTCGATGCAGTGTGTGAACTGGCTTCGCAGCCCCCCCTTCTCCTCGATGCCGTTCGGCCAGTGCACGATGGTGCCGTTGCGGGTGCCACCCCAGTGGGAGGCGACCTGCTTGGTCCACTGGAACGGGGTGTCCATCGCCCACGCCCACCCCACCGCGTAGTGGTTGTACGAGGTGGGCGAGCCCAGCTCATCGATCTTGGATGCCAAGAACTCCGGTGTCTCGATGGCACCCATGCCATTGAAGTTCGCCATCTCGTTGAACGCACCGTTGAGAGTACCCTCGGCCGACGCACCGTTGTCTCCGACGATGTAGTAGATCAGTGTGTCCTCGAGCAGCCCGAGGTCGTAAATCGCGTCGATCACCCGCCCGACGTGATGGTCGGTGTGTTCGAGGAACCCGGCATACACCTCCATCTCCCTCTCAAGCGCCGGCTTCAGCGCTTCGGGCATGTCATCCCACGCTGGGATCTCGGCATGCCGCGGAGTGAGCTCGGCATCCGCCGGGATGACCCCCAGTTCTTTCTGCCGCGCGAACGTGCGCTCCCGCTGCACGTCCCACCCGTCGGCGAACTGTCCTTTGTACTTGTCCGCCCACTCCTTCGGCACGTGGTGCGGGGCATGGGTCGCCCCCGGTGCGAAGTACACGAAGAACGGCTTGTCCGGCATCAGCGCCTTCTGGGTGCGGATCCAGTTGACCGCGTGATCAGCCAAGTCCTCCGTCAGGTGGTAGCCCTCCTCCGGAGTCGCCGGCGGCTCCACCGGGGTCGTCCCCTCGAACAACGCCGGATCCCACTGGTTGTTCTCCCCACCGAGGAACCCGTAGAACGTTTCGAACCCGCCGCCGCCGGACGGCCACGCATCGAACGGGCCCATCGGCGAGGACTGCCATACCGGAACCTCGTGACACTTCCCGAACTGGGCCGTCGAGTACCCGTTCAACTTCAGCGTCATCGCGAGCGGCGCCTTCGTGTTCGGCCGCAACGAGCTGTTGCCGGGCGCCGAGGTCGCGGTCTCTGTAACGCTGCCCATTCCGACCGAATGATGGTTCCGGCCGGAGAGCATCGCAGCGCGCGTCGGCGCACATAACGCGGTCGTGTGAAAGCGGTTGTACTTCAGACCGCCCGCGGCGAGCTTTTCCGCGTTCGGTGTGTGGCACGGCCCCCCGAACACGCTGGCCGCGCCGAATCCGGTGTCATCGATCAGCACGATGAGCACATTCGGTGCGCCCTCCGGCGGGAGCAGCGGCTCGATCGGCGGGAAAGTCGTGTCCGGATTCTTCGCGTCATACGTCGTCAAGCCCGGCGCGGGCCGGTCCGGAATCGGCAACATCGTGCGCGCGTGACGATCGACCTTCATAATGCAACTCCCGGGCAGCTAGGCGAGATTCAACGCTCGAGCTAGGCGAGATTCAACGCTCGCTGCTCCGGAACATAGACCCAACCAGACGCCCGCGCTAGGGGGCCACGCACACCGCGCAAAGGGTCCGTCTGTCGGTCGACCACCGAGACCGTTCAACGTGCGCACTGGAGCCGGTTGGGCTCGGCACGACGCTACGCGGGATGCCTTGAAGTGACGGCGCTGACAACACCGCTAGTGTTTGCAACCTGCGCGAAGGATTCGGCGCCCCCGCGATCCTTTCCGCAAGCCGGACCCTAAGCGGGCGCTTGTATGTCGGACGAGAGCTACCTGGGGACCTTCAGCGAGTGATTGATTCGTGGATCGTCGCGCTCAGTGGCGGCTGTCTTCCGGCGCTTCGTGGCGGGATCGTTGAGTAAATCCTCCCGGTATGGCGTGACAACGAGAAGATAGTCGCGAGCTTGGCTCGCGACGGTTTGTGATTGTCGTTGAATGCGGTCGTTAACGTTGGGCCGTCGAAGCGACCCCCAACAGATCGGTGTCAGCGGCGGCGGGCCGTGAGGGTGAGGGTGTTGTCACCGTAGCTATGGTCGGCGGGGTTAACGGTCACGCCGGGCGCCGCGAGGGCATCGATCCGGTCAAGAATCTCGGTGGATAGGTGCACCTTCACGGCGGGCAGCTGCGATTCGAGCTGCTCGAGCGTGCGGGGGCCGATGATCGCGGACGTGATTCCGGGGTGGTTGATGACGAACCCGATT